>NZ_JAGYZL010000008.1:0-95561 GCF_018370895.1 Actinomyces sp. oral taxon 181
CCGCAGCCCCACAACCATCAATAATGTTGAGTCCTCAGATGTAACGCGTTGGAATTGCAGGTTCGCCTTCCGACAAACGCCATGCTTGGTAAGGAAGCTCATTACGTGAGCGCAGGTGATGAGCCTGGGCCTCGGACAGCGCCTGAGAGCTCCACGCTTCGCTTTGGATTTCTCCATCGACAATCAGTGGAACTTGAAGGGGGCGGGCGCCATTTTCTTCGAAGAAAACAGCAGCCTCTTCAGCGCTTCCAGTGAAAAGGATTTCTTCGCTTGCGTAGCCGTCCTCGTCGTAAAGGCGACCCGCGTACTTCTTGCCGGCAACGGTGTTCTTCGAAGCAGACTTCTTCGCAACACCCACCATATTTCCGTCACTATCCTCGCGGGATACGAGCTTGTATACCAGGGCTGCGGTGGGAACGCCGGAACCAGTAATCAGACGTGTACCAACACCGTAAGAATCGACAGGAGCAGCTCCCAAAGCTGCAATGGCATACTCGTCAAGATCGGAAGTCACGGTGATCTTCGTGGAGGTTGCACCGAGTGCATCCAGTTGTCCGCGAACCGTAAAGGCCTGAGCGACGAGGTCGCCGCTGTCCAAACGCACAGCGCCCAATTCTCCGCCTGCAGCACGTGCGGCCTCGACGGCGGTCTTAACGCCCTCGGTGACGTTGTATGTATCAACCAGAAGGGTTGTATTCGGGCCAAGGGAGGCGATCTGAGCATCGAATGCCTGGCGCTCACTGTCGTGAAGCAGGGTGAATGCGTGGGCGGCAGTACCGATCACAGGGATTCCGTAGCGCTTGCCGGCCTCGAGATCGGAAGTGCCCGCGAAGCCGCCGATAACGGAGGCGCGTGCTGCAGAGACAGCTGCGCGCTCGTGGCCTCGGCGTGCACCCATGTCCAGGCAGGGGCGTCCGTGGGCGGCAATTGTCATACGGGAAGCAGCAGAGGCGACTGCGCAATCGTAGTTGTAGATCGACAAAAGAAGTGTTTCCAGAAGGGTGCACTCGGCGAAGGTGCCTTCAACGGTGAGCAGGGGAGAACCCGGGAAATAGCACTCGCCTTCGGCATAGCCTGAAATATTCCCGCGGAAACGGAAGGTTGACAAGTACTCGAGAGCTGTATCAGAGACAACCTTCTTTTCGGCCAACCACTGGATTTGCTCAGGGGAGAACTCAAAGCGGTCCAAGGCCTCGAGAACCCGTCCCGTCCCGGCAACGACACCGAAGCGGCGGGTAGCGGGAAGACGGCGCCCAAAGAGCTCGAAGACGCAGTGTCGATTTGCGGTACCCGACTTCATGGCAGCGTCGAGCATGGTCAATTCATACATATCCGTCAGAAGCGACGTTTCAAATGATGCAGGCATATCTCAAATTTAATCGCTAATGGTGGAAAAATGTGCAAGAAATTCCAAAAGTGCAGACAGGAAGGCATTTCCTGCGTAGGCTTAAGACATGTCGGGCATGCCTATGACCGCGAATAATCCCAACGTCGGGACCGCTGATACATCGGTGCCGAGGTGGAACCTCATTGTCTGGGATGACCCGATTAACTCATCGGACTACATCGCCGAAGTGCTACGGAGGCATTTCGGCTACCCGCGTCCTACGTGCGAAGCACTGACTTTGCAGGTGCACAGTGATGGACAGGCCATCATCGCCACTGGGCTACGTGAACGCGTCGAAGCAGACCTACAAACACTCCACGATTACGGAGTGCAATCAACATTGGAGCGTGTCACGTGATCGGCCCCTTTACCGTCTCACGACGGGGGATTAGCGCACCGATCGGAAGGGACTACAACCTTCTGATCCAGCAGCTCATCCACGAAATCCTTGTGGTCTTAGACGACCCGGGGGATTTCCCCATGTTTCTTTCCGCTGCAACCGGACTTGAGAGCGAACGTGCGGCAGCGATTGATCCTGCTCTGGATTTCCTTCTTCCCCCTATGAGCACGGATCCCCAGGAAGCAGCACGCTTGCGTGCACTAACCGAGGACACGCTGCGTTCGCAAAAATCTCAGCGACTTCGTACCGTGTGTAACCAACTCAACGATGTGCTGGTTGACGGAACGAACTACCTCGTTCTGGATGAAGAATCGACGTGGAATTGGCTTGGCGCGCTCACCGATATGCGCCTTGCTTTGGCTGGAGAACTGGGCATTCATAACGATTCTGATGTGATTCGGATCGAGACAATCGCTCAGGAAAAACCTGAGGGGACACGCGAGCAAAGCGCTGCCGCGATCTACCTACTGATCACATGGTGGCAAGAGTCACTGCTCAAATCTGTGCATCTCCAGGGTGAAGCGAGTTAGTTTCGTTGTATGGATAACGCGCCGATTGGTATTTTCGACTCTGGTTTAGGTGGACTCACGGTTGCGCGTGCCGTCATTGATCAGCTGCCAGACGAGGACATCGTCTACCTGGGGGACACGGCTCACGCTCCCTATGGTCCGCGTCCGATCGCCGAAGTTCGCCAATTGACGCTGTGGGGGCTTGACCGCCTTGTCGAGGCCGGAGCAAAGGCCTTGGTCATTGCATGCAATACCGCAACCGCTGCTGCGCTGTCGGACGCGCGGGAACGGTACTGGGTGGGCCAGCACATTCCCGTCATTGAGGTCGTGACCCCTGCCGCGCGTGCTGCTGTCGTTGCAACGCACAATCACAAGATCGGCGTGATTGGAACTCAGGCAACTATCCAGTCGGAAGCCTATGTCAATGCTCTTGCTGCAGTTCCTGGTCTTCGAGTCTTCCAGCAGGCGTGCCCGCTTTTCGTCGAATATGTCGAAGCTGGACAAACAGCAGGTCCTGAGCTGGAGGGCATTGCCCGCGAATACCTTGCTCCTCTGAAAGAAGAAGGCGTCGACACCCTGATTCTTGGCTGCACCCACTACCCGCTTCTTACCGGGGTTATCGGGCGAGTGATGGGGGATAACGTTCGTCTGGTAACCTCCTCGGCCACGACGGCGAATGTCACTTACAACGAGTTGGTTGACCGCGATCTGCTCCATGCGCCGTGCCGCGGTGCAGGCGATGAACCGCAGCACCAGTTCCTCACCACCGATGCTTCGTCGCGATTCCCAATCCTTGCCCGCCGTTTCCTTGGGCCTGAGGTTCAAAGCGTGAGTGAAGTCCCATCCCTCCCGCTAGAAGGAGGTGCTCAGTGAGGCTTCGTATCATCGGCTGCACGGGTTCAATGTCTGGACCTGATTCACCTGCATCCTGCTACCTGCTTCAAGCTCACGGTCCCGATGAAAGAACTGGGAGGCAGCGAACCTGGAACCTTGTCTTGGACATGGGGCCAGGATCTTTCGGTGAGTTGTGGCGTTACATTGAGCCAGCAGATCTTGATGCGGTGATTTTCTCGCACTGTCACGCGGACCACATGGGAGATGTAATTTCCCTACATGTCTACCGGCGCTGGGGACCTGGTGCTTATCGTGATCCCATGGTTCTTGCAGGGCCGGCATGCTTACCGGACCGTGTTCGCCAGATCGACGGTGCTGACGAAGATGAAACCTATTCGACAGAGTTTATTTTCAAGGAACTCGAAGACGCAAAGAGTTGGTCTTTTGGTCCCTTCACCGTGAGTGCAGCGCAGGCATGGCACTCTGTACCAGCCTTCGGTGTTCGCATCAGCGGCCCTTCTGGTTTTTCAAAAGACGATACCTCTGGATCGCGCAGCACTTTCTTCTACACCGGCGATACTGATCTGTGTGACAGCATCGTTGAAGGCGCTCGCGGGGTAGATCTTCTTCTCAGTGAAGCAGGTTTTACTGAGGAAGACACCGTCGAGGGGATCCACATGGATGGTAGCCGTGCAGGTACCCTTGCCGCGCGTGCCGAAGTTGGCCGTGTCATTCTTACGCATATCCAACCGTGGAATAATCCCGAGGGCGCGCGATTCCAAGCGAAGCAGGTCTACAGCGGGAACGTGGAGCTTGCGACGACCGGTATGTCTGTCGATTTCTAGAACGCGTAGGTACACCGATTCCGGGAAAAAGAAACGCGTAGCCGGAATCTCATCATCCGACTACGCGTTTTCCTGTACCTTGCTTAGTTGCCTGCTAGAACCTCAATAATTCGCGGTGCAAGCGCGCGGAAAGCTATCCCGCGGTGGCTGATTGCATTCTTTTCCCCCGCAGTGAGCTGTGCTGCAGTGCGATCCATACCCGAGGGAACAAAAATTGGATCGTAACCAAATCCTCGTTCGCCTTGCGGCGCGGTCGTCAGGTGCCCGTCCACGCGTCCGAGTTCAACGAACTCGCGGCCATCAGGCAACACTAATGCCGCTGCGGAAACAAATGCAGCGCCTCGTAAGTGAAGCGGAACGTCACTGAGCTGAGCAAGGAGCAACTCAAGGTTCGCTTGGTCGTTCCCGTGAGCCCCGCTCCAACGGGCAGAGAAGATACCCGGCGCGCCGCCCATGATGTCAACGCACAGACCGGAATCATCGGCGAGCGCAGCGATTCCAGTTGCTGCGCACAAAGAGCGAGCCTTGATCAAAGAGTTTTCGGCAAAAGTAGCGCCGTCTTCAACGGGCTCGGCGACATCGAAGTCGCTCATCCGTGCGATTCGGCCGGCTCCTTCGGGGAGGAGGGGAGCGATGATCGCCTCGAGCTCTGCAACCTTGTGCGCATTTCCGGTCGCAAAAACCAAGCGAGGCGCATCTGCGCTGCGTACGGAGCTCACAGCGCGGCCTCGGAAGAAACGGTGACTCCCGGATCTGCCGCAAGCGCGCGTGCCTGGAGGTCGCGAATCTGGGCGTTACCGGCGGTTGCCAAGTCAAGGAGCTCGCCGAGTTCGGTGCGGGAGAAGAGCGCGTGTTCAGCGGTTCCCTGAACCTCAACGAAAGAACCCGAACCAGTCTGCACGACGTTCATATCCGTCTGCGCGCGCACATCTTCAACGTAGGGAAGATCGAGCATGGGGGTGCCATCGATGATGCCAACGGAAATTGCGCTTACCGAATCAGAGAGGACCTTCTCAGGAGAAGAAGCGGCGATGATCCCCTTTGAGATTCCCCAAGAAATCGCCTCGTAAAGCGCAACATAGGCACCCGAAATGGAAGCGGTGCGGGTACCGCCGTCGGCTCGCAAAACATCGCAGTCAAGGACCAGAGTGTTCTCTCCGAGGGCCTTGATATCAACGATCGCGCGAAGCGAACGGCCGATGAGACGCGAAATTTCATGGGTGCGTCCGCCGATCTTTCCCTTGACGGATTCACGCTGGGAGCGTTCGGAGGTAGCACGCGGAAGCATTGAATACTCCGCGGTCACCCAGCCTTCTCCGCTGTCGCGCTTCCAACGGGGGACGCCCTCGGTGAGCGAAGCAACGCACAGAACGCGCGTGTTCCCGCATTCAATCAGCGCGGATCCTTCGCCGGTTCCTGCCCAGGAACGGGTAATGGACATGGGGCGAAGCTGTGAGGGGGTGCGCCCATCGGCGCGAAGCTGAGAAGTAGTCATGGCTCCAGCCTAACGCGCATTTGCGTTGTGACTGAAGCGAAGGACGGCTACGGTTACATCATGCCCCATTTTGACACGGTTACTGGTCTTCCTTTCGCCAATGAACAGCTCTATTTCCCACATGAATTGAGCGCATGGGCTCCGCGTATGACGCACAAAGGTGGGTACGAGGCCGCATGCGCTTCCTTAGCGCCCCACGCGCGTTCTTTGCGGGTTCTGGCAATGACTACTCAGGGCATGGTTGCGCTTACTTCAGATGGGAGCACTCCACGGCGAGCCGCGGATATCGGTCCTGCAGTTGAAGAAGCGGAAAGCGTGCTCTTCGGTGGGGTTGATTCTTCCGGTGTTGCGCGTTTCATCGCAATCCTTGACTCTGAAGAAGATTGGGGGGCGCTTGTTGAAGGAACTCACGCACCCGCAGCCACTAGCGTCGTTCCGGCAGATCCTCAGTGGCTCTCTCTTCGGTATGAGGCAGCGCTCCTCGAAGCTGCTGACTGCTCATCATGCGCGCGTGCCTTAGCGCTTCTGCGTTGGCATGAGCGTACGCGTTATTGCCCAAGGTGTGGCGGGAAACTCCAGCACGAAAATGGGGGAGAGACTCAGCGATGCGTCCAATGTGATCGCCTCGAATATCCCAGGCAGGATCCCGCAGTGATCGTTGCAATCACCGATGAGGAAGATCGTTTGCTGCTTGCGCACAACCGCTCATGGAAACCGCGTTTCATGTCGCTCATTGCTGGTTTTGTTGAGGCAGGAGAAGCTCCTGAGCATGCGGTAGTTCGGGAAGCAAAAGAAGAGGCCTCGTTGGATGTGGAAGAGGTCCGCTATGTTGCGACGCAGCCTTGGCCTTTCCCGCGTTCGGTCATGATTGGCTTTACCGGGAAAGTTTCTGGTACGCCGGATCCCTCTCCAGATATGGAAGAGGTAGATGCCATGAAATGGATGACGCGCGCGGAACTTATTGATGCGGTTAACAGTGGCGAACTGGAGATCCCTACCCATACCGCGATCGCTCGCATGATGATCGACACTTGGTTGCATGCGGAAGATGATGCACTGTGAGCCGCCAAGATGAAGAACGCGCGGAACGTCTTCTTGAAGCACTAGATCCCGATCAGCGGAGTGTCGCGCAATTCGTCTCTGGTCCAATGGCGGTGCTTGCGGGGGCTGGGACGGGTAAGACGCGAGCGATTACCTATCGCATTGCCTATGGCGTTACACGCGGTGTCTACGAACCGACAAATGTCTTGGCAGTGACCTTCACGAAGAGAGCTGCAGTTGAGATGCGTGAGCGTCTGACGGCACTTGGGGTTCCAGGCGTCCAAGCGCGGACTTTTCACTCGGCCGCCTTGCGCCAGCTCCAGTATTTTTGGCCAAGTGCCATCGGCGGGAGCATGCCACCCCTCATTGAGCACAAAGCATCCTTGATTTCCGCAGCTGCCGCGCGAATCGGTATCCGCGCCGACAAAGCGCTCGTTCGCGATTTAGCCGCCGAGGTTGAGTGGTCGAAGGTCGCCATGCTCGATGCTGATGCCTATGCTGAGGCAGTTCGCGCCAATAGGCGAACGCCGCCGGGTGACCTTAGCGTTGATGATGTTCTGGCACTGATGGACGCCTATCAGGAGGCCAAAGAGGACCGGGGGGTTCTCGATTTTGAAGATGTCTTGGTGCTGACGGCAGGAATCTTGCAGGACTATCCAGCTATTGCTCAACGGATTCATCGTCAATACCGCAGCTTCGTCGTCGATGAATATCAGGATGTCTCTGCCCTCCAACACCATGTTCTCAACCTTTGGCTTGGTGGGCGCCATGATATTTGCGTTGTTGGTGACGTTGCTCAGACTATTTATTCTTTTGCGGGTGCCTCACCGCGCTATCTTCAAGACTTCGCACAGGAGCACAAGGGAGCTCGCGTTGTGCAACTGGTTCGTGACTATCGGTCGACGCCACAGATTGTGAGTGCAGCGAATACCCTGATGAAGGGCGAACACTTGTCTGTTCTTAAAGGCGCCGTGAAATTGGTATCTCAGCGGGATAACGGTGTCCCTGTCGACTATCAGAGCTATGCGGACGACAATGACGAGGCCGTGGGGATTGCGAGGCAAATCCGGGGGCTCCACGACGATGGAGTTTCATATTCCTCGATCGCAATTCTTTATCGAACCAATGGCCAGTCAGAAAATTTCGAAGCCCAGCTGAGCGAGGCCGGTATTCCTTTCCTCGTCCATTCTGGGATGCGCTTTTTTGAGCGCGAAGAGGTCCGCCGCGCGATGTTTCTATTAAAGAAGCAAGCGACAACCTTGCACAATCAAGGAATTGACGAGGCTGATGTTGTTCACTTGGTTGAAGATCTTCTTGGAATCGCTGGATGGTCCCCGCAGGCACCACAGGCTCAGGGAGCGGTTCGAGAACGATGGGATAACCTCAATGCCATTGTTGAAATGGCACGCTCTTCTACCAATAACTCTTTCATTGGATTCGTCAATAATCTTCTTGAGCGTGAGGTCTCACAAGCTGCCCCAACCACGGAGGGGGTCACGCTCTCGACCCTTCACGCGGCAAAAGGACTGGAGTGGGAACACGTTTTCCTTGCTGGAGTGAGTGAAGGGCTTATTCCGATCTCTCTTGCGCAGGGCGAAGATGCAATTGAGGAAGAAAAACGTCTGCTCTACGTGGGAATGACACGTGCTCGGGATCATCTTGCGATCTCCTACTCGCGTTCGCGCCACGGGGGAGGAAACCGCCAGCGTTCCCGCTTCATGAAGGATCTGTGGCCTCGAGAAGAACGACCCCAAGTTGGAGTTTCTTCAACGCGCGCAGGTACATCTAAACGCAGCGCGGCCAAGGCAGCCCATGCTGAATTTGAGGAAAGTAATGCTCCGGAGGTTGTTGAACTCTTCGAACGTTTACGTGCATGGCGAAAAGCTGAGGCAGAGGCTCGATTAGTTCCGGCTTACGCTGTACTTACCGATAAGACCTTGAGAGATGTCGCTATCGCTCAGCCCAAGACGCTGACTCAGCTTCGGGTTATTCGCGGAATTGGCGAAGTTAAAATCGACTACTTTGGGCCTCAAATTTTGGCAATTATCCGCGGCGAAGAAGTCCAAGTGGAAACAAAGCCGGCGTAACTATGAGGCAATGCGGTAGCGGTGATTATGACTGAGCATGTCGAATTCGCCGATACTCGTAGACAAAGTAGCTGTTGTCAGCGAAGGCGCCGGAGACTGTGAGACAGCTGCGCTGGTGCACCCGCAGAGAGGGTCATTATCGACCTCGATCCATGAAACCTCTCCTTCTGTCGTGATGCGAAGAAAACGGTTCATGCTTGATCGTCGGTCCATGCCGAAGCGTGCAAAGTCGTAAATCATCAAAGAGAGCCAAGCCGCAGCCATGTGAGTGAGCCAGGGTAGTGGCGTTTCAAAACGCCATAGTTCAAGGTCACGACCGAGGCTAGGGAGCAAATGGCGGTCGGATTGTGTGGTCTCGAGACACCGCGCACAGCAGGTGACCCCCGGCACTACTAGCGGGCCGATGTCCCAGTAGCTCTCATTCCTGCAGGTGAGGAGATGCGGAATATCGCAGTGCATCATTGCGTCTGCCTTCTCGAGATCATGGGAACCCACAGAAGCGATAATTCCCAAATCGATAGGGGAGTACGAACTGCAATATCGCAGATTCGGATAGTGCTTAGCGAGGTGTGAGCGAAGGGCTTGAGAACGCCGTGCGAATAGTCTCTCCTCCGGAAGAAGAGCTACCAATTCAGCACTCGGTCGACGTGAATCAACAAGACGAAGTCTAAGCTCAGGCAGGGTTTGAATGATGAGTTCTACTGCCGCGATGGTCACAGGGTCAATTCCGTTAATTTCGATACTCAGGGGGCTTGCCATTTTTCCTCCGCACTGTGGAATAGGGAATTCCTATTGTGCGTGGGAAATTGCACTTATGGGCAAGAACTAAGAATCTGTGGAAAACTCCGATGAGGCCTTCATCCTGTGGATTACTTGGCCAATAAATTCAGGATTGGGACTCCGCCCCATTATCTGAAGATTGATCGTCATCCGAAGCACTACCTTCGCCCTCAGATGCGTCTCCAATATCAAAACCTGCCTTACGCAGGGTATCTGCCTCGGGGTCAATCGTGGGATCAAGTCCCTCAGCCCATCCCATTGAACCATCCAATAGCGACTCAAGTGCCTGGTCAATATCGGCGCTGGCCTCGGCCTCGGCGCGTCGAAGCGCAACAAAGGTTTCTGGTGAATCGAGCTCATTGCTATTGGGAATCAAATCGGGGTGAGCCCACAGCTTTTCGCGGGCATCGCTGCCCTCGTCTTGAGTGACCAATTGGAAGAGCTTGGCCGCATCGCGAGCACGACGCGGACGCATCTTCAAGCCAATTAAGCTTCCAAGAATCTTCTCAACAGGACCGCCCAATGCGCGCCGACGGCGCATCAGCTCGCGCAGCTGCTCAAGGTGGGGAAGATACGGGCGTGCCGCCAGCGAGGTGACAACATCAACCCAACCTTCGATCAGGGCGAGAAGATTTTCCACACGTTCCAAAGCTGCACGCTGTTCGGGTGTCGGTGCGGCAGCGAAGATCTGTTCGTTCAGCGAATCTTCATTGAACTCGGGGTTCGCTGGGTCAAGACGAGTCGCGGCCTCGGCGACGGCCTCGCTATCGATCGCAATATGCTGCGCGTATCGCTCAACTGCGCGCGTAAGGTCGCCAGCAAGCCACGGGACACCGGCGAAGAGACGATGATGTGCGCACTCGCGCAAAGCGATGAACTGAAGCACTTCTTCGAAAGGAATTTCAAGTTCATCAGCGAAATCTTCGATATTACGAGCGACGAGGGCTGTGGTAGAACCATCGGCAAGGGGAATACCGACGTCTGTTGATCCCAGGGCGCTTTGAGCAATTTGGCCCAAAGCCATTCCAATTTGGCTTGCAAAAAGGAACGACGACATCTTCGGCAAAATATCGCGAGTCGAGTTAAGAAGGCTTGAAATGTCTGGAACCGAATCTGATAGCGAGGGATCAATATCCGCGATGTGCTTTTGCTGCTCATCGAGGATACTTTCAAAGGCCTGAGCAACATTTGCAGCAACCGGTTCGCAAATACGCTTCCATACCTCAGCGGTGCCATCAATCCATTCAGAGCGAGTCCATACCTGACGGTTGACGTTGCCGGGGCCAAATTCGACAACAGCATCTAGCCACAGGTCAGCAACAGACATTGCTTCGCGAGTTCGTTGAGCTTGCGCTGCGGTGACTGCGGTTTCTTTCGAATCCCAAGATTTGGTGTGTGCGACTTGTAAGGCACTCTTCCAATCAACAGGACCGCTGGCAGGGCCGTTCATCATAATCGTGAATTGAGTGAGCGCCTGCTTCATCATGTAGGGATCAGGGAATTGGCTGTTGAGACTTTCGGGGTCAATGCCTCGGGCGCGCATGGATTCCATTGCAGCGCGAGCGGCCTGCTCGCCCAACAACTGACGTAGGAACTCTTCCATGTTCGACTCGTTGTCACTCATATCACGAGCCTAATAGTCAAGGAACAAGAAGTACTAGAGATATCGCGCTCTTTCCACCCAACTTTGCTCATAGCGCAATTAGACGGTGCGTGATGATGCCGCCTTTTTCTCCAGTTTTCACGGCTTTTCAGGACAGAGCATGAGCAGCTGAGAGACAATGGCAGGTATGAATGACAACGAAGACCTCGAATATGAAGAGACCGACACTACGCAACGCAGTGAACGGACTCTTCGATGGCTTCGTCGTCTAACCGCTGGTGTTGTGGCGTTGACTTTGGTCATTATCGCCTGCACTGTGATCCCGCTTCCCTACGTTGCAAGGCTTCCCGGACCAACGGTTGATGTCCTGGGGAAGACACAGGACCAACAGGGTGACTTGAAAGAAATTCTGTCGATCACGGGTACCAATCCACAAACTGGCGAAGAAATCACGAACCCCGACCCCACTGCCCCCAAGGAAGGCGGGCAACTCCGCATGGTGACCGTCACGGAAATGGGAGGGCCGGGCAGGCGTCTCAACGTCTTTGGATGGATTCAAGCGAAACTGACGCCGGCCTCGGAAATGATCCCGTACTCAAAGGTTTACCCAGCGAATGTGACCCGTGAGCAAGTGGATAACCGGAATGCTCATCAGATGGAGAACTCACAGTATTCCGCTCAGATCGCTGCGCTCGCGGAATTGGGATGGAAGGTCCCCGCAACCGTGTATATCTCCGGTGCGGTCGAGGGTTCAGATGCGGTTGGAAAAGTTCAAGACTCTGACATTTTGGAGTCGATCCGGACCCCCGATGGGGTGGTGCACCCGATTGAAACTGGGGCAGATCCCTTCGTGATTATGCACTCCGTTGCTCCCGGATCCACCGTCACGATCACCGTGAAGCGTGGAGATGTTGAGCGCTCGGAAACAATCGTCACATCTGCGCCTGAAGATGGATCTCAGGGCTCAAAAATGGGTATTTATCTGGGTGTTAAGGCCGATATTCCCGTAGAAATTAACTTCGCTATGAAAGACATTGGCGGTCCTTCGGCGGGAATGATGTTCTCGCTGGCAATTATTGACCGCCTGAGTGAAGGAGACATGACGGGAGGCCAATCAATCGCTGGTACTGGAACAATTTCCTACGACGGTACGGTCGGTCCAATCGGTGGGATTGCACAGAAAATGCAGGGGGCAAAGCGCGATGGGGCCAGCTGGTTCCTTGCGCCGGAAAGCAATTGCGACCAAGTGATCGGGCACGTTCCTGAAGGGCTGCGTGTCGTTCGCGTTTCGACCCTTCATGAAGCGCACGAGGACGTGGTTGCGATTGGCCAGAATCGTGGGGATTCCCTACCGACCTGCGAGGCCAAGTAACAGAATTTTCAGTCCGAGAGCGAGGCCAGAAGAGCGTCGGTCAGGCTGGGAACTAACCGTGATCCTTGGCCGACCTTGTCGTCGCTATCGAAAGTGCGGGCACGAAGGGCACTCCATGTTTCGCCACTGCGTAATGCTCCCGCGGCGATACGGACATCAGTAGCTTGGGGATGGTTTGAGATAAACGCAATGGCTTCTTCGGGATCTGCCGGGGCCTGAGCCTCGACCTCAGGCGGGACGATGACGCGTTCAACGCTCAATGCTGCACCCACGACCGAAGGGGGCCAGGCAAGGTGAGCCAACATCTCTTCGAAGTCGTCTCCTTGGAAGTCCTCTTGGATGATTGCGCTGAGGTGCTCGTCCGTCCCATCCCATTCCTTGCGGAGTGCGTCCTTGAGCTCATCGGGTAGATCGGGCTGCTCGAGCAACATTGCGGTGTGAACCAAAGCGTAAAGGGAAGGCGCGTGGTCCCAGCCCACGACCGATGCTGCTTTTTCGATGTCAATAACAACGTGTGCAAGAGCAATTTGACGTGCAGTAGGAGTCAGTTCAACCATGGTGTCATTTTCCCATAGGCGAAAGACAGACGCAGATGCATGAGCCTCTCGTTAGAATAGGATCACTGTGATCACTCTTCGAGAGGATGTCTTGTGAGCGATTCTCCGTTCTTTCCTGACCATCAGCCAATCAAATTGCCCAAAATCGAGATCCGACGCCCAAAGGTAGGGCCGGGGGCAATTACCGTTACGGTTCTGGTGCTTCTTGGACTTTTTGTCTACGCGGCTTCTTCATTCTGGACTGAAATTTTGTGGTTCCAGCAGATGCACGCGACTCGGATCTTACTGACGCGTTGGGGAGTGATCGCAGGCTTAGCCGTCATCGGTGTTGTCTTGTCTGTCGCTGTGCTGCGCATCATGATCGGCTTGGCGCATCGTCACCGCGTATCGTCAAAGCGCGGTGAAGCCGCGGCAAATCTGAGGCAGTACCAAGATGCTATTGAGCCTTTTAAGAAGCTTGCCTTCTGGCTGGTTGCATTGGTTTTGGGTATCCCCGCAGGCCTTCGTCTTGCAGAAGGATGGCAGACAGTCCTCACGTGGCTCAATGCGACGCCTTTCGGTAAGACAGATCCGATTTTTGGCTGGGATATCTCTTTCTTCGTTTTTACCCTTCCCTTCTTGGAGCTTGTTGTTTCCTTCTTGCTTCACTTGGTGATTCTTTCGCTCGTCGTCTCGATCGTCGCCTCATACCTCTACGGTGGTTTGCAGGTGGTGCCGCGTCCGCACGCAACTGTTCCTGTGCGTCGTCACCTAGGGATCTTGGCTGCGATTGCCTCGGTGATTATTGGTGTGCAGTACTGGATCGGCCGTTACTCGCTGCTCACTCAGAGCGGTGACAATATCGATGGCGCAATGTATGCAGATGTCAATGCAACGCTTCCCGCGCACTCGATCTTGGCTGCTATTTCCGTCGCTGTTGCTGCGCTGTTCCTCGTGGCCGCATTCAGGGGAACGTGGCGCCTTCCAACGATTGGCGTTGTGGTTACAGTCGTTGCGGCATTGGTCATTGGTGGCGCATACCCGGCGTTGATTGAACAATTCCGCGTACGCCCGAATGCGCGTTCGCTTAACGCCCCGTATATTCAGCACAACATTGATGCGACCTTGGAAGCCTACGGGCTCGATGATCTGGACTATCAGACCTACGATGCAACGACCACCGCTCAACCCGGACAGCTTCGTGAAGACTCCGAGTCAACTTCGCAGATTCGTCTTCTTGACCCTCAGGTGATTCGCAAGACTGTCCAGCAGTTGCAGCAGTCGCGTCCCTACTATTCTTTTGATTCAGGTTTCTTCGTCGACCGTTACACCATTAACGGTGAACGCCGCGATACCGTCATTTCAATGCGTGAGCTGAACTTGGCAGGCCTGTCTCAAGAGCAGCAGAACTGGGTGAATCGCCATACCGTTTACACTCACGGTTTCGGCGTTGTAGCTGCCTACGGTAACAGCATTACCTCTGACGGTCTTCCCTCGTATTGGGAGCAGTCCATCCCCTCAAAGGGAGAGATTGGCGAGTACGAGCCTCGTGTGTACTTCTCGCAGTCGGCCCCCGACTACTCGATTGTCGGTGGACCTGAAGGCACTCCTGCCCAAGAACTCGACTACCCGGATGACAATGCACCCGGTGGCCAGGTCTCGACGACCTTCAAGGGCAACGGCGGTCCTTCGGTTGGGAACGTCTGGAATAAGCTTCTGTACTCGATTAAGTTCGGATCAACCGATATCTTCTTCTCCTCGCAAACGAATGAAGAGTCGCAGATTCTCTATGATCGTGATCCGCTTCTTCGCGTTGCAAAGGTTGCTCCCTATCTGACACTGGAACAGAAGGCATACCCCGCGGTCGTCGATACGGATGGCGACCCTTCAACACCTAAGCGGCTTGTTTGGGTTGTCGACGCATACACGACAACGGATTCCTATCCTTACGCTCAGCATCAATCGCTGTCGTCCAGCACGGTTGACTCACGTTCGCAGTCGGTGGGGCAGTACATCCAGGAAAACTCCATCAACTACATGCGTAATTCCGTCAAGGCAATTGTTGATGCCTACGATGGATCGGTGCGTCTCTTCCAGTGGGATGAAAAGGACCCCATTCTGTCGACGTGGATGAAGATTTATCCGGGAAGCGTCGAGTCGAAGCAGAACATTTCTGCTGATCTCATGGGCCACCTGCGCTACCCCGAGGATATGTTCAAGGTCCAGCGTGACCTGCTGACCTCGTACCACGTGCGCGATGCCTCTGACTTCTACACCGGTGGTGACCGCTGGCGCCTTGCTGAGGAAACCTCTACAGCCGCAACTGTAAATGGGGCATCGACGGCTACCATGAGCAGCTCGCAGCAGCAGGCAGTCCGTGTACAGCCGCCGTATTACCTGACCATGCAGATGCCGGGTCAGCAGAGCGCGGAATTCTCATTGACCTCCGTTTTCGTTCCGGGTGGTGAATCCAAGCGCGAGGCCATGGCTGGCTTCCTCGCGGTGGATTCTGAAACCGGAAGCGAGGCCGGAAAGGTTCGTGAGGGCTATGGCAAGCTACGACTGATCGCTCTTCCTTCCTCGACGACGGTCCCCGGTCCGGGACAGATCCAAAACGCCTACGACACCAATCAAACGATTGCCTCGCAGCTCAATGTTTTGAACCTGTCTGATTCCACGGTTATCAGGGGTAACTTGTTGACTCTGCCCGTTGGCGGTGGCCTGCTCTACGTCCAGCCGGTCTATATCCAAGGTTCGGGCGGAGCAAACTACCCGGTCTTGCGCTTTGTGCTGACGGCCTTCGGTAACAGAGTTGGTTTCGCGCCCACACTGGCAGAATCCCTTGACCAAACCTTCGGAGGTGATTCCGCTGCAAAGGTAGCTGGCGGTGATCAATCTGCCGATAAGAATAAGGGCGGTGGTGATCAACAAAACCAAGCTGAAAGTGAGCCCTCCAAGCAGCTTGCCTCAGCGCTTCAAGATGCTAACCAGGCTATCCAAGATGGTCAGAATGCACTGAAGAACAACGACTGGGCGGCCTATGGTGAATCGCAGAAGCGTCTAAATGATGCTCTGACGAAGGCTATCGACGCCCAAAAGAAGCTGGATGCTCAAGGCGGTTCCGGTTCCTGATAGCTCAATATGAGTAAAGGCGTGGGCCCGGGTGAGGAATACTCACCCGGGCCCACAGTCGTTTCACGTTGAGTCCGATCGCATCCCGGAAAAGGAAGCGGTGTTTCTCGCTATGCTGGGCTCTTAGTTATTCAGGTGTGCCCTGATCACAACGGTAGTTCCGCATTCGGCTCCGGGCAGCCATTCAATATTTCCCTGAAGTTCTGCACGGACCATTTGGCTGACAATCTGAGTTCCCAGACCGGTCATCGCCCGTCCGGGTTGGATTCCTGCCCCGTTGTCTGAAACTGTGACCGTGAGCTGGCTGCCATTGCGTTCAGCATGGACTTGAACCAGCCCGTCCTTGTCGGCAAGTCCGTGCTCAACCGAATTTGACACAAGTTCATTCAAAACCGTTGCCATTGCTTGAGCCTGAGCGGCCTCAAGGCTACCGAACTCTCCAGTTGTTACTACGTCAACGGAATGATCGGTTGAGGCAACCGTACCTGCCATGCGGACGATTGTTCGTGCGACTTCGTCGAAATCTACCTGTTCATTAACATCCTGAGAAAGAGCCTCGTGGACGGTAGCGATCGCTTGAACACGACGTTCGGCTTCCTGAAGGGCCGTTTGAACACTTTCGGAGTCTGAACGACGTGCTTGGAGACGCAATAGCGCGGAAACAGTTTGCAGGTTGTTCTTCACGCGATGGTGAATTTCGCGAATGGTTGCGTCCTTCGTCATCAATTCCTGCTCGCGTCTACGCAGTTCGGACAGGTCGCGAGTCAAAATGACAGCGCCCAAACGCTTGCGCCCGTTAAACAAAGGAAGAGCACGCATTGTGACCGTTGAGCCCTGAACACTCACTTCAACGCGCCAAGGCGCACGACCCATGACAACCACTGCCAAGGACTCTTCAACGATTGTTGAGTCAGAAACGACATCGGTAATGCGTTGCGCGAGGACTTCTCCGAGAACAGATTCTCGAATGCCCAAACTACGTAAGCACGAGGTTGCATTCGGGGTTGCCTGCAAAACCTTGCCATCAGGGTCAATCAGAATGGCACCGTCCTGGACGCGAGGAACGCCGTGTCCAGTAATTGTCGGGGCAGAGTCGTAGGGATACTCGCCGCGAGAAATCATTTCGCAGAGGACATCCGCGGCTTCGCCCGTCCATGTGTCAAAACCTTGAACGGAGCGGGGGGATGAGAGATTTGCTTCGCGGGTCAGGACAGCAACAACCTCGCCCTGATAGGGGATCGGCACGCAGGTCTCCATCATCGAATAGGTGCCAGCCCAGTGCGCTGCAGTTGGCCGAACGACCTCACAGGTTTCCATGGCGCGACGAAGCTCGGCCTCGCGAGCAAGAGGTAAATAAAGGCCTCGTGGATCCTCAGCGTGCACGGTAACTGACGTCGATGGACGGCAACTTTCAACTGCAATAAAGCGATCGTCATCTGTGGGAAGCCACAGAACCAAGTCTGCAGCGGCAAGGTCAGCGATGACCTGCCAATCTTCAAGAAGACGATGTAAAAGCTCAATCGCACCTGTGGGAATCGGAGTAGCAGATGCAGATTCAGCGATCTGAGTCAGTGTGGGCATGTATTCACAATAGCGTCATAGCGGAAGTTGTGAGAATCATCGGGCGGCGAGGATACAATCGCAGCGTTGGTGTTCGCCTTTACCTCAGGCGAACTATAAGAAACTCGAAGATAGGATCGGCATGCAGTTCAATGGGGATGCGCACTATCAATGCTCGCCGGAGGCATTCGTCGAAATCAGTACGACTCCGGGCTTTGTCGCTGAACGAATCGGGCCTTTTTTGAAGGACCCGGTTATTGAGAATCCTCAGGAACGGGCCGTGAGCGCGTGGGGGTGCATCAACCCCGAGGTGGTCCCTGCAAAGGTGCGTAGCCTCGTCGCCAATAAGGCACGTGTTGAGTACGACGAAGTATGGACTCAGGTGGCACCGGGTGAGTTCCGGGCAAAGTGCACACTTGCCGTTAAAGGACTACCGGTTTCTGCTGAGTTCACTCAGACGGTGACTGCTGTCAGTGGGGATCTAAATCACTGCCAGTGGCATGTGGATGGTGACTACCATGTGCTTATTCCGCTTATCGGACGAAGCGCTGAAAACACGATTTTTGAGCATCTTGAGCAGGCTTTTGAGCGGGATCGACGCATAGTAAATAACTGGCTTATCGGTCATGCGGGTGAATACCCGATTGCGCAATAGCTGTGGAATAAAAATTTGCGATCATTGGTTGCACTAGAACAACAACACGAAGGACAGATCATGGCAGAAGAAATCGAAGAAACTACTCAATCTGTGCCCGCAACATCGGGCCCCTCAAACCCCTTGTACCTCGAACGCACCGGGGTCCGTCAGTACGTTGCGCGTAATGCGCGAGGCGCTGAAGTCTTGGTAGGGGATGGCCCGGGACGCTTTAGCCCTGGGGATCTTCTTAAACTTGCGCTCGCAGGATGTAATGCGATGTCCTCCGATGCACGTTTTGCTGCGGTTCTGGGCGACGATTTTGCTCAGATTGCCGGAGTTTCAGCCGAGTACGACGAGGCCGAAGACCGTTTCACCTCGATGGAGATCGAGCTCCTTCAAGATCTTTCAGCTCTCAGTGAGGAAGAGACCGCTTCACTTCTTCGACGTGCCGAGGCCGCGATTGAGCGTCGCTGCACGATCGCTCACACAGTTTCTCACCCGCTTCCGCACACTCTGCACATCGCTTCGGAGCAGGTTCGCTAATTCTGAGAGTCGGTCGGCTTTTCGTCGGTGCCTACCACTAGGCTTGTAGGTACCGACGAAAAGAATGACCTTTGGGACAGCTGGAAAGGAACAGCAGTGAACCAGATTGATCGACAGTACGAGGATCTGCTGGCGAAGATCATGCGTGAGGGTGCCGAAAAGTCCGATCGCACCGGCACGGGTACTCGCTCACTTTTTGGCGCCCAGCTGCGTTATGACCTTTCAAAAGGTTTCCCGCTCATCACGACTAAGCGTGTCCACATGAAGTCGATCATCGGTGAGCTTTTGTGGTTCTTGAGTGGTGATTCCAATGTTCGCTGGCTTCAAGAAAACGGTGTGCGGATTTGGAACGAATGGGCCGATGAAAATGGTGATCTCGGGCCGGTTTATGGTGTCCAGTGGCGGCGCTGGAATGCCGGTGATGGGCGTGAAATCGACCAGATTTCCCAAGTTTTGGAAACGTTGAAGACGAACCCCGATTCTCGCCGAATGATTGTGTCAGCTTGGAATGTCGGAGATTTGCCGAAGATGGCTCTGGAACCGTGTCACGCATTCTTCCAGCTGTATGTTGCTGATGGCCGTCTCTCGCTTCAGCTCTACCAGCGCAGTGCAGATATGTTCCTTGGCGTTCCTTTCAATATCGCCTCCTACTCGCTGCTCACTCATATGTTTGCCCAACAAGCTGGCCTTGAGGTGGGAGACTTTATCTGGACTGGCGGCGACTGCCACATCTATTCCAACCACGTGGAGCAGGTTACTGAGCAACTCTCGCGTGAACCTTATCCCTTCCCAACTTTGAAGCTCCGTAAGGCTGATTCGATGTTCTCTTACGGCTTTGATGATGTTGAGATTGTCGGTTATGAGCATCATCCGACGATCAAGGCGCCGGTGGCCGTGTGAGTGTCGTGGAGGCAACATCCTTCGCATCGAATCCTTCTGTGGAGACGGTTTCAGGGGGAAAGGTTCCCGTTGCTTCGATTTGGGCCCAGACAGAAGATGGGTTTTTAGGCTCCGGCAAAGACTTGCTCTGGCGTGTGCCCGACGACTTTGCTCACTTTAAATCAGCGACTATGAATAGCCCGATCATTATGGGGCGTTCATCGTGGGATGCTTTGGGACGCCCTCTTCCTGGACGGACGTCGATTGTTGTGACTCGCGACCCTAGCTTGGTTATTGACGGCGCTGAAGTCGTCCATTCGATTGACGAGGCTTTACTGTGCGGGCAGAAAGATGCTGCCTTGCGTGGAAGCGAACGAGTATGGGTGACAGGCGGAGCACAGATCTATAGCCTGGCTATGGACGTCGTCGATGAGCTTGTTGTTTCTGTGCTCGACTTGAAGGAAGAGGCACGGGCGCGTATTGGCTCTTGTACCAGTGGCGTGTACGCCCCTGAGATCGATCCTTCCACCTGGCAATTAGATACCGAGGCCAGCGATGCCCAGTGGCGCACTCCTTCAGGAGATGCCCTCCGTTGGCGTATCCAAGTTTTCCGTCGGATCTAGGCCAGTAGGCGTTTTCCCCAGTTGATTTCTCTTGAATAGATCATCGTCCAAAGAGCGTGCTTCTACTTTGACTGTATCGATGGGCTGCGTCTCAGCACTCAATCCCGATAGCTTTCGTGCGCTGACCAGAGCGCGAGATTCGAAGGAAGCTAGGAAGGAATTCCACGACTGAGAGGCATTATTGAGCGCACTGCTCACTTTTGTTGCATGTTTACCTAGCGTTTGAAGGCGTTCGTAGAGTTCTTGAGAAAGCTGGATGATCTCATTGGCCTGTGAGGATAAGTTTTCCTGACGCCATGTAAAAGATACCGTTCGAAGAATCGCCCACATAGAAGTGGGGGATGCAAGGACGACATTCATTTCAAGTGCATCATGCATGAGAGATGGATCGTAGCGTAGTGCAGCGGACAGGATTGACTCTGCGGGTATGAACGCAATGACGTAGTCGGCAGAGTAGGGGAGTTCCTTCCAATATTCTTTTTTAGCCAGTTCTGTCACGTGTCTGCGAAGGGCCTGGGCATGGGCGACCATGAGTTGTTCGTAGGACGTCGCGGGATTTGCTGAAGAATCCGAATCGTTCTTGTCCTGTTCTTCTTCCCGGCCCTGTGCATCGAGGAAAACGCTGAGGGGGACTTTTGAGTCAATGGGGATGCATTTGTCTTCTGGCAGAAGGATTAACATATCGGGACGTTTTGAGCGCTGGGCAAGCGAGACTTGGGTGTTGAAGTGAACGTGCTCAAGTAGCCCAGCAGTCTCAACTAAGGAACGTAGTTGAGCTTCACCCCAAGTACCACGCAGGGGTGAGTGCGATAAGGTTCGAGATAGCTCATCAGCGGATTGACGGAGACGCTCTTCTGAAATGCGGGTCAATTGAAGCTGTTGGCCCAGTGCTGCTAGTTGTGCCGCATGTTGGCGTTCAAGTGAGGTCACCGAAGTTTGCAGGAGCCTCATCCCTTCGTTGATAGGCATAAGGCTTTGCATCAGGCGTTGATGATTGATGGACTCGTGTTGGAGCGCTTGGTTTTGTGAGTCATTGAGCTGGGATTGTATATCCCGTTGTTCATCGAGCCGGGTACGTAATTCTGTTACCTGTGTTTGTGCGCTGGCGAGCTTTTCAGATAGGTCGAGGCGCGTCTGTGTCTGTCCCACGTTTACCGAGTGCCCACGATGCGCCGCACAGTAAGAGGCATAAAACAATTGTGAAGAAGCTCGAAGAAGTCATGTCCGCATATTAGGTGGTGGCCCCCTCAGTTCCATCCAGTTTTGAGGTGCTTGTAGGAAAGAGCGCATGACTCATATCACCCCTGCTCGATTTGTGTCATTTGGCTAATAGAGGGTACCTTTTATAGGTACCGACGCGGGGTGGAGCAGTTCGGTAGCTCGCCGGGCTCATAACCCGGAGGTCGCAGGTTCAAATCCTGTCCCCGCTACTGATAACCCGGTCTCGAGAGAGACCGGGTTTTGTTTTATTTTATCGTCAACGCGCGCATGCCGCTTAGATATTCATTCAGATTAGGTGCGCTTACTCCTTGCCTAGTTACTACGCAATACCGTGCCCTTTTGAAATAGGCATGGCGTAGATCTTTTACCCAATAAAAAGCTGTGGTCTACACGCAAGGTGTAGACCACAGCTAGGAAGACGAGTCTCTTTATTCTGCTCGGCGGCGACGCGTTGCCAAAGCGGCACCCGCTGTCGCAACAGTCAGAGCTGCTCCGCCAACAACCGCGAGTCCGATACCAGTGTGTGCAAGTTCTGGCTTTGCGGGCGTCGTGGACGTCGAAGGGGTGATTTGAGTAGTGCTCGTGCTTGTTGAAGGCGTAGGCGTCGATGTGCTCGGCTCAGGAGTTGTCGACGGCGTTGCCGGGGTGGTGCTTTCCGAGACGGTAGGAGATGGAGTCTCCGTCGTTGGGGGAGTACAGGGCGAAGGATCCGTAACAGGCTCGACCTGTTCTCCTACTGCCAAAGGCGATACCGTGATATCTGCGCTCCAGCTTGAGACTGAAACAGTGGCACCCGTAAAGGAGCTAGTAATGATTGCAGTGTTTGTGATGGTCTTTCCTGCCCCATCCTTATTTACTCGTCCAAGGATGTAAAGGGTTGCGTAAGAGGCCAGGCCGAAGGTATCGCTGTCTGCATTCCACTGTCCGTTACAGTGTGTGAAGGACTTAGGCATCGTGGGGTTTGCGCGCTTGCAGGGGAAAGTCACATCCTCAAGTCCCGAAGCTCCGTTGTTCGGGTCGAAGCTATGGCCCTCGCGTACCCAAAGGTGATCGGTTGGCACGACGGTGAATAGCATGTCGCAGTTTCGAACCCATGACTCCTGATAGGTTATGCCCTGAGGAATAAAGTCAGTGACCGTGAAGTGGTTGACAATGCCATCACCGCGATTGAGGACATTGACTCGGTAAAGAACCCAGTCGCCGACCTTGAAATTACCAATGGGGGCATCAGCGGTTGAATCCAGTCCGATAGGAAGCCCAGTCTCGTCATAAGCAGGCTGGTTGCCATTCATCTGAACGTGGGCGGCGTCCTTCAAAAGGACGAGATCGCCGCCGTAGCTGTCAGCTTGTGCGCGAAGTTGGGTAGACGAAACACCGAGGAAACCACATGCAATTGCTGCGCTTAATAGCGCAGCAAAAATGACTCTGCGGCGGCGACGCTGCCGTGTGAAGGAAAAGAATGCCATCGATGATTCCTTTAGTGCGTTCTGCTGTCAATATACCGGTCTACTGTACCGGTTTTTTGGCACATTGTTCAAGAAAATTGTGAAGGGCTGTGGCCGATCGCTCATCCTGTTCTTTTCGCTGTTATTGGGGGGCTAAGAGTGTGGTGATTGGAATCTGTATCTGCTTGCGATGCTGTTGTTTAAACGTCAGATTATCGTCTGATGTCTCACATCTGGCGTGGAAATTGTCTTCTAGCAAAGATGCTTTGACCTGCTGAAATGTGTGAATTGAAGGCTAATTTAGGTTGCGATGGTTGCCGTTGTGGTCGCAACAAGTCAGAAAAACAGCCATATAGCATGTAGATGTTGAACTGAAGCCAGAAAAGGAAAATATAGGAAATAGTGTGAGCGTCTCGTACACGACAGAAACCCTCCCATCAATTGTTGGTCAGGCTGTGCCAACGAAATCTGAATCTATGAAGTATCGCATTAAAGGCGCTGATTACTATATCGACTGTAAAGATGATTGCCCGATCCCAACGACAGTCGACCGCATCGTCATTGAAAAAGGTTCTAGGGCGTGGGCCGGATTGTTTTTTGCATTTTCGGTCTTGATGTTTTCAGCTTTTGTCACCTCTGCTTTTAGAGGCGAGTCATCGCTTCTTCTTACCGTGGCAACTGTCGCAACTGTCGTATTTGCCTTCGCAGGTATTCATTTTCTACCCCGGAAGAACGTCATTAGCCGTGATGGTTTTGAAATCGCTGGCTTTTTAAGTGCGAAGCACCTTCCTTGGCCAACTTCTCGAACCAGTTTCTTCGTACATGATTCTCGAACTGCTAGTCGTCTCTCCGCTAGTTCGCGACAGGTGCAGACGCTCAGCGTCAAACTGATCAGCGATGCAGGGAAGCAGATTCCTTTGGGGATTAGCTTCACGGGCCCAAATACTCATGATCTTGAACGGCAGGCGGTGATCCAGTGTTCACGTATCTGGGACTGGGGCGTTGCTCGAGGTTTCACCGCAGACTCTGGTGACTATGTTGCGCTTAATGGCCTTGGAAAACAGCAGGTACTTCGGATGAGGCAAGAAGACCGTTACGGCCTTCGTTAGGGATACCCATTTACGTGTGTAATGCGGACTCGGACCGTAGCAGCTCATATCCTTTGCGATTTACAAAACACGCGGGGAATTGAACGCTTCCCCTCCCTCTGAAAATAAGGGTGTGGGCCCGGCAGAAGCCGGGCCCACACCCTTATGCCTTGAACCTAGTTCTTCTTCTTTGCTGGAGCTTCGCCCAACTCGAAGGAAGCGACACGGATGGTGCCTTCATCTTCGCTAGAGTCTGCCGAAGCCTCGAAGTGAGCAGGGCCCTGAATCTTCGTGGCTGCCGCAAGGTCTTCCAGAACATCCTTAAGCAGTGGGATGGTCTGCTCAGGAGCTGACACCGTCACCTCAAGGAAGGGGGTCCTCGGGGATACCTTTGCTTCGGACTTCACGCGGCGCAGGACCACCAGTGCCTCAGAGGCAACACCCAACAACACGCTGGAAGCAGCTTCGATAGCGCCTTCAACGGTCCCATCCCGGGTGACCTCAAGGTCGGAAGCAGTCGGCCACGCAGCCTGGTGGACGCTACCTTCGCGATACCAGCTCCACACTTCTTCGGTGACGAAGGGAAGATAGGGAGCAAGCAAACGAACGAAGGTATCGATGGCAATCGCCAGCGCTGCACGTGCAGACGCAGAAGCCTGATCGCTCCACTTACCCTCGCGGTTGTAGGCGCGTTCCTTCACCAGCTCCAAGTAGTCATCGCAGAAAGTCCAGAAGAAAGACTCGGTGACTTCCAGCGCACGAGCATGCTCGTAATTTTCCAGAGCAGTTGTTGCAGAAGAGACAACCTCGCGCAAAGCGGCAAGCATCGAACGGTCCAAGGGCTGGACGACATGCGTGATATCCAGATCCAGATCTGCGTCCCCGCCCATCGTGAGTGCGAACTTCGAAGCGTTGAGCACCTTGATGGCCAGGCGACGGCCAATCTTCATCTGGGATTCATCGAATGCAGCATCCAAGCCCAGTCGAGCAGATGCCGCCCAGTAGCGCACCGCGTCCGAGCCGAACTTCTCGAGCAGACCCATGGGGGTCACAACATTGCCCTTAGACTTCGACATCTTCTTGTGATCCGAGTCCAAGATCCATCCGGAAAGACCGGCATGTGCCCAAGGGAGTGCGCCAAATTCCAGATCGGCGCGGACGACCGTTGAGAACAGCCAGGTGCGGATGATGTCCTGACCCTGCGGACGCAAGTCCATCGGGTAGGTACGAGAGAACAGGTCCTCATCCTCAAGCCAACCGCAGGCAATCTGCGGGGAGAGAGACGAAGTCGCCCAGGTATCCATGATGTCGAGTTCGCCCACGAAACCGCCGGCGACTCCGCGCTGATCCTCGGTGTAACCCGGAGCAGTATCCGACGAAGGATCGACAGGAAGCTGATCTTCACTGGGGGTGATGATCTGCGTGTAATCGACTTCGCCATTGTCATCAACGCGGTACCACAGGGGGAACGGAACGCCGAAGAAGCGCTGACGGGAGACCAGCCAGTCGTTGTTGAGGCCGCGTACCCAGTTCTCGTAGCGCACGCGCATGAAATCAGGGTGGAACTCCAGCTCCTTACCGCGCTCAATGAGTTCCTCGTTCAGATCCTTGCCAGTTGCAGGATTGACCCAGGGCTTGCCACCATTGCGGATGTACCACTGACGCGAAGTCACGATCTCTAGGGGCTTGTCACCCTTTTCGAAGAAGTTCGTCTGGCGCATCGTCTTCTGAGGTTCACCGCGCATTTCGCCGCTTGCCTCGAGGCGCGCCACCAAGGCCTCGCGAGCAGAGAAGGTTGTCTTCCCCGCGAGCTCAGCGAAGGCCTCGCGACCCTCATCGGTGGTGATCCACTCGGGGGTTTCGGTCTGCAGGCGGCCATCCTTGCGCAAAACGGTGCGCAGCGGAAGGTTCAGGTCACGCCACCAATCGATATCGGTCGTGTCACCGAAAGTACAGCACATGGCGATACCGGCGCCCTTGTCCATCTCTGCCTCGGGGTGGGGAAGAACGGGGACCTCAACACCGAAAACAGGGGAGGCAACCGTGGTGCCGAACAGTGGCTTGTAGCGCTCGTCGTCGGGGTGAGCGATCAAGGCCACGCACGCGGGAAGGAGTTCGGGACGAGTCGTTTCAATGCAGACATCAACACCGTTCTCAACTGGCGCACCGGCTGCAGCAGCCTCAGCAGCGCGCGCGGGGTCGGTGATGTGGAAGGCGAGGCGATGGTAGAAGCCCGGGTATTCGCGGCTCTCAAGCTCGGCCTGAGCAACCGCGGTCTGGAAGGTGACATCCCACAGACCAGGAGCCTCAGCCTGGTAGGCCTCGCCGCGCTCGAGATTACGCAGGAATGCTGCCTGGGCGACCTTGCGGGCACGAGTACCGATGGTCTGGTAGTTCTGAGTCCAGTCAACCGACAGGCCTAAGTGACGCCACAGATCTTCGAAGTGCTTCTCATCTTCAACGGTCAGGCGCTCGCACAGTTCCACAAAATTACGACGTGAGATCGGCACCTGATCTCGAGCCTTGATGGACTTGCCTTCGCCGCCAACATGAGGGGGCTCAAAGTTTGGATCATAGGGGAGGGTCGCATCGACGCGAACCCCAAAGTAGTTCTGCACGCGGCGCTCGGTAGGCAGGCCGTTATCGTCCCAGCCCATGGGGTAGAAGACCGATTTACCCAGCATTCGCTGGAAACGCGCGACGACGTCGGTGTGCGTGTACGAGAACACGTGGCCGACGTGAAGTGAACCCGAAACCGTGGGCGGGGGAGTGTCGATCGAGTAGACCTCTTGGCGGGGGCGGCTTCGATCGAAACGGTAAGTTCCCTGATCTTCCCAACGCTGGTTCCACTGGGCTTCGAGGCCTTCAGTGGCGACCTTGTCCGGCACCTGGGGTGCGGGCAGCGAGGTTGGTTCGGCCTGGCGCTGAGCGCTCATACGTATTCTCCATCCGAGTCGTGGACTTATTACCGTCCAAGCCTACTTTTCTCGGCTATATCGGTCCAGTGCGCACACCGGGGGCGCCGACTCCTCGCTGCCGTAACATCCGCTCTCTTCGTGATCTGCAAATGCGCCAGTAGTCATGCTGAGTAGTCTTAAAGCAAGAGAAATGACCTTATGACAAGGAGAATCGATGAACACGCCCGCGCACCACAACATCGGTGAGGAAACTATCGATCTCCTTCAGCGCCTCATCGCACTTGGTTCCGTCAATGACCTCACCCCCGATTCTGGCAATGAAGAGGCTGCTGCAAATCTGTTTGAAACCTTCTTCGATGGGCTACCCGTCGATATTGAGCGCATCGAACCTCACCCCGGGCGTACAACTTTGGTTGTTACCTTGCGCGGCACCGATCCCTCAGCACAGCCCCTGACTTTCCTCGGACACACCGATGTTGTCCCCGTTGATGAGAAGCACTGGACCCATCCGCCCTTTGCGGGTGAGATCAGTGAGGGAAGTATTTGGGGGCGAGGAAGCGTCGATATGCTTCACTTGACCGCTGCGATGGCAGTCGTCACCCGACGCCTTGCCGAAGAAGTTTCCCGAGGCGGAGTTCGCCCCGCGGGAACCCTGACCTTCGTTGCCGCTGCGGACGAAGAGGCACGAGGCGGACTTGGGGTTCCGTGGATTGGTGAACACCGCTCGGACGCTTTCCCCTGGGATGCTCAGCTCTCTGAGATGGGAGGCGCTCATATTCGCGGCGCTCGCGGCGGAGACAGTGTTGTTGTCATTGTCGGCGAGAAGGGGGCTGCTCAGCGTCGCCTTCACGTGCGCGGAGATGCCGGACACGGTTCGATTCCTTTGGGGCGTGTAAGCGCAGTCGAAATGCTCGCTCAAGTTTCGCGAGCTCTGTCGCAGGCGCAGTGGCCGCAGGCCAGTGACGAGATTTGGGCTGGATTTGTCAGTGCTTTTGAATTTGATTCAGAACTTGAAGAATCTTTGATTAGCGGTACCTATCGCGGAGACTATGGCGAATTCGGTGACCTTGCGGCATATGCCCACGCAGTCTCGCATATGACCGTTGCGCAAACGGTTGTCCGTGCCGGCGGTCCTATTAACGTCCTTCCTTCATCCGGGGAACTGGAACTGGATATCCGTACCCTTCCCGGGCAAAGCGATGATGATGTTGATCGCGCGATCACCGAGGCCTTGGGAGAGCTCGCTGAGCACGTGACCATCGAGCGCCTGTTGAGCGAGCGGGCCACGGCCTCGTCAATCGACACAAAACTGTACCGGGCAATCGAGGAGACTTTGACGCAGGCGAACCCCGGGGCGAAGGTAGTTCCGATCCTCTTCCCGGGTGGGTCCGACCTTCGAGTTGGACGCCACAAAGGGGGAGTGGGTTACGGTTTTGGCTCCTGTTCCTCTGGAGCGACTTTGGGGCAGGTCTACTCCCAGCTTCACGCTCATGATGAACACATCGCCGTGGAAGATGTTGTTTCAACTGTGTGCGCTCTTGATCACCTTACTCGGGTCTTCATTTACCCCGAAAAGGCCTGAATCCAAGCGTTGACTAAGTGTTCGTCTGTTGTTCGTTCCTGGGCAGCGAGCGTTACAAACGCCCACGAAGTGGCACGAGTCGCGAACCTAGGGCTTTGGGCCATATCTTTATTTATGGCGCGAGTTTCCGTGCTTTATTCAAAGACCATTCGACGTCACTATGAACTAATTGAAGGAGATCAGGATGCCAGCTTCACGCATCACCACAAAAGCAGCCGCACTAGCTACAGCAGCTGTCCTCATGTGCGCTTCGCTGGCAGCCTGTGCGCCGAAAAATGCCGGATCGGCACAATCGGGAGCAAAGAGCGATACGGTGACGGTTGGTCTTCCTGGTTCTCTGTCTACCTTGGACACTGCCCACGAGACTGGCATTATCAACTACTACGTTGCCCAGGTGACCTCCGAAGGCCTCCTTGCTGTCGATAAGGAAGGCAAGCTGGTTCCGGCAATCGCGACGGACTACCACACCGATGATGCGAAGACCTGGGTTTTCCAGATCCGTAAGGATGCAAAGTTCCAAGATGGTAACCCCGTGACCATTCAGGACGTCCTCTTCTCAATTGATATTGCGAAGGATCCCGATAAATCCCCTTCATCGGCTGTTTACTGGGCTAAGGGCGTTGAAGCGACTCAGACTGGCGACTGGGAGATCACCATTACGCTTCCTAGTCCCGCCGAAAACTTTGGATGGACTGTGACGGCAAACGGTGGACTGTGGATCACCGAAAAGTCCTTCTACGAGGCCGCACAGTCCTATGGTTCCTCCAAGGACCTCATCATGGGTACCGGCCCTTACAAGGCGACCTCTTTCCAGCCCGATTCGAAGGCTGTTTTTGAAAAGAGCGGCACCTGGTGGGGCGGCGATACTCCCGCACAGAAGATCGAGTTTGATTTCTTCTCAGATGAGAATGCTCGACTGCTGGCTCAGCGAAGCGGCCAGATCGATATCGCCACGCAGCTTCCCACCGATCAGGTCTCTCAGTTTGAATCGATCGATGGGGTCAAGGTTCTCACCGAATCTGACCGTTCCTACGTGGGCCTGACCTTTGATCAAGGCGTGGCACCTTTCGACGACATTCATGTTCGTAAGGCTGTTGCCCATGCCGTTGACCGCAAGGCAATCGTTGATTCCATTCTTAAGGGACGCGGAGAAGTTGCGACTGCAATCGAACCCAATGACCAGCTGGGCAGCGAGATCGGCGTCGATAAGGCGCGTGAGCTTCAGGCACAGCTTCCCATCGATTCCTTCAGCATGGACCAGGCGCGTGCAGAGCTTGCACAGTCTAAGGTTCCCAACGGTTTTGATACGGAACTGACCTACCCCGCATCGATCCCCGAGATGGGCTCTGCGGCGCTGGCAATCGCTGATAACCTCAAGCAGATCGGCATCAACGTCACGGTAACTTCCAAGCCCATCGAAGAATGGATCTCTAAGGTGGGAACTGGCGAGTACGGCCTCTACTACATGAGCTACACCTCAACGACCGGTGATCCCGGAGAGGTTGCAGGCTGGTTGCTTGGACCTGATAACCCCGCACGCTACGAGAACGAACAGGTTCAGGGCCTCATCGCCGCTTCCATGGCTGAGACGGATCCGTACAAGCGTGTTGAGCAAATCGTTGCAGCAGAGAAAATCGCTCAGGAAAACACGATCTACTCGCCGATCTGGTGGGGCAAGACCTCGACCGCATTCTCGAAGACCGTTACACCGAATAACTACACGTCCTACTTCTTCATGACCCCCTGGGCCGCATCCCTGAACGTCACGAAGTGATGGCACGTTTCTTTGCACGACGCCTCGCGGGGTTCGCGGCGGTGTTGCTGGCCTTATCCTTCATCATCTTCTCTCTGTTGGACTTGGTTCCCGGAGACCCGGTGAAGATTCTGGTTGGCACTCGCCGCCTCACCCCCGAGGTGCGTGCTGCTATTACCGCCCAATACGGGCTGGATGAGCCGCTACTTTTGCGCTATTGGCATTGGTTGCTTCGAGCGCTCAGGGGGGATTTTGGAAACTCCGTGCGCTCTGCAACTCCCGTTACTGATGTCCTCGCCGCACGCGTCGGATTAACCACGATGCTGACTCTGATGGCATTTATTTTGGCCATCTGCGTCGGTGTGCCACTGGGAATTTGGGCTGCTCGACGTGCCGGGAGCTGGGTGGATCGCTCCATTATCGGCTGGAGTGTGGTTGGTATTTCTGCACCGGGTTTCGCCTTGGGCCTTGTGCTGCTTTATGTTTTCGGACTCATGCTGGGATGGTTCCCAATTTTCGGCGCAGGTGAGGATTTCGTGGATTCCCTGTGGCATCTTGCGCTTCCAGCAATAGCACTTGCAACCGGCATCGCTGCGATGATCATTCGAATTACTCGCGCTGCAGTTGTGGCAGAACTCAGCCAGGATTATGTGACTTTCGCGCGTTCGAGGGGACTTGCTTCGCGGCGTATCACTCGCATGTATCTGCGTGCGGCTTCCTTGCCGATCATCACCTCAGCTGGTCTGATCTTGGGGACTCTTTTTGGTTCAACGGTCTTGGTTGAAGAGGCTTTCTCTCTTCCGGGATTGGGTCAGCTTTTGGCCGATTCGATTACGTATAAGGACGTGCCTGTTGTCCAAGCGATTGCGCTCTTGGTAGCAGTGATCATCATCGCGGTCACATTTATTGTCGACCTTGCAGCTTTCATTGTTGACCCGCGTCAAAAGCTCGAAGAGGGAGGTGTCGCATGAGCGATCGCGTACCGTCTCAGGACGCCGAGGCTAACGCCGAAGTTTCCGTTGGCCGTTTCCGTTCCTCGGCACGAGGCCTCGCCCGCGCAATGCGATCAGTCCCGGGCTCCGTTGTTCTTTCCTTCATCATTTTGATCGCAGTCGCAGTGTGCGTCTTTTTCTCCCCGTTGATCGTTCCCAATGCTCTTGGACAAGACGTTTCTTTAGGCGTGAGCCCGGCGGGTACTCCCGGTCATATTTTTGGAACCGATAAAGTTGGGCGTGACATTCTCGCATTGACGATTGCGGGTGCGCGTTCTGCTGTCATCGGTCCGCTGGTGATCGCTGGTGGTTCGATGATCCTGGGACTGATTTTTGGAATGACTGCCGGCTGGTGGGGAGGCTGGTGGGATGCCCTTGTCTCTCGTTCGTGTGAAATCCTGCTTTCAATGCCGGTTACTTTGCTGGCAATCGTCGTTGCGGGTGTGATTGGTGGTTCCTATTGGGTGACGGTTGGCGTGCTGATCATTTTGTTCGCGCCTTCCGATATCCGGATGATTCGCGCCGCCACTCTTCAACAAAAACCACAGCCCTATATTGAATCTGCGCAGGTTCTGGGCTTGTCCTCGCCTCGTATCCTTGGAGTTCATATTCTTCCGAATATCACTCCTATCGTGTGGGCAAACCTCTTTGTCAACGTTGCATTTGCGCTTGTGTCACTCTCTGGACTGTCCTACCTAGGATTTGGCGTCGGCGCGCAAGACGCGGACTGGGGACGTCAGCTTGCTGATGGACGCTTCATTCTCAACCAGAATCCAGCGGCGTGTGTTGTCGCTGGTCTTGCCATCATCATCACGGCAACTGCAATCAATATCGCAGGTGATTGGTGGAGTGAAAGGCAGGAGGTACGATCGTGAGTGAGAACCAGGGTCTTATTGCCTCGCATATTAGCGTCACGCGAAATGACGGGCACGTCCTTGTTGATGATGTTTCGATTCACGCGGAAGCCGGACGCACCCTAGTTATTGTGGGTGAGTCAGGTGCCGGAAAGTCCATGCTTGCACGCACCATCTGTGCGCTCACTCCTCATACTTTGAGTGCCCAGGGGCAAGTGACCTTGGGCGGACGCGAGTTTGATATCGTCCGCCAGGCACGTGCCTTTAAAGCACTTCGAGGCAAAGGGATTGTCTGGCTTCCTCAAGATCCTTTCACCTCGTTGTCTCCTACCCAGCGTTGCAGCACGCAGATTATTGCCGACACGCGGTTGCCCAAGCGTACGCGGGATGAACGTGTTCGTGAGCGTCTTCGCGAAGTTGGGCTTCCTGAACGCGTTGCTCAGGCTTACCCTCAAGAACTTTCGGGAGGCATGCGCCAACGTGTAGCTATCGCTGCAGCCCTGGACTCTTCACCCGGAGTCTTCATTGCGGACGAGCCGACAACGGCTTTGGATGTGACGACTCAGAAGGAAATTCTTGATCTTCTGAGCGAGCTGAGCGAGAGCCGATCAATGGCGCTCATCTTGATCACCCACGATCTTGCTTTGGCGCGCGAATACGGCGATGAAGTGGTTGTTATGCGCCACGGGAAGGTTGTCGAATCGGGAAGTGTCGAGAAAGTTTTTACTCACCCCGAAAGCGACTACACTCGTCAGCTTGCGGCCGCCGAGCCTCGACTGGATGGTCCAAATCCCCGTTCTTTCACGGAAGAATCCCAAACAGACCACTCTTTAGATGCGGCCTCGGAGAAGAAGCACGTTGCACCTGCTTTGGTTGAGGCACGGGACTTGGTCAAAATTTTCCGCGGACGCAGCCGTAGGGATCACCACGTGGCGGTCGATGGAGTTTCGCTTTCTATCGCGCACCAAGAATCCGTCGGAATTGTTGGCGAATCTGGATCTGGGAAGACCACCCTTGCACGTCTGATTATCGGTTTGGAAAAGCCAGATTCGGGAAGTATCGAGGTTAATGGCACACCGCGGGAGAAAATACGAGGTGTCTTAGAAGGTGGGCACCCCCCAATGGGGATCGTTTTCCAAAATCCGTATTCTGCCCTCAACCCAGCGCGCGCTATTGGTGCAACTCTTGCCGAGGCTTTGCGCGTAGGCGGTCGTTCAGCTAGTGAGGTGCCGAGTCTCTTGGAGTCTGTCGGCCTTCCAGCCTCCTATGCGAACCGTTTTCCCGCGCGCCTGTCTGGTGGGGAACGCCAGCGTGTCGCTATCGCTAGGGCTCTGGCCACGCGACCACAGCTTCTGATTTGCGACGAGGCTGTCTCTGCTTTGGATGTTTCTGTGCAGGCTTCTGTTTTGGAGCTTTTGCTCCAGCTTCAGCGTCAGCAGGGTTTCGCATTGCTTTTTATTACTCACGACCTTGCCGTGGCACGCCAGATGTGTGATCGCCTTGTTGTGATGAAGGATGGACATATCGTTGAAGAGGGAGCAACCGAAGATATCCTTCATGCGCCGACACAGGAATACACGCGGGTTTTGCTTGCCGCAGTGCCTGGCCAAGAGAGTGACAATGACTGAGAAGATTTCGCACATCTCAATTGAATCTGGTGAGAGCAGCTATGAGCACCTGCTTGCTTTAGGGGTCCCTGAAGAGCGCGCGAAAGATTGGGCGCGCCTTGGCCCAAAGATGCGTGCGACCTTGTGGATCAATGGGCCTGTGGGAGTATGGGAAGTCCACCGTGAACTCTCTGCGCACCTGCGTATTGCCGGATGGACTCTTCTCAATACCGATCAGGTGGTATGTGAAGCCGAGCAAGCACGTCGCGTGCGTGAAATCATATCGGAACTCTGTGATGAGATGTGCTCGCGTCGCTTCCCACTGATGAAGGCTGACTCATGGGCAGATGAGGGCATTTTTGTTGATGTCCTCCGCTCGATTGGTTTTGAACAGGTCACGATCAATGGGAACCCCCATCCCATTGAAAACGACCGCGATTACTCCCATAGCGGCTGGCTTTTATGGAATCCTGATTACGAGCCAGAAGCCACGAATTTTGCGATCCCCGCATACGAACACCAGAAGACGGAATTCACTTGCGGTCCCGCAAGCGCGCTGATGACGCTCGGTGAGATTGAAGGTGACCCGCACACTGACTTTGTCAATGAGCTGAATCTTTGGCGTCAAGCAACCTACTCAGGGGGAGTGGGGCACTTCGGCTTGGCCTCGGCACTAGCGGATCACGGCGCACAGGTGGAGGTCCTTGTTTCGACCAACGAACCCATCGTAGGAATTTCTAAAACCACGATGCTGGGAAAGCGCGCGCGGGTCGCTCTTCACCACGAACATATGACGCGCGCACACGAATTGGGAGTCACCTCCCAGGTGAGGGAACTGTCGGTAGAAGACATCACCTCAGCCTTGGACGCGGGCAAGCATGTTATTGCCCTCGTTGACCTTGCCCCGCTTAACGGTGAAGACACCCCGCACTGGTTGCTGATTTGGGGTCGTATTGGAGACTTTTTCCTCATTCATGACCCCTGGTACGACGAGGAGTTTGGGGAGACATGGGTGGAAACCTATGTCCAGCCCCTCCATACACGCGACCTGTGGGAAGCTGCACAGTGGGCTGATCGAACGCACGAGCGCGCGCTCCTTACAGTCCGAACTTCTCGCTGAAGTTTTTCTCGAAGGTCTCCAAAGAGATTCCGCGGGTCTCCGGGACAATAAAGAGGTAGAAACACAGGGAAACCACGTTGATCAATCCGAAAATCACGTAGGTCCATGTTGCACCCAAGTGAGTAATCATTACGGGGAAGACCCAGGTCACCACTGCGTTCATCAGCCATCCGCAGCCGACCGCAAAACCCTGAGCAACGCCTCGAATCCTCGATGGGAAAATCTCTGATACCAGAACCCAGTTGACTGTTCCTGACTGCTTGGCGAAGACGAAAACCGAAACGAGGACAACAACCAGCCACGGAAGGTACGCGGGAATCGAAGCGGAAATACTGCCATCAGCCTGTACATAGGGGGAGATCCCCACACCGAAGATGATCGCCAGGCTGAAGAGCGAAAGAGTCACTCCTGTTTCTTGGTAAATACCGACGTGACGACGCGCGAGCTTCGAAACCAAGTAGAGCCCGAAACCTGCACCCGCACACGCGACCGCACCCGTTATGACATTTAAGGTAATCGAATCAGCGGCTGAGAAACCCGCCGCAGCTAGGATCTTGGGGAGGTAGTACATCGCGGTGTTAATACCGGTGAGCTGATCGAAGCAGGCTAGGCCAACACCGATCAACAGCAGGCGTCTGGTCCAGGCGACCGATGCTGTGCGTCGAAGTGACCAGTGTCCCTGTGCGTCTTCTCTTTGCTGAAGCTCCGCGATTTGCGCGATCTCCTCGCTGAGGTTGTCGAGCTTGGGATCGCGAATGCGCTTAAGCGCTCCAATGGCCTCGTAATAGCGATCTTTCGAGGCATACCAGCGCCCGGACTCTGGCATGAGACGCATACCTAGCCAGAGGCACACCGCTGGGATCGTTGCAAGAACAAGCATCCAACGCCATGCCAAGCCATCGCCGCTGGTTATGACCGCGGTTGTCACGTGCTGGACTTGATCCCAGGGGTACCAGTGGCCGCCAGTGAGGGTCCCCGAAGGATCTTCACTGACGTAGATCTGGGGCCCTCCGTGCGCGCTAGAGAGGATTGCGTTCATCGAGTAGGCCAGCAATTGTCCGGCGACGATCATGAACTGGTCAAGAGCGATCAGAGAACCACGCACGCGCGTGGGTGCAGATTCGGCTAGGTACACGGGGACTGTTGCGGAGGCGCCACCAACGGCGATACCCAAGATGAAGCGGGAAATATACAAAATTGCGACATTTGGGGCAAAGGTGCACCCCAGTGTTCCGAGAATGAAGATGCCCGCCAAAAGGAGGATATTGTGTCGGCGCCCGTAGCGATCTGATAGGCGGCCTCCGACGATCGCTCCCAGCGCGGCACCAAGGGCCAGAAAAGCCCCGACCAGTCCTTCTTGGAATTCATTAATTCCAAGGCCTCCGGCGCTGCGAGGCATGTACATATAGGGCAGTGCGCCGGCGATGACTCCCGTGTCATAGCCGAAAAGAAGAGAACCAAAAGTTGCGACTCCCGCAAGAAAAGCGATCGAACGCTTGGGGCCAGATGCTGGAGTCTCATCGATGAGTTTCTCCAAATCCTTTTGGTTTGGCCGTGTGGCGGGCGAAGTAGAAGTCATGGGGTCTATTGTGCAACTTGGATCGCCTGTACATGCAAGTTTTCAGCAAAATGTGCAAACGTTCATTGAAAATGAACGGGTGAGCATGCGACGGAAGATCGATCCTCGATAGACGCGATGGATACGAAACGTACCGCACTAAAGAAGGCACGAAGCCGGGACCGGCACGCGGTGCGCACCCAGCCCCGGCCTCGAGAATAGGGATCATGACCTTATTTAGAGGACCATCGCAGCAACCCATCCGCCAATGAGCAGCGGGATGTTGTAGTGGATAAAGGTTGGGATCACCGTGTCTCGCATGTGGTCGTGCTGGCCATCGACGTTGAGACCCGCTGTCGGGCCGAGCGTCGAATCCGAGGCCGGTGAGCCGGCATCGCCCAAAGCACCAGCAGTGCCGATGATCGCCACCGTTGCCATGGGGGAGAAGCCCAGCGTGAGACACAGCGGGACGTAGATCGCGGAGATGATCGGCAGGGTCGAGAAGGAGGAGCCGATACCCATGGTGATCACGAGGCCGACGAGGAGCATGATGATTGCTGCGAGGACCTTTGAACCGTTGAAGAGCGCTGCGGTTCCATCAACCAAAGGCTTAATCTGGCCAGATTCGTTGAGGACTGACGCGTAGCCCTGTGCGGTGATCATGATTAAGCCGATGAGGCTCATCATCTTCATACCGCCACTGAAGACATCGTCGGCCTGCTGCCAAGGGACGACTCGCATGAAGAGCATCATGCACAGCCCTACCAAAGAGCCAACGAGCAGTGGATCGGCCTCAGAATCCATTCGCGTGAGCACGGTCTGAATGACGAAGCATACGACGAGGGCGGCTACTGCTGCCCAGACCTTCTTCATATCAATCGGCTTTTCCTCAGACGATGCGAAGGAGGAGTCACACTGTTCATAAGTGCGGGGCTTGCGGTAGGAGAAGAGAAGCGCGATCGCACAACCTATTGCCATTGAAGCCGCGGGAATTGCCATTGCTGCCATGGGGTTGACGGAAGACACATCCATGCCAGCGGCGTTGATGTTCTTGTAGAGAATGTCGTACAAGAAGATACGACCGAAGCCGATGGGGAAGAACATGTAGGCGGTGACGATACCGAAAGTAATCGCACAGGCAATCAAGCGGCGGTCTATCTTGAGTTCATTCATCACGCCAATGAGCGGCGGGATAAGGAGTGGAATGAAGGCGATGTGAATGGGGATCAGGTTCTGGCTCATCACGCCCATGACGAGTACGCCGCCGACGATTCCCCATTTGACGCCGCGAGCAACTCGCGCGGAGCTCGCCGCATCCGCGTTGCGCATGTGGTTCACAATTGTGCGCGCAAGCAAAGCCGGGAGACCTGAGTGGGCGACGGCCATAGCGAAGGCACCAAGCAATGCGTAGGAAAGTGCGATCTTTGCGCCTCCGGCGAGGCCGGTCTGGAAAGCGACCATTGTGCCAGAGATTCCCATTCCAGCGACAAGGCCGGCGACAATAGAGGCCACAAAGAGAGAGATCACGACGTGCACTCGGGCGAGGCTGAGAGCCAGCATGACGATGACCGAGAGAACGACTGCATTCAACAAAAGCATGAGTATTCCAAGAGGTTGCGTGTGAAAAACTGATGTGGATAAGGAGCAAAAGCTTCAGTCGGGTGCGAAGTAAAAAATGGGATGCGTAAACGTGAATGAAAGGCTACGACTAATCTTCTAATCTTCGCGGGCGCGTGGGATTATCCTGACGGCGTCTCGTGACGACGTCAGCCAAGATGATGGTCGCGCTCAACAGCAGCGTCGACCGCCGCGACGATCGCAGAAGACAGACCAGCCTCTTGGGCGGCGAGGAGACCAGCGATAGTGGTGCCGCCCGGAGAAGAAACCCGATCGATAAGGTTCGCGGGCACTTGCCCATTCTCGAGGCCGTTGAGCATGAGCTGCGCGCTTCCCAAGAACGCTTGGGTGACGATGCGCGTTGAATCGGCCTTGGTGAGGCCGTGGTTTACGCCGGCCTCGGCCATCGCATCGATCATGCGGAAGATCCACGCCGGGGAGGAGGAAGCGATCGCTGTAAAAACAGGGAAGTACTTCTCATCCAACACGATCGTTTCGCCGACCGAATCCAGAAGCTTGCGAGCAGCGGTGAGTTGTTCGTCCGTTGTCCCCACGGGGCAAAGGGCACTCATTGACTGGCCGACCTGTGCATTGACATTGGGCATGACGCGGACCAGAGGAATGGCTGCCCCAAAATCAGAAATAATCTGATCGGTCGTACGGCCCGCAGCAATAGAGACGACGCAGAGTTGCTTGGCAAAAAGAACACTCTCGCGAATCTCGCGAATGACTTCGGACTGGATATTTGGTTTCACTGCGAGGACCAAGAGATTGCTCTGCTCGGCGACCTGACGGTTTGATGCGAGTGCAATGCCTCCCAGCTCATCAGCCAAGTCTTCTGCAGCTTGGCGGTGTCGATCGGCGAACATCAGATCCGAGCCGCTGAAGCCAGCGGCCACGGCACCGCGTGCAATAGCCGAGGCCATTGCACCTGTTCCGATGAAGCCGATACGCATGACAGTCCTTGAGTGAGAAGGTGGAGATCTTGTCGTTATTTTAAACACACTTTACGTATTGATGGCAACAAGGTTTCACTCGTTGTATCGCAAAGCTATCCACAAAAGATGTGAATCAAGGATTCATCCACAGAGGCGCTCATGAACCCAGAAGCGGAGCTGGGAGACGGACACACTGAAAGCATGGATTCACACTTTCAGTCTCATCTGAGCCGTAGAAGGCAGTTGGAACGATTGGTCTTTACCTCTCAGTCTGCTGAGGCCGATCAGGATGCAGATAGGAGCATCGCGCGAGAAGACCCTCAGGGCGATGAAGAAAATCAGGGTCGAGGCCTACGCTGGAGCTGGCCATGGCGTACCGCTCGAGTATTTATTGCGATCTGCCTGTTTCTCGCCCTAATAGCAGGAGTTGTCCATAGCTGGAATAGTCGCTCAGAAGAAGACAATCTGTCGGCTTCTGATGTCGAATCCCCAAGTGCGCATGCCGATAGCACCGGATCTTTCTCTTCCTCAAGTCCAGGAATTCAGCAGTCCGGAGATGAAGGAAGAGGAATCAGTGGTCAGGTTATGGTTCATATGACAGGAGAAGTGCGCGTTCCTGGCGTTGTCCGTGTGAAACATGGTTCTCGCGTTTCGGAGGCTGTCGATCAAGCTGGAGGCTTTACTGAAGGCGCGGACCGTGACAGCGTTAACCTCGCTCGGTTGGTTGTTGATGGCGAACAGATCAGGGTTCCTTCTCTGAATTCCTCGAAAGCGCAGGGTGAAGCTCCATCCGGTCAAGCTTCCGCCTGCGTTGACGTCACTCAAGCAGATGCTCAAACACTACAAAGACTCGATGGAGTTGGACCGGCACTGGCCGCACGTATCGTCACCTATAGGAAGTCTCATCCGATCACACGTGTGGACGACCTAGTAGCAGTTCCAGGAATTGGAGCTTTGATACTGGAGAAAATTCGAATTGGTGCCTGCTCGTGAGGGCCTCATCGATTGACATTCGCTTAGTTCCCTTAGCGATTTCATCCTGGTTATGTACCTGGGGTGCACTGAACAGAGCTCCACTTCTTCTAGGCGCCGGAATATGCACAGCTTTTCTCTTCCCTGTGCTCCTATCCCCACAAGGATTTCAGGGGTTAGGAAAAGAACGCGTCAGTGAATGCGCTCCTCTTCTCATTGTCACGATATGCCTGTGCTGTACGTGCATTGCGATCTCTTCAAGTCGCGCAACGAGCTGGGAAAACGAGGCGGCACAGTTATGTGTGCAAGGAAAGGAACTGCGCAATGCTTCCTTTGTTTTGCTGAGTGAAGTACGTGAAGGAAAGAAAGCAACAAACACGAGAAATAAACCGAGCTACTACGTTCGTGCCCGTTTTCTTGGAAGCAAAGAACAGCTGAGCTTTCTCCTTGTATCCACGCGCGAATCTATGACAACACTTCGACGCGGAGATCGAGTTCTTGCTAGTGGGACCTGCGATCTCAATTGGGCTCACAGCATTCCGAATGTGGGTGCGCTTCGAATCAAATCGTTGGAACGCCTTCCTCCAAACGATCGCTGGACGCGTATTTCTCAAGTTGTCAGGAGGAGCCTCGAAAAGATTGTTGTGACATTGCCAGAGCACGCACGTGCGCTGATACCAGGAATGGCACTGGGAGATGACCATCAAGCCAGTGCTCAAATGCGTGATGATATGAAGACTGTGTCATTTGCGCACCTCACAGCAGTATCAGGTACTCATATGTCGATTCTGATGATGACGGTTGGTCTTCTTGCAACAAAGAAACGTCGCATAGCGATCATTATCCAAGTTTTAGTTCTGTTGCTTTTCGTTGGACTTGTTGGCCCCGCTTCGTCGGTGCTGCGTTCCTTTGCGGTCAGCCTTATTGGTTTTATTGGAATGTGGAGTAATAGGGAAGGGGGAATTTACTCATCGTTGAGCACTGTCATCATCCTTGCCTGTCTGATATCGCCCTACGATGCGTGTGCGTTGGGTTTTACACTCTCAGTGCTCGCAACCTGGGGAGTAAGTGTTGCTGCACGTTGGATTGAGGCCGGTGTGACTCAAGTGGCTCCGATTCCACAATCTGTGCAGTCGGGAATTGAATGGAGCGCCAAACTCATCAGTGTCCCATTGGGAGCCCAACTAGCTACGCTTCCGATCATGCTGTCGATGAACTCGTGGGTCAGTCCATGGGCAATACCCGCTCAGCTACTTATCGCACCATTGGTGACTCCTGTGACTGTAGGGTGTTTTATCTCAGCACTTGCAGCTCAAATATGGCCCGCTCTTGGCTATGTATGCGCATGGGTGACATCTTGGGGAACTGCGTGGATATCAATGGTTGCCTCCAGATTGTCTGCACTCCCAGGTGCGCGAATCGCGGTGGGAGAGTGGTCTGGTCTTATTACTGTGGTCGTCCTTCTCCTACTGATCTGGGTAGTGAGGGTGAAAATTCGGCGCTTCTCCTCGTAGAGGCAAACAGAACATGCCACACTTAGAGGGCATTGCTTAAGAAATGACGGTGACGATCAGTAAAGGAGAGCTATGGCAGCCAAAACACAATCGGCACCGGTATCTCCAACGCTCGCCCCCCTCGTCCTCATCAAAGGAAGCGAAAGCTTACTGGCAGATCGGGCATTAAGCGAGTTACGTCGTCAGGCACATGAGGCTGATCCCGCTCTTGAACGAACAGATCTATCAGCAGGCACCTATCAAGCAGGACAACTCGATGTTTTGACTTCACCTTCGCTTTTTGGTGAAAGCCGAATGATCATCATTCCTGACTTGGAGAATATGACGGATGCTTTAGCTGCTGACCTTCAGGCATATGTATCCGCACCCGCAGCTGATGTCTGGATTTTCATGCGCCATCCGGGTGGCAACGCCCGCGGAAAAAAAATGCTTGATGCGATTGCCAAAGCGGGCTTTCCCGTGATTCCGGCAGAGCCTTTAAAGAATGATCGAGACAAACTCGACTTTGTTCGCTCCGACGTACGACAAGCCCATCGCAGCATAGAAACTGAGGCAGCTCAAGCTTTAGTGGATGCTCTGGGTAATGATCTGAGTGCGCTCGCGGCTGCGGTGGCACAGCTCCTCAGCGATGTTGAAGGGAAAATTACGCTTGATGCCGTGCGGAAGTACTACTCCGGACGTGTTGAAGCAACAAGTTTTGAAGTCGCGGATGCGATTGTCGATGGCCGCGCCGCACGGGCTCTGACTTTGGTTCGCCATGCCTATGCGACCGGAAGCGCACCGGCGCAGCTCGTTGCCGCAATTGCAATGAAGTTTCGTGCAATGGCTAAAGTTTCCGCTTCTTCGGGAAGAAAGAACCTGGGGATGTCGCCCTGGCAAGCAGAACGAGCTCGACGCGAACTTCGCGCATGGCCCGACCCCGCCTTGGCCTCGGCAATCACTGCAATTGCGCAAGCCGATGAAGACACAAAAGGCGCATCGAAGGACCCACAGGGAGCAGTTGAAAAACTGGTCATGACCCTGTGTCGGCTTCACCGCGGCTAACGCACTGATTGAAGTGCAAAAATTCGGGGGATTTTAGTCTTCAGGGTCTTCGTTGCGTAGCCGAGGAACGCAGGTGTTTTCTGGGCGAATCCCTACTAGCCCACTATAGAAATCGCGGATCTTGTCCATGTCATGACGGCGGTTGCCGGTGAGCCGCATCGGCTCACCCCACCCGTAGCGACGCTTCGCGCCATCGATGAAACCGGGAACAATCGGAAGATCAGCTTCCATCGCAATTCGGTAGAAACCAGACTTCCAATAGGGGCGAACGGAACGGGTTCCCTTCGGGGTAATAACCAGAACGAAATGATCTTTGGATTCAGCAAGGGAAATGATGTGCTCAACAAGGTGCCCCGGATGTTCGCGGTCAACGGGAATCCCGCCGATCGCTTTCACGAAACTTCCAATAACAGGGACGTCGGTGAGATTCTTCTTGACCAGGAAAGACACTGGACGCTCGACGGCCCACATTGCCATCACCATGTAGAAGCCGTCCCAATTTGACGTGTGAGGCGCACCGATAACCAAACAGCGATCGGGAAGAGGGAACTCAGGCGCGAAAGTCCATCGTGATAGATGCATGACAGTGTGAGCCAGTGCTTTACGCAATCCCATGTGCGTCCTTTCCTTGTTCTGCCGCAGTTAGTGTACGTTGGATTGACGGAGTTGGACCTCTCTATGTGAGTGATCCCCCTGAAATTCTCCCTGATTGAACCCTGATAATCGCCTTCTTCGAGTTGAGCTGAGGGCAGCAAGATCTAAGATCAAAAATAGAGAATCGAAGTTTGTCTGCCAGAAGGAGTTTCATGAGCGCTGAAAGCGAACCCAAGGCTGACGAGACTCTTCAGACGCGTCCGGCATCTGCCTTTTCGCGTGTTTGGAGTCGAAGCTTCCCGGTTCTCCTCAACTGGTTTCGGACTGCTCCATGTTCGATCATCCTGACGCTGATCATCATGCTTGTCGGGATTGCCGCCCACTTGAGCCACGGCCACTGGAATCAATCTCTTGCCGCGCAGGGCGGTGCAATTCGTCCGCTCACCATTGTGACGACGGTTGTGTGGAGTCCTTCGATCGGCATGATGATCAATGCTGCCCTCATGATGGTGATCATCGGTGGTCTTCTTGAACGTTTCCTCGGATCGCGAATTTGGCTTCTTTCTGCGGTCATCTCCCTTCCCATGTCCTTAGCTGGGATGTGGGCCTTTGTTGCTCTGGTAAAGGGAATCTCTCGCAGTGGTCTATACCCCCTCTTTAGTGGTCCACTAACAGGAGCAAGCCTGATCCTTACTGCGCTGCTTGGAACTGCGAGCGCGAAGATGGATCGCCTATGGGCGTGGCGCACTCGAATCGGCGCCCTTGTCGTCTTGAGCGCTCTCTTGGCTTTTTCTTCTACTGCGGGGGCGCTGGCACGTTTCATCGCTTTCCTATGCGGGTGGATCATTGGCGGTTTCACGATTGGTTGGTCGAACCGAGGGCGTTCAATGCTGGGAATTGGAGATCCCGTACGTCGAGTAATTCCCTTGGTCATTACTGCTACTACCTTGGGCGCCGTAAGCTCAATCTGGAATTTCAGCGCTCATGGTTTCCTGGCTTTTGATCGCGCTGCTTTTTCTCCTGAGCTTGCTATCCAGCAATATATGTGGGCGCTGTGCCAGCAAAGCGGTGCTCCCATGAGCTGCGTCGAAGAGATGTACGGCAATTCTTTGATGCTTTATGCTCCCTTGATCTTGGCTTCGATTCCTTTTGTGGTTCAGTTGGTTTTGGCTTTTGGTCTTTTCCGAGGCCGTCATGGCGCTTGGGTGGGCACGCTGGTTCTTCAGAGCGTGCTTGCGATTATTGGCCTCGCACAGATCATGGTTTTCGCGCTTTCGGTGGATGAGGCGCAGGGCCTCGACGACGATGACTTTTTTATCGCTCCCATTCCCATGAGTAAGCTTCTGATCAGCGTTGCTTTCCCCCTAGTAACGCTTCTGCTGACCGCGTGGAATTCCTCTGCGTTCCGGGTACGCATTGCCCGACGCTACTGGGTGCGCAGCGCATGTGTCATTGCTGTCTGCGCTGTGTTTGGCACGCTCATTGCGCTCGTTATTGGGGTTTTCATTCCCGACCAGTTTGTTCCCGAAGCGGATTTACTCAGCCTTTTTGAGGCCTACGTTGTCTCATACGCTCCTGCTGGTGCACAGTGGCTGATTGATACTCCGGTCTATGCAACAACCTTGCTTTCCTCGATTTCGATAGTCTGGATTCCCGCGCTGGTGTGGATTGTCGTCGCTGTTTGCCTTCTTAAAGTTTTCCTTGCGCCGGTTGAGCTTCAACATGATGCTCATGATGACTTAATCGCTCTTCTGCGCCAGCACGGCGCAGGCTCTTTGGGGTGGATGCTCGCATGGCCGGGAAATTCGACGTGGATTAGTCCTGATCAACGCGCGGCAGTGTCCTACCGTCAAGAATCTGGCGTGGCGCTGACACTGACACAATGTGCCGCAACTGATGACGATATTCCAGCAGTGATTTCGCAGTTTGCTCGCTTTGCAAGCGATGCAGCACTGACCCCGGCGCTCTATTCGGTCCATGAAGAGTGGGCACGAGAAGCGAATCGTTTAGGCTGGTCCACCGTCAAGGTTGCTGAGGAAGCCATTATTGATCTGGGTGATCTTGCCTTCAAGGGTAAGAAGTTCCAGGATGTGCGCACCGCTTTCAATCATGCTAAGCGTGAGGGGATCCGAGCCGAATGGGCGTCCTATCCGAGTCTGCCCGCTGGGCTGAAGCAACAGGTTGATACGATCTGCCAGGCATGGGCCGATGAGAAGACTCTTCCTGAGATGGGCTTTACACTGGGCGGCCTGCGCGAAATTAATGACTCGGATACGCGCCTTCTGTTGGCTCTTGATGAAGAAGATCGCATCCACGCGGTGACCTCATGGATGCCCGTTCACTCAGGTGGCGAAGTGGTCGGCCTGACCCTCGATGTGATGCGTCGAGATGACTCTGGTTTCCGTTTGGCCATTGATTTTCTCATTGGCCAAGCTGCTCTTCTGGCGCAAGATGAGGGGCTACAGTTCATTTCCTTGTCGGGGGCTCCTCTAGCCGAATCGGGCCAGTGTGAAGAAAGCTCAGAATTGGCAGATTCGCGCTTCGCTTTTGCCCCCGTTCTTGATGTGATGGGAAGCGTGATGGAACCCGTCTATGGTTTCCGCTCCTTGCTGGCCTACAAGAAGAAATTCCAGGTTCGTTTCGTCCCCCTTTATCTTGCAATTCCCGACATTGCGAATGCGCCTGCAGTTGGTCTGGCAATTGCGCATGCTTATTTGCCAAATATGAGTGCAATCAGTGCTGTGGGAGTCGCAGCAAAGTTGGTGTCACGTGATTAGTCTCCTCAAGCTATTTCCACTTCTGCGCGTATGGATTCTGCCGATCGCTGCAGCCTTGATCCTTGCAGCCGTTGCTTGGGTGTGGTTTTTCGTCATGAAGCCGCTTTCCCTCAAGGTGCGGTTTGTGAGTGCTTGTGGTGGTGTCATCGTCCTTTTCATTGTCCATCACCTTGTCGAAAGGGTCTGGCATCCGGTTGCCGAGGGATTGGGGCGTGTGACTTGGCTGTGGGCGGCTCCAGCCCTTATTGCTACGGTGATGATTCTCGTCGCTCTCTTTCGTCGCCGTCACTGGATTCGTCGTTTTCTGGCCGGGGCGTGCGCGTGGATACTCATGGCGATTGGAGCTGCTCTGGGGATTAACTATCATTTCGAGGCCTATCCCACGATGGCGGAAGTCGTTGGTGGGGGAGTCCAGACAATTTCTTGGGATGAACTAAAAAAACCTGATGATGCTGTCACTCTGGCGCGCAGCGCAGAGGGGGCGTTTGTCCGTGTCGACATTCCCGCCTCGGATACCTCTTTTACCCCTCGGCAAGCCATTGTTTATCTTCCACCGTCATATTTCAAAGATCCCAGTGCACAGCTCCCGGTTATTGTGCTGATGTCTGGCCAGCCCGGTACACCACAAGATTGGCTTGTTTTGGGGAAACTTCCCCAGACGATGGATCAATTCACAGCGCAACATGATGGGCGGGCCCCAATCATTGCTGTCGTTGATGTGTACGGCAGCCAAACAGCAAATCCTCTGTGCTCCGACACCTCGCATGGGAAAGTTGCGACCTACGTACAAAAGGACGTCCCGAGCTGGCTGCGCGCTAATCTCCCCGTCTCTTCTGATCCGGGACAATGGGCCATTGCTGGTCTTTCATCGGGAGGAACCTGCGCGCTTCAAGTGGTGACCCGTGCTCCCGATTTGTACCGCAGCTTCCTTGACATGTCAGGTGAAGCGCATCCGCAACTCGGTAATGAAGAGCGAACAATTTCGGACGGGTTTGACGGCTCTCGAGAGCTCTATGAAGCGAATGATCCCGTGCATCTGATGAGTCATAATCGCTATGAGGAAAGCGCGGGCATCATCTCGTGGGGAGAGTCTGATACCGCCTTTAAAGAAGGTCTCATCGAGGTTGATCACGCCGCGGAGAAATCGGGGATGAGTATTGAGACGCGAACCTATCCGGGTGGGCACTCCTGGAAGGTGTGGAGCGCGGCTTTCGAAGACGGATTGCCGTGGCTCGCACAGCGTTTCGGGCTGTAGGAACCACGGCAATCAAAAAGAGATTCTTCGCCTAGCTCAGGGGAGCAACGGGGCCCATTTGTGAGGATCTCGCCTACGCGAGTTCTTCCACCTTGATGGTCAAAGACATCCAGTGAGATTGTCTCGGTCGAAGGAGCAGCGCATTGCGACGGACATTGCCTACTTCGACACAGACGAAGTGTTTCCAGTCCTCGTGGTGCATGTCCGCCGCTTCGGATTCGGCAGGATTCCAGACGATTGTCGATGCAGAGTGTTCTTTTTCAATGATGATCCGTCGTTTGAAACCAGGATCTTCAATGATTGCTGCAGTGCGTGTGTCGAAGATCGAATCGACACGACCGTCAGTGAAGGTCAGCGGACCTTCGTGAATACCTTGTGCGTCGCGGACAGTATCCAGTTCCTTTGCTCCTTCGAGGCCGTGAATGCAAATCTCACGTACATCGGAAACATTGAAATAGGAGTGCAAGGCCTCATCGACGTAGAAGGGTTCGTCATCGGTGTTCTTCATCGAAAGCACCAGGTGAAGTTCCGCCCCGAAAGTGACCTCAAGTTTCGAAGTGAAACGATGGGGGAATTTTGCCATCTCAGTGTTTGTGGATGGTTTGTAAACGAATTCAAGAACTGCATGGGAATCGCTACGCTCAATCAGTTCCCACGTTGCATTTCTTAAGAATCCGTGGTTTTGTGCTTCGGATCCGGGGGCAGCCAAGGAAGCTGTTGCAACACCAAACCACGGTGCACAAATCGGAATTCCTCCCCGTGCGGGCGTCGATGCCCAGGGCAGGGAACGTTCGGAGAGCCAGAGGACAGGCTCGGTGCCAGAAGGTTGCCATGTAAGGACCTGGGCACCTGAATCTGAAAAGCTCGCATCACAGCAGTCATTGCTGGCGCGATAGACGCGTCGGTTTGTCATTGGACAAGGATAGCGCGAGTAACGCCTCACACATAGCCCTCCGAACAAGGGACTTCCTCAAAAACGGCGATAAGCTAGCTGTGATACGCGTCGAGAATGTATAGGGAGCTTTATGACCATCCGCGAAGATCTACGAAATGTCGCGATTGTTGCACACGTTGACCACGGCAAGACCACCTTGGTTGATGCGATGTTGTGGCAGTCGGGTGCTTTCAATGAGCGCGATACGGTTGAGAAGACCGGTGAACGCGTGATGGATTCGGGCGATCTTGAACGCGAAAAGGGCATTACGATTCTCGCCAAGAACACTGCGGTCCACTATCGCGGTCCCGCCGCTCAAAAGCTCGGGCTCGAAGGTGGCGTGGTCATTAACGTCATCGACACCCCCGGACACGCAGACTTTGGTGGTGAAGTTGAACGAGGCCTATCTATGGTTGACGGCGTCGTTCTGCTTGTGGATTCCTCTGAAGGACCTCTCCCGCAGACCCGTTTCGTTCTTCGCAAGGCCCTTCAAGCCCAGCTTCCCGTCGTGATCGTTGTCAATAAGGTTGACCGTCCCGATGCGCGTATCGACGAGGTTGTCTCAGAAACCCAGGACCTGCTTCTTGCATTGGCTGAGGACCTTATGGGTGAAGGCGTTGATGCCGATGTCGACTCGCTGCTGGATGTCCCCGTTGTCTACGCCTCGGCAAAGGCAGGGAAATCCTCGCTGACCAACCCCGGCGACGGCAATATCCCCACCGAGGATCTCGAGCCTCTCTTTGAGACGATCCTTCAGCGTATTCCCGGCCCTGAATATGAGGAAGGCGCACCCCTACAGGCACACGTGACGAACCTTGATGCTTCGCCCTTCCTTGGCCGCCTCGCTCTGCTGCGTATCCACAACGGTACTTTGCGTAAGGGTGAAACCGTTGGTCTGGCTCGCCACGACGGAACGATCAAGCCTGTTCGAATCACCGAGCTTCTTCGCACCGAAGGCCTGGAGCGCCTTCCTGCCGAAACCGCTGAACCCGGCGATATCGTTGCGGTAGCGGGTATCGAAGACATCACTATCGGCGAGTCTCTGGTTGACCTCGACGATCCTCGGCCCCTGCCGTTGATCACCGTTGATGATCCCGCGATCTCGATGACGATCGGTATTAACACTTCTCCCATGGCTGGACGAGTCAAGGGTGCAAAGGTGACCGCACGTCAGGTGAAGGATCGCTTGGATCGCGAGCTCATCGGTAACGTTTCCATTCGAGTCCTGCCCACCGAACGTCCCGACGCGTGGGAAGTTCAGGGACGTGGTGAACTCGCTCTGGCAATTCTTGTTGAGCAGATGCGTCGTGAAGGCTTCGAACTTACCGTTGGTAAGCCGCAGGTTGTCACCAAGACCATTGACGGTGTACGCAGTGAGCCCATGGAACGTATGACCATTGATATCCCCGAGGAATACCTCGGCTCGGTCACCCAGCTGATGGCTCAGCGTAAGGGGCGCATGGAGACCATGGCCAACCATGGTTCGGGTTGGATTCGCTTGGAATTTGTCGTTCCCGCTCGAGGCCTGATTGGCTTCCGCACGCGCTTCCTCACCGAGACCCGTGGTACCGGTATCGCTTCGTCCATCGCCGAAGGCTATGCTCCGTGGCAGGGTGCAATTGAGCAGCGCTTGACCGGCTCTCTTGTTGCGGACCGCGCAGGCCAGGCGACTCCCTACGCGATGACGAACCTTCAAGAGCGCGGCTCTTTCATTGTCGAGCCGGGTTCGGAGGTCTATGAAGGCCAGGTTGTTGGTGAGAATCCTCGCGGCGAGGATATGGATGTCAATATCTGCCGTGAAAAGAAGCAAACCAATACCCGTAGTGCGACCGCTGATGTCTACGAGTCCTTGACGCCTTCTCGCAAACTTACCTTGGAAGAGTCCCTGGAGTTTGCGGCTAACGATGAGTGCGTTGAAGTGACTCCCGAGGCCGTTCGCGTGCGTAAGGTTGTCTTGGACGCCCAGGAGCGCTTCAAGATTGCCGCTCGCGAGCGTCGTCAGAACAAGGACTAAGTCCCCTTGGCCCTAATGGGCCTTCAAAGCCAACTGAAGTTCAGATTAGATCTGCGGTGGGGGAGGGACGCGCTTCCCGGTGACCATGGTTCGCGCATCGACGCGAACTTGGCCGCGCCGGGTCTCGATGATCACGTGGGTTGGGGCAGCTTCGATGAGAGTTCCCAGTGCATCGTGTAGACCATCGTCTAGGCGATAGCGGACGACCACGCGAGAGCCCACTCCCAATTGCATCCACGGAAGATTGGGAATTGCGCGCGTTTCTTGTCGCGTAAAAGCTTCTGCTTGGACATGCTCCGCAGGATCTATCTTCTCGCTATTTTCGGGGGAAGAAGGTTGCTCGTTCGCGTGGTTCTTCATGTTGGCGATAATAGAATGAAGTGGTTGTCCAACCCAGTCCAAGGAGGAATTAATGACCTATGTCATTGCCCAGCCCTGTGTTGATGTGAAGGACCGGGCCTGCGTTGATGAGTGCCCCGTCGACTGCATTTACGAGGGCGAGCGTACCCTGTACATCCACCCCGATGAGTGCGTGGACTGCGGTGCGTGCGAACCGGTGTGCCCGACCGAAGCAATCTTTTACGAGGATGACCTCCCCAGCGAATGGTCCGATTACCTGCAGGCCAACGCCGATTTCTTTGTTGATCTGGGCAGCCCGGGTGGTGCTCAGAAGACCGGTCCTCAGCCCTTCGATGTTCCGTGGATCAGCGAGCTTCCTCCGCAGAATGAAGATTGGGATAAGTAAGGAAACACATGAGCGTCTTTCCGCGCCCACTCGATCTGCCCTCATTCCCTTGGGATCAGCTCACCCCTTACCGTAAACGGGCAGCTGAGCATCCCCGCGGAGTGTGCGATCTGTCGATTGGAACTCCGGTTGATCCCACTCCCGAGCTCATTCAGGATGCGCTTCGAAAGCATACGGATGCGCCGGGATATCCGACCGTGATTGGTACTCCTGAGCTTCGTCACGCAATTCTTGCCTGGGGAAAGCGGCGGAACATGGTGGACGTTGGATTGCAGGGTGTTGTGCCGTCTATCGGCTCCAAGGAAGCTGTTGCATGGCTTCCCTTCCTTCTGGGTGTGCGTTCCGGAGATACGGTTCTGTTTCCGCAGGCCTCGTATCCGACCTACGACATCAGTGCGCGTTTAGCGGGAGCTACTCCGCTTCCAGTCGACCCGACAGATCCTTCGTCGTGGCCCGATGCTCAACTTGTATGGCTGAACTCGCCGGGCAACCCCGATGGCCATGTCCTCACGGTTGAGGAACTCCGTGCGGTCGTCCAGTGGGCTCGTGCTCATGACGCAGTCGTGATTTCTGATGAGTGCTACTCGGCTTTGGCATGGGAGGAGCCTTTCCTTCGCGAGGGCGTGCCCTCACTGCTCGATGAACGAGTCTGCGATGGAGATCCTCGTTCGCTGATCGTGCTGTATTCGCTGTCTAAGCAGTCGAATTTAGCTGGTTACCGTGCGGCTTTGATGTATGGGGATCCAAAGCTTCTAGCTCCTGTTATTGAAGTGCGCAAACACTCGGGGATGATGGTTCCTGCTCCAGTTCAAGCTGCAATGCGCGTTGCGTTGGGGGATGCCGAACACGTTGAGGTGCAGCGTCAAGTGTATGCGCGCCGACGTGAAATCTTGATCGATGCTATTGAACGCACTGGTCTTGAGCGTGACAAGGATTCGGCTGCGGGCCTTTACCTGTGGGTGAGGGATCCTCGTGGTGACTTTGGTTCCTGGCAGCTAGTTGATGCCTTCGCGCGCCGAGGGATTGTCGTTGCTCCGGGAGATTTTTATGGCGAGGCCGGGGCGGGCTTTGTGCGCGTAGCCTTGACTGCAACCGACGAACGCGTCGTCGAGGCCGCGAGCCGTTTGATCGCCCAGCCAATCCGAGCGTGAGGCTTGAGGGGCTTAGTGGGCATCAGGTCCTTTTCGATCCCAAAGATTGACCCACTGCAATCCCATATCGGCCATCATGGTGCGGATTAAGGGAAGCGAGATCCCAATGACATTGTGGTGGTCGCCTTCAATCGCTTCGATAAAAGCCCCACCCAATCCATCGATGGTGAAAGAACCGGCAACTTCTAAGGGTTCGCCGCTTGCGACGTATGCTTGGGCTTCTTCATCGTTGATCGAGCCAAAGTAAATTTCGGTTGAGGACGGACGCGCGTCTTCGCGCAGAACCTGCCATCCGTCCTTATCGCAGCGCATATGTGCGAGGTAGTGGCCGCTCCACAAGGTTGTGTGTGCCTTGGAAAGTGCCTTTACTCGGGCAAGGGCAACTTGGGGATCGTGAGGCTTACCCAGTAACTCCCCATCGGCCTCGAGCATGGAATCACAGGCAACTAGTACGCACTCATCTTCGGGGAGGGCGGCCTCGTGCGACGAAAACTCTCCCGCGCACATCGCCGAAGCTACGGCCCTGCCTTTAGCCTCCGCAAGGGCACATACTTTCTCAGCGGGGGAGGCACCGGGGATTCGATCCAAGATTGAATCTTCGTCCACTTGGGAAACTTTGATGATGGGAGTTATTCCGGCTTCCTGGAGGATACGGCGGCGGGCAGGAGATTGTGAGGCTAATACAAGGTGCATACTATGAATTTTCCCGTGCAGGCTCAGCTTTTCTTCACTACACTAATGTGTGTTAGGCCACATGTGTGGGTGAAGTTGTGAAGGAAGAAGCAGGATTGACTCACGATTTTTCGACTGCACACACCAATAGCTCTTCCCTCCTTGGTGGTCCGGCTACCCTCACTGTGGATGATCTTGCTCAGATGGCGCAGACCAGCAGTGAGGATGTTCGCGAATTCTGGGTCGCAATGGGTTTCCCGTCCCCGCGTGCCGAAGAAAAGGTATTTACGGAAAACGATGCTCGGCTTTTCGTTGAATGGTCGAAATTTATTGCTTCGGGGGCTATCGATCAAGCAACCGCGCGTTCGCTTCTCCGCGCGAATTCTCACCTAGCTGACCGTTTGGGCTTGTGGCAGGTTGAAGCGCTGGTTGAAGACACGATGCGACGCTACGGCTTAGATGACACCGCAGCGCGAATGTATGTCCTCGACCATATTCGTGAGCGTGTTGACATGTTCGATGAGCTCCTTCGACATTCGTGGCGACGTCAATTGGATGCACTGCTCAAACGGATGGATCATGAGATCGCTACGCGTGGGCATGAGGGATTACAACCACGATTCCCTCTTAATCGATCCTTGGGCTTCGTTGACATGGTTTCATACACCTCATCATCAACGATTTTGGGCGGGCGCTTGGTTGATCTCATTGGTCGTTTTGAGCAACTTTCTCGTGATGCTGTGACTGATGCCGGTGGCCGCGTAGTGAAGATGATCGGTGATGCGGTCATGTATATTGCCGACGATCTTGAAACTGGCCTTCGAGTAGCGGTTTCACTTATTGAGCAACTGGGCGCTGATGATCAAATGCTTCCTGTTCGTGCGTCCTTTGTGCGTGGTGATGTCTTTTCTCGTTCAGGTGATGTGTTTGGTCCGACGGTTAATTTGGCCTCGCGCCTGGTAGATATCGCTCCAGTGGGCAAAATTTTGATGGACCCCACCACAGCTGCCGCGATTGCCGCGGGTAAAGCGGGGATGGAGTATGACGTAGAAGAATTCCCGAGCGCGACTTTGCGCGGTTTTGGAACGATTTCACCCTATCTTCTGACCTATCGTCGCTAAAAGGATGCCTGCTTTTTTACCTGATCTTGTGATTTCATCCCATTTAGGTCAAGAAATGTACAAGAAATCCCTGAAATCCGGTATGCTGTTTCCGTGACTACAGTGCTTCTCGTTGAAGATGATCCGGCTATCGCTGGCCCACTCACCCGCGCCCTCGCACGCGAAACCTACGATGTGCGCGCACATGACCACGGCCGGAGTGCACTCGAAGATCTTGATGGTGTTGACCTGGTTGTTCTTGACCTTGGTCTTCCCGATATGGACGGTCTGGATGTCGCAAGGGAAATTCGTTCCTCTGGCTCGTCCGTACCGATTCTTATCCTTACTGCACGTGCCGATGAAGTCGACATGGTTGTTGGCCTTGACGCTGGTGCAGATGATTACGTTACCAAGCCTTTCCGCTTGGCAGAGCTCCTCGCCCGCGTTCGTGCACTGCTGCGCCGTGGTGGCGGCGAGGTTGCAGACGGCGATCTTGTCGTTCAGGACGTCCGCATCGATGTAGCCGCACACCGTGCTTACGTTGCAGGAAAAGAGCTCTCACTGACAGCAAAGGAGTTTGAACTCCTGCGCGTTCTGGTTCGCGAGGCTGGAAATGTGGTTCCGCGCGACACCCTGATGCGTGAAGTTTGGGGAAATGGCCTGAGCGGTTCGACAAAGACACTGGATATGCATGTGTCCTGGCTTCGCCGCAAGCTTGGTGATGATGCAGCGTCTCCGCGCTATATCACCACTGTTCGCGGAATGGGTTTCCGTTTCGAAAAGCCAACTGCCTAAATCTTTGAAGGTCTGTCATGCGTAGACGTGCTGCGCGAATGATTTTGACCGCGGTTGCGGTTGTTGCACTGATTTTCGGTATCCCTGCGGCTGTGGCATCTTCCTTGATTGTTTGGAATACGCAAACGGCTTCGTTGGACACCCGCGCGCAGACAGTTCAAACCAATCTTGATCGCCGCCTACGCACGTCCACCCTTTCCGAAGGCTATGTGCGCATGTGGGCGCAGACCCTTGTGGCCAACGGGGAGCCTGCCTACGTCGAAATTATGATTCCCCAGAACCCGCAGCCCATCACTTTGGGGGAGCCGCTTCGTGGAATCACTATCACTCGAAGCGCCTCATCACCGGATGGCGTCAAAGTGACGGTAATGATTTCAGCACGTAATGCGATTCGAAGCATCGTTCGTGTTTCAGTGATTTTCCTTTTAGGAATCCTTGTTTCTCTGGCTGTTGGCTGGGCCCTTGCAGCGCGTTTTTCGCGGCGTCTATCGGCACCTCTAATCTATCTTTCGGCTCAAGCGGAACAAATTGGTTCCGGACAAGTCCGAGCGCGTGTCAAGCCTTCAGGGATCGAAGAAATCGACCTTGTTCAAGAAGAACTTCAGCGAACGGGCGAGAAGATGGCACGTCGTTTGGCTGCCGAACGACAGCTGGCCGCCGATGCCTCACATCAGCTTCGCACTCCTCTAACCGCGCTTTCCATGCGCCTGGAAGAAATCGAAATGATTTCAACCGAAGAAGAAGTACAGGAAGAAGCACGTTCGTGCCTCGAACAGATTGAACGGTTGATGACGGTCGTCACCGAGCTGCTGGATACAAATAAGCGACAGGCATCTGCAACTGAAGCTATCGACGTTCTGGAAGTCTTCAACACCCAGCGTGAAGAATGGGAAGAAGCCTTTGAAAAAGCTGGTCGCGTCTTACGCTTTACGGATGAGGCAGATATGCCGATTCTTGCGGATGAGGCCAAGATTGCACAGGTGCTTGCGACTTTGATCGAGAATTCCTTGCGCTATGGAGCTGGTACGACCTGGGTACACGCGCGCAATAGCGCTAACAGTCGAGGCGTCATTATCGAGGTCTCCGATGAAGGCGAAGGTGTCGATGCTGAATTGGCTCCCAATATTTTTGAAAATGGGGTGTCGGGTCACGGTTCCAGCGGAATTGGTTTGGCATTGGCGAAGGACCTTATTGAAACGATGGGTGGCCGTATTGAGCTTACTCAGGCGGTGCCGCCAGTTTTCACTCTCTCTTTGGCAGCGATTCCCGCTAGCTATGACCCAGGGCGCGTGATGCCAGAGGGGGCGTTGGTTTCGATGGGGCGGCGCTCACGACGCTTTTAATTGCCGTACACTGAATTCCATGAGCATTCTTGTTACGGGAGGCGCCGGCTACATCGGCGCACATGTTGTCCGTCTTCTGCTGGAACGCGGCGAAAAGGTTGTTGTTGTTGATAACCTGACCACCGGCGCAGCCAATCGAATCGGCGATGCGACACTCATTGAAGTGGATGTTGCACGCGACGAGGCCCTGCCCATCTTGACCCAGGCAATGATCGACGAAGACGTTACTGGCGTTATTCATTTTGCTGCTCAGAAGCAGGTCGGCGAATCTGTTGAACGTCCTGCTTGGTACTACCGTCAAAATATCGGTGGTTTGGCGAATGTTCTGCTGGCAATGGAAGAAGCCGGCGTGAAGAACATGATCTTCTCCTCCTCGGCTGCCGTTTACGGGATGCCGCCGGTTCCCGTAATCCCCGAGGATATTGAGAAGAAACCCATCAACCCTTACGGTGAGACCAAGCTGATCGGCGAATGGATGATGGCCGATGCTGAACGCGCATGGGGTCTGAACTGGATTGGACTGCGCTACTTCAACGTTGCCGGTGCCGGATGGAATGATCTCGCCGATCCCGCATGCCTGAACTTGGTTCCCATGGTCCTTGACCGTTTGGCTCGCGGTGAGCACCCGAAGATCTTCGGAACGGACTACCCAACCGACGATGGAACTTGCATCCGCGACTACATTCACGTCAAAGACTTGGCCGACGCTCACATCTTTGCTCTGGATGCCCTGACTCGCGGGGTTCCTGCGCATCGTCAATTCAATGTGGGTACCGGTCTGGGCACTTCGGTGCGTGAGATCATCGATGGTCTTCGCGCGGTTTCCGGCTGGGATTTCCCGGTCGACGAACTTGATCGCCGTGCAGGGGACCCGCCCATGCTCATTGGTGATCCCCAGTCGATTGCTGTGGATCTGGGGTGGAAGGCTAATTACGGTGTCACCGAGATTCTGCAGTCTGCATGGGATGCTTGGCAATCCGGGCCTCGCGCAATTGAGGTTCCTTCTCACTCCTGATCTATGACAGACGCTGAACCGAACGCCTTGCCTGCTCAACCGTGGAATTCGTCGACTGTATCCATCAGTGATTTAGATTCTCTTGAGCAGGCTATGGCGTGGCGTCGTCTTGGCCCGCAGGCCGCGCTGCACAGTTTCGTCATGATGCTGCGAATGGCCTTGCTGAGTGCGGATTATGTCTATATCGACCGTAATCAGCTTCTCGATGGGGTCTGTTTCCTCGCTCTTGGTCCCGATGGGCTTGCCGAGGCCTTGGGCTTGCCCTCGTACCAAGATCTCCCTTTGCTTGTGGGCTGTCAGCCTCCCGAGGGTACTCCCGCCGGGTTTGCGCGCCCTGGGAGCCTCGAAGAACGTACCGAGTGGGCGGATCTTCAACGCCGTCAGGTTGAGCGCGAAGGCTTCGTTTCTGCTGCACGCGCTGTCTTTGAAAGTGAGATGCCTTCAGTTCATTCGATGACTGAGGGACATACCCGGCTTGCCCTGTTGCTCAAAGGGCTGAGCGAAACGCAAACCGAAGAGAGGCAGTCATACCCAGCGTACTGCTGGGTACCGCGTTCTCGACAAGATCCGGCACGGCTTATTGAAACGGGACGCGATCAATGGGTGCGCGCGATGGAAGACATGCGAGTTCACCTCATGACGTGGCCGCGTACTCCGAGCGTTGAAGATGCTGATTTCTGGGAGAGCCATGGTCGCCTCGAAGATCTTGAGGATACTCAAGCAATCGCAATCGCTCGCACCCTGCGGACCTGGCTACCGAAGTGGATTGCCAATGACGGTGGGGAAGTGACGCGCCCAGCTCGTCGCGGTGATGTTGTCTCTCTTCTGTCCCACTGGATGCAAGAAGCACCACCAGCGGATCTAGACGCCTCAGAGAGGGAACTTTATCGTGATGTGCTCACAGCACCTCAGGCGCGTTGTACATTGCGCTGGTTTTCACTTCTTTACGAGGATGCGGCTATGCATCAGCGTCTTGCGCTCCTCGATACGGCAACTTCGCGCATGAGTTTTACGATGATTGCTGACGATGATGGCACTGAAGATCCGGAAGTCCGGGCACAGCGTCAGTGGGGGATGTGTATCCCACCGCAGAGTAGAAAGCAATATTGGCGTGCCCGCGTGCAAGAAAACACTCGACTGACACTTGCCCGCATAGGGCTGCGAGTTTCGTCAAAAACTGGCTCTGGCCGTGAGGGAATTGGGGGAAACGCGCGCGGGCTCAACGTCAACGGGGAAATTACCGAGGCAATGGGAACCCTTTCTCCCGAACAGTACCAGCGAGTGTTGACACACCCGATGACCGCACGCGCTCGTGCTGCTCAGCTTGAACTCAGTGCCCTCACAGATGCACACCCGGCTGAGGAAATCAGAGTGAAACGAGCCTCGCGTAACGCATGGCGCTCTCTAGCGCTCTTCATTCGAGAGTTCGAAATCGATCCGGTGGAGTGGCGTAAACGTGTCTTCAGCGGACTGCTTCGCTGTATCGCTGTTACCATTTTGGCTTTCTTCCTGACCGCACATGATTCAGGATGGTTCGGTGAAGATACTCTTTGGATGAATGTCTTGTGGACGGCGATTGCGTTCCTTGCATCCTTCCCGTATTCGGATGTCCGGGAGCTCTTTAAGCTCCGTCCCTCAAGGATGATGTCTGAAATCCGACTGGCTCAGGCCTAAAATCGACGACTCGACAACCACCAAAAACTCACCCCATCAGACACAAGGAGGCACCATGAAATGGACCCAGGTTTGGCACGCGGAAAACTTCCCCCTGTGGGTCGAAGGTAACGATGCGACTCCGCGTATGCACCGCGTTTTTATTGGGGGAAATCGCGCCGGGGCGGTTGTGATTGCGCGAAACCAGAACGGTGATTTTGCCCTGGTCCGTCAGCAACGTCTTGCCATTGAGCATGAACTCTGGGAATTCCCACGAGGAATGAGCGAGGAAATAGATGCGGATGGAGTAGCGACCGGCTTGCGTGAGCTCCTTGAAGAGACCGGATTTTATGGGGAAAAGGGACATTCTTTGGGGCAGATTTACCCTGATTCTGGCATCCTTGCCGGGCACGTCGAAGTTGTCTCCTGCACGGTCCCACCTCAAGAGCGTCAAGCTATTGATGGAGAAGTTGATGCGCTTCAGTGGGTCAGTCTTGATGCACTCAAAGAGATGATTGTGGGGGGCCAGCTTCAAGACGCTATTTCTCTTGCGGCTTTTTCCGTCTGGAGCCTTCGCAATAATTCCTGACTGCTCTTTAACGATGAGCGCGACTTTCGAGTAGGGGATCTGGGGCGCGCCTCAGGGGCATCCCGATTATGAGGACAGTGATGCCAGGTCGTCTTTTGTCAGCGTCCCAGCACGAAGCTTGGCGAAGAAATCCGGTGTGGTCGTGTCTTCAAGCAACACCGCACTTCCAGCCGATGTCGCATAGCCCAACGATTCAATCGGGGGAACACCGGTCATTCCGGAGTTTTGCGCCTCACGGAATGCCAGTACCAAGCGTGCAACGTCAATAACAGATGAGTCCTGATCCACCGTGAATGCGGAAGCGCCAGCTCGTTCAACGCGCAGGGCGCTCATCGGGTTGAGCAACGTTGCCGGCTTCATCGCCTTCGAAACGGTCTTCGACACAACCTGACGCTGGCGTTCAGCACGTCCGATGTCACCCCGTGGATCCGAATAGCGCATGCGCGCAAATGCTAGAGCAGTCTTACCGTCGGCGTCATGGCATCCGGCTTCCCAATTGAGCTCCGAGCGTTTATCCTCAACGCTGAGGTCGAAGCACAGATTCACCCCATCGACCGCATCGACAATATTTGACACTCCGCCCATTCCGATCTCTGCGTAGTGATCTACGGTAAGTCCGGTGAGCTTTTCGACCGTCTTGACTAAGAGCGCGGGGCCTCCATACGCATATGAGGCATTGAGCTTGTCCCAGCCATAGCCGGGGATCTCGACGTAGGTATCGCGGGGGAGGGAGATATTGCTGGTCTGTCCATTGGGGGCAACGTGAACAAGCATGATCGAGTCTGCGCGTTGCCCCTCGGTGTCGTCGGGTACCGATCCGTCTGCGCGTGAATCTGACCCTGCTAATAGATACGTAGTTCCAGAAGTGTTAGCACTTCCTGACAGCGCATCGATCTTCTTCAAATGAGAGTTGGCATCCATCATCAGGAAAACCGGCCATGCCAACATCAGCAGAACGCACGCGACGACGACAAGAGGCCAGCGCCTCTTTTTCCTCTGACGAGGCTTCGCTGGGCTTACGCCCCCGGCTTGGCGTGCGCTGGGCTGGGCTTGAACAGGTTGGAAGTACGGGCGTTGCGTTGATGCCTGCACAGGAGGTCTGGAAGTTGCACCTACGGATTCTCGTGCTGGAGTTGAGGGGGCGTAGGCCGGAGGCTGGCTTCGTCGTGCACGGGGCGCAAAGGAAGGAGGCATCGCCTCTTCTTGAACGCGGGAAGGTTCGGCCGGTGCGCTCTGCTGCGTGGGAGAGTGCTGCGGGGACTTAGTGGGGACACTGCGGGGTTGATCAGCCGCTTCTTCATTCTGGGCACCAGCATTGGCGACCTCTGAAAGACGAGGCCGCCGACGTGAAGGATCAGGTTGGAATGAAGGCGGTTGAGTCATCACTTCTCCGGGGGACAGGGCTTCTGAGTCGGCGTGGCGCTTGGAGATTGCGACGCGCTTGCACTGGGCGTTGCGGAAGCAGATGCACTTTGTGATGAGGAAGGCGAGGCCGAAGGATCCTGAGCGGGAGCATTCGTCTGTCCGTCTTCACCGCTGCCATTCGTGAACTCAACTGTTGCGGGGAAGGGCTGGTCCTTGCGGATTGCTTCCCACACCTGGCTGAACTGAGGCTCCAGGTTGATGACTCGGTTTGGATCAACCGGCGAATACTGGTTCGGTGAGGTGATGAACTGGATATTCGAACGATTGACCGAAGTGAGTGAGAGCATCAGGCCCACGTCGGTGTTGATGTTTGACAGGTTCTGCGAAGGCTGCAGAGCTGAAAGCCCTTGCTTCGTGAAGGAGAGAAGTGAGGGAAGATCGGAAACGAAGTTCTTCGCCATCAACTCGCGCATAATTGCCGCGACAAGCTTCTGCTGGTTGGAGATACGGCTGAGATCGGAACCATCGCCAATGGCGTAGCGTGTGCGCGCGTAGGCAAGTGCGGTCTTTCCATCAAGCTTCTGGCATCCTGCCTGCACGTGAAGGTCTGACTTGGAATCATCGATATCTTCGGGGATATCGAACCAGACGCCTCCAAGAGCATCAATCAAGCCGCGGAAACCGTGGAAGTCGACGACAACAAAGCCATCAACCTTCGTTCCGGTCAGTTGCTCAACTGTGGCCTCGGTACAGGCAATACCACCCGCGATATCGGTGTTATTCGAGCCCGTTGAGAATGCGGAGTTGAACATTCCTGTGTAGGCGGAAGAAGTCGTGCCATCGGAGCGGCGACACGAGGGAATATCGGTAATGAGATCTCGGGGGATAGAGACGACTTGGATTCGCGAACGGTCCGCAGAAATATGCATGAACATGGTCGTGTCAGAGTGAATTGACGACAGCTCATCAGGATCACCATTGGCGTCATCGCCCTGGTTCTGTCGTGAATCAATACCCGAAATCAAGATATTGACCGCGCGACCTTCAAAAGAGTCCGCGGGTGCTGCGGATTCGGTTGAGTTCGCATTTCCAAGACCATTTGTGTTGATGCTGTTTGCCGAAAGCTGGCTACCAAAGCTGTGATAGACAAAAAACACTGTCCACACCAGCAATAGAACACAGGTAAAAGCAACCAGTGAAACCACTCGTGCCGCACCGCTCTTGAAAGGGAGCGTCGCAGAGTGCAGGATCGGTCGCGCATCGCGCGGTTGTGGAGTACTCATCGCGTTTATCATATCGTTACTTGAGTTCTCCGCGTGTTATTCCGCAGTAAATTCCCCGATACTCCATTGAATGCCCCCCTGGCTGTTCACACGCGGGATCATCACTGTGTGTCCGCGTGCAGCGACAACGGGGCGTGAGTATCCGGGGGTTTCTCCCAGGCGCGCGATCTTGCCGGTTTCCCATGGACGCAGGTACATCTGCGCATTGTTCGCCTGCGATCCCGCACCCCATACGATTGCCTCTTCACCGATAGAAACCCAAGGAGTTCGGGAATCAAGCATGATCCACTGCGTGGGATAGTCAGTGGTGCTGTCGTTCCAGATTCCAAGGTATGACGAGGCCGTGGAAGAAGTTCGTGATGGGGTAATGAGGACCGCGTGGTGATCGCCGGCCGCGTAGAGCCCACTGATCCTGTAGTCCTGTGATTTGAGGTCGAAGTGCGTGGTGGCCGCTGAGAAATCATCTCCGCTGAGGGTGACAACGCGAGAGGGGAGAGGTGAGTCCTTTGGAGTGGCAACCACACTGAGCCCCTGCTCGCAGACCGCGGGGTAGGCGCCAAAGAGAAGAATCTTGGGCTTGTCAGAGCGCTTTGAATCGTCGAGGCCTTGGGTGACGACAAGCGAGAAATCTCCGTGATCAGTTGAGGCTTTTGCGCCGTAAAACGCGTGTGTCCCATCGCTAACAGGAGGAAGTTCGCCTGCGCTTCGTGGACTGTGAGCGGGAAGATCACTCCAAGTCATTACGGTGTGCAAACGTTGCTCGTCCTTATTCCAGGAGAAAACCGTCCACGGGGCAAAGACATTGTCTTCTTGGCGGTCGCCCGTTGAGGAAGAAGAAACCTGCCGGCCAAGGAAAGTAATCCAAGGACCGTTTTGTGTTCCATCGAGCGGCTCAACGTAGTTTCCGTCTTCTCGAAGAAGATCGGCAGATAGATCGCGTGCCCCTTGCGGGGTGAGAATTGCGGGCTTGTAGGAGTACAGGTCGTTCGGGTCGTGTGTGGATGAGCCGAAAACCTGAGAGTTGTCGATGGGAAGAGAAGGGATCTGGCGAAAATCCCCGCCCAGCGACCATTTCTCATCTACGGAAGCCGCCTGGGTCTGCCCCGATGGAGCCAATTCGCATGGCTGAGCACTCGCGTGCATCGCGATGATCTCGAAAGGAAGAGAGAGATCTGTGCACGCACCTTCGTGCGGATCCTCCAGTGCAGAGGGAGCAACGAGAGGCTCGAAGACGCCGTTCATCTGACGAGGCGATACACTCGCGCTCGCCGAAGCTGAAGAATCCCCGCTCCCTCCGCTTGCGCAGCCGCCAAGGGCCACAAGAGCGCAAGCGCTGAGGAACGCAAAGTGACGCAGGGGCGCGCGGCTTCGGGAATGAGAGTGGAAGCCGGGATGTTCCGGGAGAGGCGGCGCTCCCGGAACGCCCAAACTCTCAGCGTGCGGTGTAGATACCAATGTGCTCGCGTCCATCGCGTTCGACCTCGGTTTGGAGGAAGTTCTGAGTGAATGAGGGTAGGTGGTACCAGAACTGTTCCTCCCCGTTCCAGAGGTAGTGAACTCCCGGGTCGGCAATCCGCATGGAATCGGTGTTGGGATCGTAGGAAGTCACCACCATGATGTGGGAGAAGGTCGAGTTTGGGTGACCGTTATAGTGGGGGCCTCCTCGACGTTCCTGGGCATCAAGAGCGGTGGGGAGTCCCTTGCGGAAGGAACTCTTTACCGAATCGCGCACCTGATCAACCGAGGGAGTGTGAATCGTGGTGTAAGCATCACGGCCCAACCAGCGATTCATCCCGTACTCGAAACGACGATCGTGGAAGCTTGTGTAGCCGTAGCCCACAGTGTTCATGTAGTCGCGGCTTGCAACTGCATCAATGCTGAGCGGTGTTCCCTGCGCAGAGTGGTGCGCGCCGATCGCGTTGAGGATCATCCAACCGCTGGTCGGACCGCAGAAATAGTTATTGGGCTGCCCGGCCCATGTGACGTTGAAGTCGTGGGCTTTTTCTAGGACACCGTGCTCAAAGTTCTGCTTATGGCGGTTGCCGTCCCAGTAAGCCTCAGAAGTTGGGTACCCCAAGTGTCCCCATTCGTACCCGTGGTTACCGTATTCGGCAAGCAAATCAGATGCGACAGCGTGCGAGCCGGAACGCGGCGACCAATATGCGGTTCCTCCTTGGAAAATCTGATAGACACCGCCATTAGCTGTAGCGGTTTCGTCAGAGAGCGGATAACCGAGTTCCCCACGTTCCCAGTTGTAATAAGCGTAGGTTCCCATGATCGCATCGTGGACGAAATAAGAATCCGAACCGGGGTGCCAGTAAGCGGTGGCTGACTGGAACGTCTGGAAAACGCCGCCGTTTGCGGAAGGCGTTTCGTTACTGGTCGGGTAACCAAAACGCCCCCATTCATATCCGGCGCGCCCGTATGCGCCCAACACGGCACCATGCACGTAATAGCTGCCAGTGCGGGGGTGCCAATAGGCAGTGCCACCTTGGAAGGTCTGATACACGCCACCACCCGCCGTAGCGGTCTCTTCGCCCGTCGGGTAACCCATCTGGCCGCGTTCCCAGCCCTGAGCTTCCCATAGGTTACGGATACCGCCAGTCACCCTATGCGCGCCGGTCGACGGGTGGAAATAGATCGAGCCACCAGTGAAGTGCTGGTAGGTGCCGCCGTTCGCAGCGTCCTTCATCTCATCGTTGAGAGGCCACCCGAGCGAGCGACCTTCTGTTTCTGCGGCCTTGTAGCGCTCAAGGATTTTGCCCCATATGGGGTGGGACCCGCCCTGGCTGCTCCAACGAATTTCGCCGTTCTCATAGGTTTGAACTGCGCCGCGAATCCCCGCGATCGTCTGGTTCTCTTCATCAGAAGTTGGGAAACCGAGGGGGCCGTTTTCCCATTTGTGTGCGCTGTAGGCTTCGTGGATTCCGTCGCGCGAGGCGTGTGCACCGTACTGAGGGGTCCAGTAGATTTGGCCGCCGCGGTAAAACTGGATGAAAGCACCGTCACGAAGGGGCACCAGTGAAGAGGTGACAGCGCCAAGTACTCCGTTTTCTCCGCCTAATTCCTGCCAGTGCTGGCGAATGACATCAGCGGGGGAGAACGGTGCGGGGGGGGGGGGGGTGCGGTAATCGCGGCAGTGGTGGGCGTGGCCTCGCTTGGGGTTGCGTGTGCCGAGGCCGTGGGGGAGGCCGAAGGCGTTGCCTCGCTGGCCGCGGTGCTGACTGACGGGGAGGGGGATGGTGAAGCGGAAGAGGGATCTGCGTGTGTTGTAGGGGCAAGTGCAAGTGCAAACAGCACTGACACCGCACAGGTCGATGCGATAGATGAATGCTTCATGAAGAAGTCTCCTGGGGGGCAAAGAGAAACTTACTCTTCAAACACTCTAGCCGAATAATATTCAGAATTTATGTTCATTACTTGGCATATACCTCACATTTGCCCGTAGGCTTATCCCATGAGCAATCCAACCGTCATCGCCGTCGTCGTTGCATGGAACCGAGCACAGCTCTTGCGTGAAACCTTGGACGGCCTTGCCTCGCAGACCCGGCCATTGGATGGAGTCGTCGTTGTTGATAATGCTTCCAGCGATGAAACTCCCCAGCTCATAGCTTCGCATCCTGCCGTCACCAATGTTGTGACGCTTCCGCAAAATTACGGAGGTGCTGGCGGCTTTGCCGCAGGAATTGCCAGGGCAATGACTTTGGGTGCCGACCTCGTGTGGATCATGGATGATGACACGATCCCGACTCCTACTGCCCTTGAGGTGTTGCTACGAACTCGTGAGGAATACCCAGGTGTACCCGCCGTTTTGGCGTGCCGGGCCGATTGGATTGACGGACGCGAACACCCAATGAATGCGCCTCGCGAACGCTTCTTGATTTCCCGGCAGCTGCGTGAACACGCCGCTGCTGTTGGAGCGCGTCAGATTCGCACGGCCTCCTTCGTGGCGATCATGATCGATGCTCGTGCGATTGAGGAAGAAGGGCTTCCTGAAGCCGCCTACTTCTTGTGGAATGACGACTTTGAATACACCGCGCGCCTTCTCAAGGGAAGAGTGGGACTTTACGTGGATGGGGCACGTGTCGAGCATCGGACGAAGACCTTCGGAAACTCCACTGCCGATCCCGGCCCGCGTTTCTACAACGAAGTTCGTAACAAAGTCTGGGCGCTTGGAACTTCTTCCGGCTTTGGCCTTTTTGATCGCTGCGCTTTTGGAGCTGCCACTGCGCTTCGCTGGGCAAAGATGATTGCCGCCTCGGCTGACCGCGAAGCTGCGCTCGGATACCTGCGTGAGGGGCTTCGTGATGCCTGGCGGCCGCCGTTGCGCTCCAGTGAAATCCTTCATCTCACCGAGGTTGCTGATGAAGTGGCTGCTCTTGAACAGGGACGGCGCGCTTGTGGGTGCGGCTGCGGGTGCTCATCATCTAGCCCTGAGACGCGTGGCTGCTCAGAGGGGGAGCCTCGATGACAGTCACAAACTTTTCGGTTCTGCTCCCTGTCTATGCAGGGGATCAGCCGGAGTTCTTCTTCCGTGCAGTTTCCAGCGCGACGCGCGAACAGGAGTTGCGCCCACGCCAGTTGGTTGTTGTGTGCGATGGTCCCATCCCTGAAGAGATTTCGGAATTTCTTCACCGCGCTGCGCGAGGGGAAGAAACCGAAATTTTGGGAAACACAGATGTCAGGGTCGTCCGGCTCAAGCGCAATATGGGACTGGCGAATGCCTTGAATATTGGCCTGGCACATTGTTCGTATGAAATTGTTGCGCGCGTTGATGCTGACGATATTTCGCTTCCCCGTCGTTTCGCAGTCCAGGTTCCCCTCGTCGAGGCCGGCTTGGGCTTGCTGGGCTCAGCAATTCAAGAATTCAGCGATGACGAGGCCGAGGGCGGGATGGTCCGGACTATGCCGACCAGCGAAGAAGAGATCCGTCGGGTCATTTCCTACCGCTCTCCCTTCGCACATCCTTCAGTTGTTTACCGCAAGAGTGCAGTTGAATCAGTCGGAGGATATGAGCACCTTCAGCTGATGGAGGACTACTTGCTTTTTGCACGGATGGTTGCAGCGGGAATTCCATGCGCGAATGTGCCAGAGGTTCTTGTTCGCTATCGCGTGGGATCCGGCGCATATAAGAGGCGCGGCGGGGCGCAGATGCTGCGCTCAGAGATGCGCCTTCAAAACCTTTTGCTCAGTGAAGGAATCGTGTCCAAGGCTCAATACTCGCGAAACCTTGCCATCCGTGGGGCCTATCGGTTGATTCCTACACAACTTCGACAAACTCTCTATCGAGGGGTTGGAAAACTTCGCTGGTTCGTGTCGAAGGACCAATGACGCGATCTGTCCAGTTCTTTCGCTTATACTGACTGGGATTGAAAGGAGTTCGACCGTGAACTATGACCTCGTTGTCGTCGGATCTGGCCTTTTCGGCCTGACAATTGCTGAGCAGGCCGCATCCCGCTGGGGCCTCCGCGTCGCAATCGTTGAGCGTCGCTCACACCTTGGTGGCAATGCCTACTCTGAGATTGATCCGGAAACCGGTATCGAAGTCCATAAGTACGGCGCACACCTCTTCCACACCTCCAATGAGCGCGTGTGGGAGTATGTCAATCGTTTCACCTCCTTCACTTCTTACGTTCACCGCGTATGGACCACCGTTGACGGTGTTGTCTACCCGATGCCCGTGAACCTGGGAACCATTAACCAGTTCTTCTCCGCCGCCTACGGCCCGGACGAGGCCCGCGCGCTGATTGCCCAGCAGGCGGCAGAAGTTGACGGCCAAGAGATCACTGACTTCGAGTCCAAGGGCGTTTCCCTGGTTGGTCGTCCCCTCTTCGAGGCTTTCTTCAAGAACTACACGGCTAAGCAATGGCAGACCGATCCCAAGGATCTTCCCGCCTCGATCATTTCGCGTCTTCCCGTGCGTTACAACTACGATTCGCGCTACTTCAACGATAAGTACGAAGGTCTGCCGGTAGATGGCTACACCGCGTGGATGGAACGCATGGTGGCCTCGGACCTGATTGACGTTTACTTGGATACCGACTTCTTCGATCCCGAAAACCCGCTGAACAAGGCTGCGGTTGTCGGCAAGGTTCCGGTTGTTTACACCGGCCCGGTCGATCGCTACTTCGACTACTCGGCAGGTGACCTGTCCTGGCGCACCGTCGACTTCGAAAAGGAAGTCGTCGATACCGGTGACTACCAGGGCTGCTCCGTCATGAACTACGGCGATATCGACGTTCCTTTCACGCGAATCATCGAATTCCGCCACTTCCACCCCGAGCGTGACTACCAGGACAAGAAGACCGTGATTTTCCGCGAGTTCTCTCGCTTTGCTGATCACGGCGATGAGCCCTACTACCCGGTGAACACCGCACAGGATCGCGAGCGCCTCGAGCAATACCGTAAGCTTATGAAGAATGAAGACCGTGTCTTCTTCGGCGGCCGCCTGGGTACCTACAAGTACCTGGATATGCACATGGCCATCGCTTCGGCACTGACGATGCTCGATAACGAGCTTGCCCCCTTGTTCGAGGATGGGACCACTCGTTGAGTAACATCGCATCGCAGCAATTCCAAACCCCGGGCAAGTCATCGGGGCTGATCGAGGTTTTCCGTCAGCCCTACCTGACCAGCCTGATCGTTCATAAGGAACTGCGAGCTCGCTATCGCGGCTCGATCTTTGGAATGCTGTGGAGCTACGCGAAGCCGTTGACCCAATTTTTGGTCTTCTACTTTGCGCTTGGTGTTTTCATGAAGATGAACCGCGCCGTGGAGAACTATGTGATCTACATGTTCTCCGGCGTGGTTCTCATGAACTATTTCTCGGAAGTTTTTGGCAATGCAACCCGATCTGTTGTCGGCAACGCTCCGCTGGTGAAGAAGATCTATCTTCCCCGTGAACTCTTCCCGATGTCGGCCATGTGGGTCGCCCTTGTGCACTTCCTCCCGCAGGTTGCTGTTCTTTTCGTCGGTGCACTTCTTTTTGGTTGGCATCCGACGGTGTGGGGAGTTTTGGCGATCCTTGCAGCCTTCCTCATCGTGTCAATGTTTGCACTGGGAATTGGCCTTTTCTCTGGTGCACTCAACGTGTTCTACCGCGATTCAGAGAACTTCGTTGACCTGATCTTGATGATGGCTACGTGGGTGTCTCCCGTTTTGTACACGTGGTTTAGTGTGCGCGACGTTCTGGATGCCCACGGCCTGCACTGGCTGTGGTGGGTGTACGAGGCCAATCCGCTGACCATTGCGGTTGAGCTTTTCCACTACGGTTTCTGGCAGCCGACCCTAGTTGATGCTGCCGCGAATCCCTACCTTCCCAATCTGGGACTCTGGACGGGAATTGCTCTGCTGATTTCTCTAGGCGCCGTCATCTTTGGCGAAGTCTCTTTCAGGCGCATGGATCCCAAGTTTGCTCAGGAGCTGTGATGACTGAAGTTATTCGCGTTGATGATGTTGTCAAAGAATTCGCACTGCGCAATACGCACACCTTGAAGGACCGTTTGGTCTGGAGCCTCACGGGACGCCGCAACCAGCTGGTGAATCATTTCCGCGCACTCAACCATGTGAGTTTCTCGGTTGAACAGGGGGATTCGATCGGTCTGATCGGCTTCAATGGTTCCGGTAAGTCGACAATGCTTAAGCTTATTTCAGGAGTCATCACGCCGGATGAGGGCTCGGTGGGCTACCGTGGTCGCATGGCTGGCCTCATTGAAGTTGGTGCGGGTTTCCACCCAGACCTAACAGGCCGCGAGAATGTTTTTCTTAACGGCGCGATCCTAGGCATGAGTAAAGAGCAGATTGAAGCTGCTTTTGACGATATTGTCGCCTTTTCGGAGATTGAGAAGTTCATTGACACTGAGGTTAAGTTCTACTCCTCGGGTATGTTCTTGCGTTTGGCTTTCGCAGTTGCGGTCCACACCAGCCCGGACATCTTCTTGGTTGATGAGATTTTGGCTGTGGGTGATGAGCCTTTCCAACGCAAGTGCCTTGATCGTATTCACGAGATGCAAGAACAAGGGACCTCATTGGTGATTGTCAGCCACGACCTCGACCTGATTGCGCGCCTGTGCAATAGGGGAGTGCTGCTGCACCATGGTGAACTTCTTGTTGATGGAAGCGCGCAAGAAGCAGTCGATCGACTGCGTTCCCTTTGATACCTCGCACCTAGATCAGGAGATAGAAGTATGGGTTGGAGTTCGCTCCTCGTTCCGGCTCTTGTCTTAGCGTTGATTCTTTATGTTCCGGGAATCCTTGTGAACGCCTTGCTGTTCCGTTCCCGGGTGCTCACTATTGCTTTTGCACCACTGACTGGTGCAGCGGTATTGGGTGCTGCTTCCTTAGTTTCTGGTTTTAAACCCGGAGTCTGGGGCTTAGGGCTTGTTGTTGCGGTGTCGCTAGCGACCATGCTCCTTGTTGCAGGACTTTCCTTCCTTGGAGGACGCCGCCCTTACGACTGGGTAGCTAGTTTCGCTCATCTCTTCTCGCTGTCGAATCTGCGTGGCCTTCTGGTCACACTTCTGTGTCTGGGAATTAACGCGGGAGTCGTCCTCTTCATCTTCCTTCGCTCATTCCGCTCAGCAGATGCAATTCTTTATTCGTATGACACGCCTTTCCATATGGCTGTCATTCGCTGGATTCTCGACTCTGGCGATGCATCTTCTCTTCACAGTGCGACGGTTGATGGCACGATCGGCTCTCATTTCTATCCTGCGCTCTGGCACGGATGGGTCTCCTTAGCTCTTTCTGTGCTCAACACATCGATGATGCAGGCAATCAATGCATCGACACTTGTTGTTCTGCTCTTCGTTTGGCCTCTTTCTGTCAGCCTCCTTACTTTCGCGGTCTTCTCGAAGAAATTTGACCTTGCCCCGCAGCTCGCAATTGCGATTGCCGGTCTTTTCGGGTCGTACCCATGGGGCTTTTTAACATTTGGTGTCCTGTATTCGAATTTCTTTGCATACTCGTTAACACCCGCTTATCTCGCCGCGATTGTTCTTCTTGTTCGCGGTCTTCGCTTGAAGACGCTGGCACCAGGTGAACTCATTGCCTACCTTCTTCTGCTGATTGGAGGTTTTGCAGCGATCGCCCTGGCGCAACCGAACTCTGTTTTCACCATCGCAGTGATGATTTTTCCCTTCCTCTTCTTTAGTGCCTGGAAGGTTTGTGCGAAGCGATCGGTGTTGCTGGCACTTGCCGCCTGCACTTCCCTGCTTGTCGCAGCTGCCGGTATCTGGATTGCACTCTATAAAGCGCCTTTCATGCGTCGAACCGTCACATGGGTATGGCATTCTTTCCAAACGCCCGCAGAATCACTTCGCGCAGTGGCAACGTTGTCAATGAATGCAACCGGTGGTGAATACAGCGGAGAAATCGTCCTTGCGGTCTTTGTTCTTCTTGGGCTTCTTGTCGCTTTGCTTCGCAGGAAGGCTTGGATCGTCTTCTCTTACCTTGCAGTCGCGAGCCTATACGTACTGTGCGCAGCCTTCGAAGGACGCTTCCGTAATGTCGCAACTGGATTCTGGTATCACGATTCATTCCGGCCTGCTGGCGCGATGTGTATCCTTGCGGTTGCTTTGGCAGCCTATGCTCTCTCATACGGTGTTTCCGCAGTATCGAAACTTGTCGAGAACACCGCTTCGACATCTGTAAAACGAGGAATCGTTGCTGGAACATCAATTGTTTTGATCGCAGCGGTAGTTGTACTCACCCTCGCATCTTCGAATATCGCGTATCGTGAAAAGATGCTCGCACAGATGAGCGCTGACGTCGCAACGAAGTACACCGACACCGAAGAACTCGCATTCATGGAGAAGGCCCGCTCGATTGTCGGTACTGACACAAAGGTCATGAATGATCCATTCGACGGGTCAATGTTCGCCTACGGTGTTGAAGGATTGCCCGTCGTTTTCCCTGCAATGCCTGGGAACTGGATTGGATCACCAAATCCTGAATCTGAATATCTAAAAGACCATCTTGATGCGGTTGCAACGGATTCAGCTAAGGTTTGTCCGATGCTTCGTGACCTTGATGTGCACTATGTGATGGTCCTTGAACGTCATAAGCAGATTTTTGATGAACCGCACCCGTGGCTAGGAGTTCGAAATATTACTCCACAGACCCCGGGATTTGAGACTGTGCTCCAACAAGGCCCCTATAGTCTCTACAAGATCACCGCTTGCGGACTTGACTAAACGTCAACAAGACGCCCGCGGTTTGACATAGATTTTATTGGCTTTTCTGTCATAGACTTTGCCCATAAATGCACACAATGAAGGAGTGTCGCGTGAAAGCGAAAACCGAAGCGGTTGCTGAAGGAACTGCAACCGAACAGCAATGGACTCCCGTCCAGCGCGTTGTGTTCCCCGGAGAGAGTGACACTTCGTTATGGCCGCTCTACGTCGACTGGGGTGTTGCTCCATCAAGTGCTGCACTAAGCGCTTCTCAGGGAGACCAGAGTGTGCTTACACTTCGACAATTTGAAATGCCCCGTGGAGTGGATGCGACTCGTACCTCGCTTCTGATCCCGGCACGTGAGCGTCTTTCACTTGCGACTTACTTCAACGCTTTCCCTGCCTCCTATTGGCAGCGTTGGACAGATGTTCGTAACATCCGTCTGACTCTGAAGCTCTCGAAGAGGGCGGTTGTTGAGGTTATGCGTTCCTCAGCACGTGGTACCTTCACCCCTGTTGCGACTCGCGCAGGATCTGGTGAGCTGAGCTTCGATATCCCGCTGAACCGTTTTGGTGACGGTGGCTGGATTTGGCCCGAAATCTCTGCTCTCAAGGAAGACGTTGAGCTCGAATGGGGAACTTGGTCGGTACCTACGCGCGAAGGTGACCGCCATGCCAATGTGACCGTGGGTATCACCACCTACAACCTTCCCGAAGACTGCTTGACTCAGGCCGAGCGTTTCCAAGCAGAACCTGAGGTCCTTGATCACATTGCCGAGATTCTCATTGTCGATCAGGGTAATAAGAACGTGAAGGACTGCGAGCGTTACCCGCGTCTTCAAGAAGATCTGGGAAGCAAGCTCCGGGTGATCGAACAGGCAAACCTAGGCGGTTCCGGTGGCTTCTCTCGCGGCATGTACGAGATGCTCAAGAACCCCGATTCGGACTACGTCCTGCTACTTGACGATGATGCCGTCATCGAACCTGAAGGCCTACTTCGCGCACTTGCTTTCGCAGAGCATACGCTGACGCCGACGATCGTCGGCGGCCACATGTTCAATGCAAATGAGCGTACGATCTTGCACTCGATGGGTGAAACGATCGATGCTCACAAATTCTGGTGGGGGGCTGTCAACCCTGAACTTGCAACAGTTGACTTGGCTCAGCGCACGATCCGCAATGATCCTCGCTTGAACCGCCGCATCGATGTCGCCTACAACGGTTGGTGGATGTGCTTGATCCCCAAGCCTGTTGTTGCTGAGATCGGTCTGTCCCTGCCCTTCTTCATCAAATGGGATGACTCCGAATACGGCCTGCGCGCAGCAGAACATGGATTCCCGACGGTCTCTCTTCCCGGCGCTGCCGTGTGGCACGTGCCGTGGACTGAGAAGGACGACGGTCTGGACTGGCAGGCTTACTTCCACCAGCGCAACCGTTGGGTTGCGGCGCTGCTGCACTCTCCCTACCCGCGCGGTGCATCATTCCCGAAGACCTCACTGGCCTCGGACGTTCGCGCACTGCTCTCTCTGCAGTACTACAGCGCCGATCTGCGCCGCCAGGGGCTTAAGGACGTATTGCTTGGCCCAGGCCACCTGCACCCTTCGATGCACACACGAGCTGCAGAGGCACGCGCAAAGGCAAAGGAATACACTGACGCCCGCCTGATGACCGAGGCCGCAGACTTCCCTGCAGTACACCGTAAGAAGCCTGCTCCGGTCGGCACCAAGCCTGATTCACGCGCCCAGTTCATGTCAAAGGCAATCGCTGGTATCACCAAGCAGTTCCTGCCTGAAGGCGAACACCGTGAGGACCGTGTTGAGGATGTTCTCTCCAGCACGGATGCTCGTTGGTGGAGGCTTGCAAACCTGAACTCTGCTCTGGTGTCGAACGCGGAAGGCTCCGGTGCATGGCGCTACCAGCGCGATGCCAAGCACTACCGTCGTGCCTTGGCTGAGAGTATTGCGCTCCATGCGGAACTCATTCGCCGTTGGGCTTCGCTGAGCCGTGAGTACCGGGAAGCTCTTCCTGAACTTGTCTCTGTTCAGGCATGGGAAAAGACCTTCGGATTGAAGTAACCCCTAGCATAGGCTGTAGTCCCGAGAAATAACGTGGGTGGGTGAGGAGTTTCTTCTCACCCACCACGCTTATGTCACGCGCATTTTTTGTGAGGCGTCATCGGCGGCAACTGAAAATATTGCGATTCAACACGAAAATCGACTTGCCGGGGTTGCGATCTCGCTAAATTGCAGTGATCTTCGCTAGGCTATACGCATGAGTGCAGGCTCTGCCTGCGACCCCCGATGTCGGAGTAAAGGAATTCAAGGTGCGTATCGCAGCAATCGTCCCGTGCTACAACGAAGAAGCCGCAGTTGGCACAGTTGTCACGGATCTGAAGAATGCAGTTCCCGGAATTGAAGTCTACGTGTACGACAACAATTCAACCGACCGTACCGCGGAGGTTGCACAGGCTGCCGGTGCAATTGTCCGCAAGGAAACTCGTAAGGGTAAGGGCAATGTTGTGCGTCGCGCATTCGCAGACATCGATGCCGATGTTTACGTGATGATCGACGGTGATGACACCTACGATGCTTCGGCCGCACCCGAAATGATCGACCTTTTGGTACGTGAAAACCTTGATCACGTACTGGGCTGCCGTGTTGACGATAAGGATAACTCTGCATACCGCCCCGGCCATGCTCAGGGAAATAAGATGTTCAACTCCCTGGTCGGATTCCTCTTCGGCGACACCGTTACGGACATGCTCTCCGGCTACCGTGTTTTCTCTCGTCGTTTCGTCAAGTCCTTCCCGGCCCTCTCTCGTGAGTTTGAGATCGAAACCGAACTCACGGTCCACTCCATGGCACTGCGCGTTCCTCAGGCCGAGTACGGCGTCGGCTTCAAGGATCGCCCCGCGGGCTCAGAATCCAAGCTGCGTACCTTCCACGATGGCTTCCGTATCCTCGGACTGATTGGGCGACTCGTTGCACACGAACGCCCCATGGCGTTCTATGGGATCTTCTCTGCGATCTTCATGCTCCTTGCCCTGTGCTTCGGAGCCCCCGTCATCTGGCATTTCATCCAGGCGGGCAATGTTCCCAAGCTGCCCAGCGCTGTACTGGCTTCTTCTCTGGTGATCGTTGGCGTCTTGTCCTTCGTTGTCGGACTGCTTCAATCCGGTAACTTGAAGACTCGCCGCGAAGCCATGCGTTTGGCATACCTGCGTTACTCCTCGGTGCTTCCGAACTGATCAGCGAATCTACGGTCTTTATGAACGTCTTTCAAAAGGCGTGGAAGCGTCTTCTTGAAGCGGGTTCCTTCTACCGTTACCTCTTGGTGGGTGTTGGAACCTCGCTTCTGGACTTTTCGCTCTTCTCGCTGCTCTCGGTGGGCTTTGATCTACCGGTGGTCCCGTCGAATATCACCTCAACGGTCATCACTGTGTGCGTGAGCTACTGGATTAACCAGCACTTTGTCTTCCAAGCAAAAGGTTTTTCCTGGGCCTCGTTCTTTTCTTTTGCGGGATTGACTCTTTTTACGGGAATGGTCCTTCAATCCGCTATCATCTGGGCGATTGTTCACGGTCTTCCCGCGCTTGGGTTGGGAATCTCGCTATCCTTGCTCAAACCTGCCGCAAAAATCGTTGCTATGGGCACCGGAGCGGTATGTAACTATTTGGGGTATAGGTTCATTTTTACCCGCAAGAAGTAAATATATTCCCTTGCAACACATCCACACAGCGCTGTTGGAGGTCCTACAATGCGCAATCCCATTATCAAGGTCTCTGCCGTCGCGCTTATCGGTCTGCTCGGCCTTTCTCTGACTTCCTGCAGGACGCGCTCGGGGAACGCAGACGCACAGAGCTCTCCAGCGGCCTCGGCAAGCGGGAACGGAACACAGGGGAGTGCGCAAAGCGAGGCTTCCCCTAACTCCTCCGTCACGAACGCGATGCAAAGTCCCACGGCGAATGCCCATGATGTGGGAGTGAGCCCAACACTTGGCTCCATTCCTCAGGGCGCAAGCCGTTTGGAGGACACCGGAGATTCCAAAGGAATCTGGGTCAATTCGCCCTCTGGAAACATCCACTGCTGGTTTGCTAACGATCTTTTGCAGCTATGCATGGTCGATTCCTACCGTGAGGATAAGCCCTACGGTGAGCAGGAGTTCTTCCCGGGAACGCAGCCCCTTGCCAAAGACAATATTCTTTTCGCAGGGCTCTCTAAAGACAAAGAAATCCCCTATATTTCCGCGCGCCGAGATGGACCGCTCCCCACGAACCAGGGCGAGCGTTTGCGCACCCTTTCCTATGGAGAAACCGTTTATGCAGGCAAGGACGTGTGTGCCAGCACAAGCGAGGCGATGGTGTGCTGGGATATCGAAACCGGCGATGGTGCAAAGATTAATCGGGCAGGAACAGAGATCTTCCACCTGAAGAAGTAATAGGGTTTAAACCCGCGCCCCTAACGGGCAGGTGAGCAGTCCCTTGAGCGCGGGGCTTTAAGCTCCTAATCCACAGCAAGGCACACCTTTTCGCTGGCGAAAATTTCCTGCGCCTTTTCGACGCTGTAGTGAGACTTGTTGACGATCACGATGCTGTGTCCATCCATCCATAGACGCGTGAGTAGGGGAGCGCTTGGGAAGCTTTCACAGTAGAGACCCAGGCGCGTGGGTTGTCCCTGCGCCGAAACCTCCTTGAGAAGAGTCTCTTCGTCAGAGTTGATCTGCGCTTGGTAATCCTTCATGGAAGGAGCGCTGTCCAGTGTCTCGTACTCGAATTGATCGCTTTGAGCCATGAGCTCGGATAGTGTATCAAGGATCCCGGAGGGTAAAGGGCCTCTCCAGCGCATAGCCAGGGGAGCGGTGGAATGAGCTAGGCGCCATGCTGCAGTGCTTGCTTCGAGGGCCACGAGTTCATTACTGACGTGCACATCGAAGCTGAAAGCATTACTGGATAAATGCTGGGAGAAAGGGGTGTTTTGGGTTTCCCAGCCCATTAAATCCCCGCTGACCTGCCAAAACGTTGCCTGCCAGCCCGCTGGTAGCTCAATCAGAATGCTAGAGGGGGTGTCAGTATTTCCGAACAGGTCGTTACTGAGGTCGGAAGCAAGTAAATTTGCCATTTTTGAGACCCAACGAGAAGCGACAGGGCCCGAAATCTCATCTCGAAAACTGTGATAGTGGGTCAAAATTGGATGATTCGCCCTTTGGATTGTCGAGAGAAAATGTGAGATGGCTTGCATAGAAAAAGGGTAGCGGAAAGGCTGTAAATGTGCTGTTTTTGCCCAATATTTACAGCAAGTGTTCAGCTTTACGTTCAGGTTTCCTTGGAATTCCGCGGAAAGCGCGGATTTCTGCGCTTTTGGACTTGCGTAAACTATCAATTCGTGCTCTGTTTTGAACGCCTTCAGCCTGCATTCCCTTTATCCTTAATCCGCTTGACAGGTGGAAACGACACGCGTGTAATTCTCGTATTGACCTTTTTGTTACATCTCATCACACAGAGGGGGTACTACCGTGTGGAACATTCTGGGTGATGGCCCTATTGAGTGGTCTGACGCCGATGTTGAAGCTCTTCCCTTCTCTGACGGTCCCCTAGCCTGGCAGCAGCACGCACTGTGTGCTCAGACTGACCCTGAAGCCTTCTTCCCTGAAAAGGGAGGTTCGACTCGTGAAGCAAAGGCCGTGTGCCAATCTTGCGAGGTTCGCCAGCAATGCCTTGAATACGCATTGGCGAATGATGAACGCTTCGGAATTTGGGGTGGCCTGTCAGAGCGCGAACGTCGTCGACTGCGCCGCTCGGCCATCTAATGGCTCGGGGCATCCCCTTTTCGCGGGGGACAGTCGCAGCCATCATCGTCGCTCGGGGAATGACCCCCGAGCTGCGTTCGCTTCTTGATGCACTAGCTGCACAGAGTCGCCCAGTCGATCACTTGATCGTCTGCGATGTGCGTGCCCCCCGAACTTCTCCTTTGGCCTCGGGACAGGTCGTCGTCGCTGAAGACCTCCCTGACAATGCACTGCTGATCTCAGTTGGGCGTGCGCGCAACATCAGCGATGCCCTTGCGAAAGCCACCAAAGACCACGCTGCCTCGCAGGTAATCACTGCAAGCGATTGGCTGTGGATCCTCCATGATGATTGTCTACCGGCGCCTGCCTGTCTGGAGGAGCAGCTTGCAGCTACCGAGGCAGGGGCATCCATTGCTGCCGTAACTCCAAAGGTTTTCCACGCTGATGGGACTCTTGCAGAAGTTGGAATCCATACAACAGCCTCGGGAAGGCGCGTTCCGTTTGTTCTGGATGGAGAAATCGACCAGGGACAGTACGACGGCGTCACTGATGTTCTTGCCGGTGGTAGTGCAGGTCTTCTGGTGGCTTCCTCCGTCTTTAACCAGGTCGGTGGTTTCGATCGAGCGCTCGGTCCGTACAACGAAGGACTTGAGCTTTGCTGGAGGATTCACCGAGCAGGCCACCGCGTTGTTGCGGCCCCCAATGCCCACCTGACCCACCTGCAGGTCTCCTCGCCGCAAAACCTTCGGCGCGCCTCAGCACTACGAGCTCGACGTTCTAGTGAGTTCTATTTCGCGACTCTCATTTCAAACCCGCTGCTGCTCACTGTTCAGGGTCTGGCTTCGCTGCTCTGGATTCCCCTGAGCTGCCTTGCCTTGCTGCTCAGCGCTCGCCCACGCGCAGCCTATGCTCGTTTCTTTGCGTGGCTCGGCCTCTTTGCTCATATCCCGCATATTGTGGCTGCACGGGCGCGTCATGCCCGCTGTGCCGGCCAGCCACGTTCCTCACTACGCCCGCTGCTCACAGGACGCTTTGATGCTTCTCGTATTCGCCGAACGCACCGGAGCGCTCACGTTGTTGAGGAACAGACCTCGTGGAAAGATTCGCTTCTTGAACGTCGGAGCAGCGACCTGACGCCTCGCGTTGTCACGACGCTTGCGCTCTTCTTGCTCACTTTGTGGATCTACCGTTCTGATCTGGGATCGGTTAATGGGGGAGCCTGGCTCAACCTTCCCGACCGCTTCTTAGATCTATGGGGCTATGCGTGGTCCGGCTGGCTACCTTCTGGTGATGGCTCTGTACACGCGGTGGACCCTCTTGTCCAGCTTCTGAGCGCGTTGAGCGCTCCCTTTGCACTTCTAGGTATCGCGCCAACGGTGCTGCTCTACATCTTCCTCGTCCTAAGCCCAGCGTGGGCAGCGTGGAATATGGACGTCCTCAGCATGCGCCTGACATCATCGCGCTCGCTGCGAGTGGCGTTGATGTGTCTGTGGGCATGCCTTCCCAGTGCACTTTTCGCAATGACCAGCGGAAGACTGGCCTCACTTGCCGTGCACGTATTTTTACCCCTGTGGGTGGCCCTGCTCCTTTCTCTTCCACGTGATCAACATGTCATCTTGCGTCGCCGGTGGACGTGCGCAGCAATCGTTGGGCTGATTATCACCGCCGCTTACCCGCTGCTTGGGGTATGCGCACTTGTGCTTTTCTCGCGCGGTCTCAACCGTGCCACAGCAACTCTTCCTGGCCTGCTTCTGTGTCTGCCTTTCTTTGTCGATGCAATTGCCTGGCGTGCCTGGCCCGCACTTCTTGCTCCCGCCGAGGCCGCAGCTTCCTATGAGCGTGCCCCCTTTGGCTTGGGTGCCTGGGGGATACCCGCAGCTTCTTCCGCGGCGTGGCTTGGCGTCTGTGCGCTCCTTCTCCTGAGCCTCTGGTTGGTTACGCTGCTGAGCGTCGGGCGTTTTCTTCTTCATTCCCGAGGCTCTTCTTTCTTCCCGGCTTCTCTTCCGGTGCTCGTGGGCATCGCGCTTGTGAGCGGTATTGCAGCGTTAACCCTGTCTTACATTCCTGTCGATTCCGCAAATAGCCCGCTGTTTGCTTGGGGTGGAGCGCTGCTTAGCGTTCAGGCTTTAGCCCTGATCTGCGCTTTATTGCTTTGCGTCAAAGGCATCGAAAAGGAAAGAAAACTGACCCGCATAGGATGGAAACTTGTTGCCTGTGTTGGGCTGATCCCGCTCCTTTTACTGGCGGTATCCCCATGGATTGAGGTACTGCCCTCAGCGCAGTGGAGCGCGCGCTCGACCAGCGAACAGGTGCCTCTCGTTTCCCGCTATGCACAGAATTCTTCGCGGCAGGCTCGGGTTCTTGTGCTCAACGTCGGCGCCGATGGCGACCTCGATGCCAGAATCTGGCGCGGCGCAGGCCCGCAATGGAGTGAACATTCCAGCGTGGCCTCGTGGGCGGCTCTCCGTGACAGGATGAACAACATCAGCGATCCCGTGCGGAGTGAATTGGGGGAGACAATCGCGACCTTGGTGTCTTTCCCCGACGATTCTGCTTCCCAGCGTTTAGCGCTTCACGGCGTCGATACGATCATTGTGCACTCCGGGGGACCCGCAGCGCCTTCCATTACACAAACGCTGGACCGTACGCCCGGTATTGAGAAGATCGGTGAAACCGAGGCCGGGAGCGCATGGAGAGTACGTCCAGATGGACGTAAGCCCGCGCGCCTGTGCTTTGCCTCAGAGTCGGCCGACTCCCAGTGTGAAGAGCTCGCAAGCGGTGCTATCGGTGCTCGCACACGCGTCTCGGGCCCCGGGGTCCTTCGCCTTGCTGAACGGCAGAACTCGCATTGGGTTGCAACTCTCAATGGACAGCGCTTGAACCAAACTGAAGCGACGAATCAGTGGGGAACGGCATTTTCGCTTCCATCCGAAGGTGAGCTCGTACTGAACTACCGCTCGAACTGGGTTCTGGCGTGGAAAGTCGTGTGCGCACTTGCCGCCGCAGTGATGCTTTGTGGGCTTCTTCGAGGGAGGAAGGACGTAGTAGACGATGGCGAATAGAAAACGCTTGCTCACTATTGGTGCCATCCCTGCCTCGCTGTTACTCCTAGGCGGCGCCTCGTGGGGAATAGGTAGAGTCGTGCCTGAACCCTCACTTCCTGCGCCCCAGGTCGTTCACGCGCGCCCGGAAACCCTTAACTATGCCTGTCCGGCGGGGATTGTCGACCCATTCCACCTTGATGGAGGCGTATCAGCGGCCTCAGTGTGGAATTCCGCCGGGGAACGTGAGACCAGTGGAGAATGGACAATCCTACGTGCGGATGCCTCTGCGCACACCCTTCCTACAACGCTTGGTGTGATGGGCCAAGGCGGGGGAGAGCTTCGCGGTCTGAGTATGACGTCATGCCAATTGCCGGCGAATGACCAGTGGAGCGTTTTGGGATCAAGTACCAGTGGTGAAGACTTGGTCGTGACCTTTGCAAATCCCAATTCCTCTCCTTCTGTGGTCACCCTTGAGGGATATGGAGCGAACGGCCCCATTGATGCCAAACCACACCAGATGACGATTCCGGCCCGCTCCACTCAATCTGTCCTGGTAGGGGGACTCTTCCCAGAAGAGAGCGCGCTGGCCGTACATATCCACGCCGATGGTCAAGGAGTGGCAACCTGGGTGCAAAGCTCTGCAATGCAGGGAGAAGTACCCAAAGGCGTGACAAGCGTGAGCGGCACAAAGCCAAGGGAGGACCAGCTTTTCCTTGGGCTTTCAAAGCAGGGGAGCAGTAGCCTGCGTCTTCTTGTTCCCCCTTCGGCAGCAGATGACGAGGCCGATACTCACGTTGCCTTGAGCTACACCAGTGATGCGGGCACCTTTAATGTGCCGGGCGGAGAATTGGACGTGAGTGCGGGAACGGTCGTTGATGTTCCTCTCAACGGAATCACCGATGAACGCTATACCCTGCGTGTTCATGCCGAACGTCCGCTTGTGGCTCAGGTTGTGACGAATGTCGAGCAGGAAGAATACCCAGGAGGACAGCGCTGGGGAATGCGCGCGGGCATGAGCTCCGCTCAGGGGCTCGTTCACGCTCAACTACCTTCTGCATCAACGGTGGAAGGGCTGGTTCGTTCGCGCTTGAGCTCGACGATTCTACGCGGGACTGCGCAAGAGAGCGGCAGTGGAGTCAATGAGATTTCTTCCCATCTGTTGCTCACCTCGGTGCACTCTCAAAGCGGCGTCCAGCTTCAACTGGGAAATGAACAGGTAACCCTCGAAGCCGGGAAGATGGCGGTGCTGGATCTTCCCTCGCAGGACACAAGCCTAGAGTCTCCCAGTGATGTTGCGATTGCGATTGAGGTGGAAGCGAAAACTCCCAGTGGAGTGCTTCGTGCGGTATGGCCGCTGAGTGCAGACGATGTCGAGCAGGCATCGACCTCGATCACCGTTCACTAGCCTGCAAAGAGCATCCACACGCTCAAAGCATGCTCTCATGCTCAAAGTGTGCCTGCGCAAAGCCTCCGTGGCCCCTTTTGTCACCTTTTGCAGCGGCAATGCGAGGTCGCCAGGACGCTTAGGAAAGGGAATCAAGTTCCTCTGGTGAGATGTAGAGGATATGCGAGACGCGCTCGGCAATGAGTGCGCGCAATGCCGAATAGAGGTCTGCCGGAGGAATCCTCATGGTGATGGGAAGCCGGTAAAGAACAATGCGGTCTCCCAGCCCCTTACGTCGGTCCGCGGGAAAGACGCGGGCTAAAACTACCCCGTGGTCTTCCCAAGGAGCTGGATCTGAGGGAGGAACGTCCTCGGTTGCGAACTCGATTGTTGCAACCTCAGGCCAGCGCTCGGTGAGCTCGCTAATCACAAGGGCAACGGTCGAATCAAAAGTCTCTCGACGTGTTTTCCACACGGGAAGCCCAGGGAAAAGACGCACATAGCGCGGGGTGCGGCCATGGCGGTCATGGGTGCGGGGAAAAGCTGATGGGAGAGCCATACACATAAGGGTATCGCTCAGCTGGGCGCTCGAGCTGAGGACCTGCCGACGAAGGGCACGCAATAGGAATAGAAAATGCCGTATTGTAGAGCGGTGATCTCGGTTCGACACTGTTCTAAGCCCGGCTGCTCGAGGCCTGCTGTAGCTACACTCACCTACGATTATTCGGATTCGACTGCTGTTGTCGGTTCGCTTTCTGCGGCTGCAGACCCCAATGCCTATGACCTGTGTGAGCACCATGCAAACAGTTTGACCGTCCCGCGTGGTTGGCAGATCGTGCGTCTTCAGACGACCTTCGAACCGGCACCTCCATCGGGGGATGACCTTATGGCTCTTGTCGATGCCGTTCGCCAAGCTGCAGCACACACCCGAAACCGCTCAGAGCGCGCTGACGCCGCGGAAACCCAGACTCCTGCTCAGCCTGCATCTGCCCCGAAAACGGCTGCTAGGGCCGCGGCGCACGCTGAGCTTGGCCCCTTCGCCCAAGCGACCAGCTCTCACGAGGCCGAATCCTCCAGCCCCCTGGATCCAAATTCGCCCTGGGCCCGTCGCCGAGCTCAGTTTAAATTGATCACTGAGGAGCCTTCTTCCGATCAGGAATAATTCGATCAGGAATAAGAGGGCTGCCTGCGTTGTGCTAGACCTCGAAGGGGACTGCTTCCACCTGTTGCCGACGAGCTTCAAGGATGTCTTGTCGCTTGAGTTCCTTCGCGTACTCCCGGTCGCGCAGAACGACAAGAACCGCTGCAAGGAAACGCTCGGGGTGAATATTTGTTGGCGGCTTGGGTGAAACAAAAGCCGAAACTCGTCCCGCCAAGGACGTTGCGATCGACAGACGTAGTTGATCAAGAATCTGACGATTATTGTGCAGGAAATTCATACACTCAAAGTGCAGCTCATCCGGGATCGGAAGAACTTGCGCGTGAGACGCCCACTCAGCACAGTCGGGGGGCATCACCAGCGGCGGATAGAAGACAGCTTCGGGAACCTGAATAACCATGGTCCCTGCTGCGATGTCTCCTAGGCGTGTCGCTCGCGGAGAGAAGACCGTTGCCATGAAAGACAACAGGCCGAAGAGCATGTAGGTTTCCACCACTGCAGTCATTGCGCGGACGAAGGCGTGACGGGCGGTGATAATCCCGCCATCCCGACGCACAACTTTTAGGTTAAAAGCCCACTTGCCAAGGGAATAACCGTGGGTGAAGGCCTCAATGACAAAGGGGAGGACTACTAAAGACAAGAAAATATCGATAACGTTCAATGCCTTCGCCAAGGTTGACGGGACGGCGTACCCAGCGGTGACAGCGGTAAAAATGCACGTAAGAACGAAAAGAGCTCCAACATACAGGGTCAGGTCTATGAGGAAAGCAGCGGCCCTGACAAAAGGAGAAGCTGGTTTGAGATCGAGTTTGACGCCCTCACCGCTGATGAAAGATTCATCAGAAATTCGTTGGACGTTTACAGGAAGCTCGCTCATGTATGACACTATATCTTGTATGGATATCGACGCACTAAAAGCTTCACATATGCGCCATTGGAATCGTTTTCATCAATTGGCGCATTCGCGTCGATTGACGGGACCAGAAATTGATGAGCTTTCAGTGCTTTATCGGCAGGTCACCGCTGATCTTGCGAAAGTACGTTCGCAAAACCCGGACCAGGATGTGATTTCCTATCTCTCTGGTGAGCTCTTGCACGCACGAGCTCGATTGACGGGAACTTCCGGAGCGAGCCTGTGGGCGATTTCGCGTTGGTTCCGTCATGATCTTCCGGCAGCCCTGTATCGAATCCGCTATGTCACGATTGCGATCATGCTCATTTTCATCGCGATGACAGCGTTGCAGACGTGGTGGATCTTGCGTGACCCCGCAGCCTTCTCAATGCTGGGAAGCCCGGAACACCTGAAGAACTACGCGACAACACAATTTTCCAGTTACTACAGCCAAGACACCAACGCATCTTTCATGTCCTATGTGTGGACGAATAACGCCTTCATTGCCTTGCGTGTCGTTGCAGGTGGAATCACTGGATTTTATCCAATTATGGCTTTGTGGGGGAATGCTCAAAACCTAGGAATTTCCGCTGCGGTTGTCATTCACTATGCCGGCCCCGCGCACTTTTTCAGTTTTATCCTTCCCCACGGCATCCCGGAACTGACAGCAATTTGGATCTCAACCGCAGCGGGCTTACGCCTCTTCTGGGCGTGGCTTGTTCCTGGGCGAAAGACTCGAGGCCAGGCGCTCGGCGAAGCGGGGCGTTCGATGATCACTGTTGGCTTGGGAATGGTGATCTTGCTCTTCTTGTGCGGAGCCATCGAAGGTTTTGTCACCCCGTCTAATCTTCCACTGTGGCTGAAGATTACCTGCGGTGTGACTTTGACCGCGGGCGTGTGGATCTACACCTTCGTGGCCGGTGGACGTGCCTATCGCGCGGGAGTGAGCGGCGACCTTGACGAAGACGCCGGTTACGCAACACCTGTGATCTAAGGAAGGCTTAGAGCTTTCCGGCCTTCTTCAGTGCAATGTACGTATCTGCCAGACGTGCAGGCAAGAAGCCCGCATCACAATCAACGACATAAGCGCCAAGCGCGCGAGCATCATTCGCACCAGCATCAAGATCGCGGATCGTCGCGCTTGCCGCGGCAGCAGTGAAGGCAGAAGCTGCATCGCTCCAATCGCGTTCCATTCGGCCAAGCTCGGGGTCGCGTGCGCCCGCGACAACTACTCGGTGGCGCTTGCTGAGCGCGGCAATTGCCTCGGAAAAATCGGCGTCTGTAGCTGCGGGAGGGATCTCGGTCAGAAGGACGACAAGCCCCGGGTGATGCATGCGCTTCTCAACCGAGGAGACGACCATCTGCCAATCCAGTGGAAGAAGGGAAGGCTGGACGCGAGAGAAAGCCTGCGCGGCCTCGCTAATCAAATTCCCCCCACGTGCCTGGGCAAGATCTTCGTGGATACTGCGGTCCAGAGCAAGCAGATGAACTTGATCTCCGGCGCGGTCAGCCAGAACCCCCAGCAAGAGTGCCGCCTCGATCTCAGCATCCAAACGAGGTGCGACACCCAACTCGACCAGGTCCTTGTCTCCCAAGTCTTTTTCCTGAGGCTCGCCCAAGAGCATTGCACCCGAACGACCGGTGTCGACAACGATCATGACGTGACGGTCGCGTTCGGGTCGCCACGTGCGCACAACCAAATCTTTTGAGCGCGCCGAGGCTCGCCAGTCGATATCGCGCGGATCGTCTCCGCGGACGTACTCGCGCAAAGAATCAAATTCCGTTCCTGGGCCTCGAAGAATTGTGGCGGTTGTTCCCTCAAGCTCATGGAGACGCGCAAGGCGAGAAGGAAGAAGACGCTTCGCGCGGAACGGAGGAAGCGCGGTCAGGGTCAGTGGCGCCGCAATCGAGGTCTGACGGGCGGCCATTCGCAGAGGACCCCAGGAGCGAATCGTCACGTAGTCGGCGCGAACGCTTCCACGACGCTCCAGTTGCAAGATCGTCGTCAGCGGCATCGGAACGTCTGCTTCGAGCTCACACGAATGTGAATAGGGCATGGGGTGTGCCGAGGGTGGCCACGCATCCCTCACATCGACGCGCATGGGGAGCGCCGAGCGCAGAGAAAGGCGCGAATGACCGGGAGAATCCATTGCGATAGGAGTGTCAATGGAGCGCTCAATGACCAACTGCCTGGGGGAAGGCGCAAGGTAAGCGTCAAAGGCCCACAGGCATGCGCACAGAACAACCCACCCGACAATGAAACCCCATGTCGGGAAGAAAAACAGTGGAATGACCCCCAAGAAAATGGGGATACTCGCGCGCCAAGACAGTGCCATCAGCGAGGAACCGGGACCTGCTCGAGGATCGAGGCGATGACAGAGTGAGCGTTCAAGCCTTCCAATTCTGCTTCCGCCTTCATGCTCAGGCGGTGTGCAAGAACAGAGTCAGCCATTGCCTTGACATCATCAGGAGTGACAAAAGAACGTCCCTGAAGGAACGCCCAGACGCGGCACACGCGAAGTAATGCGGTTGCACCACGAGGAGAGACACCGATGCGGACAGCGGGAGAGGTTCGGGTCGCGCGGATCAGATCGACCATGTAGGTCAAAACCGCGGGGGAGACCTCGATGTGTTCTGCCTGCTCGCGAGCCGTCAAGATATCTGAGGCATTTGCGACCGGGTGCAGATCAGCACTGCCCAAATCCAGAGGATTGAAACCATTTTGGTGGCGAAGAAGAATATTGAATTCGTCCTCGCGAGAGGGCAGAGGCAGATCAAGCTTGAGTAAGAAACGGTCGAGCTGGGCCTCGGGAAGGGGATAGGTGCCCTCGTATTCGACAGGGTTCTGGGTGGCGATCACCATGAAGGGCGAGGCCAGTGGGCGGGTATGACCATCGACGCTGACCTGATGCTCTTCCATAGCTTCCAAGAGCGCAGATTGGGTCTTGGGGGGAGTTCGGTTAATTTCATCGGCCAGAAGAAGATTGGTGAAGATCGGTCCCGGGCGGAACTCGAACTCGCTCTTGCCGTTGTCCCACACCAAAGAACCCGTGATATCGGCGGGCATGAGGTCTGGGGTGAATTGGACACGTGTCATGGTCAAATCGATGCATCGAGCAAGGGTTCGAACCAAGAGCGTCTTTGCAACGCCGGGAACGCCTTCAAGTAAGACGTGTCCATCGGCTACCAGGGCGATGATCAGGCCGGTGAGTGCGCCTTCTTGGCCGACGACTGCCTTGCCGATTTCCGAATGCAGGGAAACCAGAGCGTCACGGGCATCACGCCCCTGGGGCGGTAGTTCGGGGCTTGTCATTGATACTCAATCTCCTGTGTGAGCGCGGATAGTGCTTCGGCCAATTCGACCAGTTCAGAGTTGTTTGTTGGGGGCGGACCCCACAGTAAATCACTCACCTGCGCGGTCAGCAATCCTCGCGCTGCAAGTGCGTGTTCTAGGGTGGCTCGCGGTGCTTTCGGGTCGATTCCCAGGCGCTTGGCGATTGTCGTTACGGCCTCGATGCGCAAGAGGCGCGCCGCATGAGCATGTTGCTTCTGCGTTGCCATGAGACGTCCGCGGCCCTTCGTTGTCTCTGATGAAGGGACATAAGAGGGCAGATCTTCGGGGACCAGACGTCCCAATCGTTGGCCTCGAGAAAAACCGATGACGGTAATTCCGATGCCGATCAGCGAAAGGATTGGGATTAGCCACTGGGGCTCAAGAGTGTCTACCGTGTCGCTGGCTAGGACGTTGTCTTTGCTGCCGTCATACCAGTAGATGGTTGGTTTCTGCGCCATCGCATTGATAAGAAGTGCGGCATTGCCATCACTATCAACCCATTGATTTGACGCGATAGCTCCATCGGCGATGATCGCACGGAAATGATCGCCCTCGTTCTTTTCAAGGTAGGCGTAGGCGTCATCTGCGGGGAAACACTTGGTCCATCCGACTTCGGTGGTGGTAACAAGCTGCCCACTGTTATTGAGCAGAGTTTGAGCTTTCTGTGCAGGTTCAGAAGTGCATTCTGCAGAAAGCGTCTCTGTCGCACTTGTCGTCTTTGAAGTCGTCACTTCAACGGAGGGGGTATCAAGATCTGAACCGTAGTGGGACAGAAGATAGACGACCCGATGGACTTTCTCATCGATGGCTTTTGCGGTGGCGTCGGGCATGTAGCCAGGATAGGTAATCACAGCAGTCGAGTCCGGTGTTGAGCGTGCAATAAGCTCGCGTGCGGAGGTGACTTTGACGACCTTAATACCGTGGTGACGCAGCGTTTGGACAAGAGCTTGGGCGCCAGAATTCCCAGGGTTATTTGGCGAGAGGGTTTCGCTATCTTTTTCGTAGCGGGGTATCAACGCAGTTGCGATGACAAACAACAGTCCCAAAAAGATGATGATGACCAGTGGGCGCATTCGCGTCCAACGCTGGCGGGCAGTTGGCGAAACGACAGTGCTTTGAGTTGCTTTCATGCGTGCACTGCCTGCTTCTTGTTCTGTGAATAGGCAGCAATAAGCTGGTCCATCCCCGCGCAGTCCTCTGCGCTTGCGTGGCCTTCACCGTAACGTACCGAGGCGAAGACGGAAGTTGCGGAGGTAATGGGGGCGGTGAGGAAGGGAAAAGCATTTTGAGCTGCTCGGCCAGCCTCGTCCGCTGTAAGACCGGGAGTATCTCGAAGAATGCTGTCGCGAGCTAAGTAGAGCACAAATAGTCGGTAGGACCAGATCAACGTAGCATCGAGATCTCCGCTTGCACGAGCCTCGTCAATCCGCTTCATGACATCGCGTAGCGAAAGCGTGGAATCGGAGTCAAACACAGCAGTTCGTCGCATGCGGCGGCGCAGGCGGATCGGGTGGGTGATGACGATGATTGCGATGATCGCGAGTATCACGAATAAGAGGAAGATAAAGAAACCTTCAATGGGGAAACCGACAGGTGCAGCCTTACTGGCACCGCTCACCAGGTGTTGAATAAGCCAGTCGAAGAAGCGCGATAACGCGGAAGGTGGGGTGGGTAGGTAGTCGGGACGCGAAAGCTCCGCCGACACCCATGCGCGAGCTTCCTCGTCGTCGGGTGTCAGCGGAGCTTCACAGAAAAACATCAGGCGCGGGAAGCTTCCTGAGCAATCATGGGAGCAAGGTTCTCCTTGCGCATACGCTCATCCAAGTACATCAGAGTGTAGAAGGATGATTGAACCGGGATCACAACCGCCGACAGCAGTGCGCTCAAGAAAGCCGAGAAGGCGACGAGCAAGCCAACCGAGTCAGCAGCATTAGCGCCAACGCCCAGAATTGCACCGACAACGGCGCCCAGAACTCCGGAGATCAAACCGGTAACGATACCGATGAGCCAGATGCGGCCCAGGATTCGCCAGAAGGAACCCTTCGACAGTGACCAGGAACGCTTGAGGGCATCGACCGGGCCGAGTCCTTCAAGGACGACTGCGCTTGAGGTGAATGCGAACTTCACAGCCAAGAAGCAGGCGACCACGATCAGAGCCACGATCATGAGGAAGAGGATTGAAAGGGCTCCACCAATGCCTGCACCCGCAGAATCGTAGCTACGAGCCGAAGCTGCGTTAACAAGCACAAGGAAGAAGGGGATCATGAAGACCAGCAGGACTACTACGATCAACACGAACTCAATGATGCCGATGAGGAAGGTTGCCAGAAGAACCGGGACGAAGCGCGGCGAGAAACGGTGCCATGCGTCCGCAGGAGAAGACTTGCGTCCGAGGACTGCATCCCACACCGTCAGTGCCAGCATGCCTGAAAGGAACGCGGTTGCGAGCATGGTAAGTCCGCTTGTGACCAAGGAACCCATGCTGCTGCCCAGCGAGTCGAACAACTCTTGGGGATCTCCGGAGGACATTGCGCGAGTCAGTGACGACGTCGAAGAGGAAGCGAAGAAGGCCTGAACAAGACCGACGACCGCCATAATCGCAAAGGCAAAACCAAACATGGTTTGCGGGTTAACGCGAACCGCCTGGAAGGCGCCATTGAAGAGCTCCCCAACGGTCAGCGGACGGAGCGGGATAATTCCGGGCTGCGCAACGGTCCATGCGGTGCCACCCTGAGCCTGGGTGCCCTGCCATGCGGCATCGGGCTGAGGCGCCGCGCCCCACTGCTGCTGGGGCTGTGCGGGCTGCTCGGGCGCGCCCCAAGGCTGCTGAGCCTGCTGAGGTTGTGCGGGCTGCTCAGGTGCACCCCAAGGCTGCTGAGCCTGCTGGGGCTGTGCGGGCTGCTCAGGTGCACCCCAAGGCTGCTGAGCCTGAGGAGTCTGAGGAACCTGAGGTGTTGAGGGAACAGAACCCTGGGGAGAATTCTGAGAAGAAGATGACTGGGGTGCCCACGGATCATTCGTGGGAGCTCCCTGAGGATCAGACATTATTACTCCTATATAGGTGACACGTGTCTTCCCGAATATTGTGCCATGCATTCAACTAATCAGAAAGAACTGAGGAAGTAGTCAGCGCGTCTTCAGTATTTGTTATGTTGTGAAGATTCGCCGAGTCTTTTCGACACACCTGTCAGTTTCGTGACACAATCGTTACATGAGTTCACGGATCCTGGTCGTTGACGACGATGTCGCGCTTTCCGAAATGATCGGAATCATGCTTCATGCTGAAGGTTTCGAGGTCGCTGATTGCGCAGATGGAGCGCAAGCCCTTGATGTTTTCCATGAAGTTTCACCGGATCTTGTCCTTCTGGACCTCATGCTTCCAAACGTTGATGGGATTGAAATCTGCCGCCAGATTCGCAGGGAATCTGATGTTCCCATTGTGATGCTGACTGCTCGATCCGATACAACAGATGTTGTCGCAGGTCTTGAAGCCGGGGCAGACGACTACGTTCCTAAACCTTTTAAGCCCAAAGAACTAGTCGCGCGTGTTCGCGCACGACTGCGAGGGCGAGATGACAGTGGTGAAGAGCTAGTTCGTCTTGGGGATCTTGTGATCGATGTTCAGGGCCATAGTGTGCATCGTGGCGGCCAAGAATTGCCTTTAACACCGCTTGAATTTGACCTGCTTGTGACTCTTGCACGTTCCCCGTGGAAGGTATTCTCCCGCGAAGAGTTGCTTGAATCTGTGTGGGGCTACCGCCACGCTGCAGACACTCGCTTGGTGAACGTCCATGTCCAGCGTCTGCGTTCAAAAGTCGAGCGTGACCCGGATAATCCCGAGGTCGTTGTGACTGTCCGCGGAGTGGGCTACCGCGCTGGCAACGCCTCGTCATGATAGGCGGAGATGGGGGAGTACTCTCGACGCCCCCTGTTCCTGAGTCTCATGTTGCGCCTCTGGAGCGCGTCCTTCTTTTTCTTCAACGCCTCTTCCGACCCCTTCGACAGTGGCGTGGCTGGGAACGTATTTCTCAGTGGGAAGCACTGAAAGCAATTCGTAATTCCGCTTCTTTGCGAGCGGCTTCGTACCTTGCCGCGGTGTCGATGGTGCTCATTCTTGTCGCGGGAACAATTGTTGCTACCCAGCTGCGCAGTAGCGTTTTTGAATCTCGGCGAACCGCAGTGCTTTCGGATGCGGCTTTGCGTTTTTCGACTGCGCAATCGGTTTTCGACCAGTCAACAGCCAGCACTCCCGATCAGATTCAAGAATCAACCCGGCAGCTTGCAACCTCCTTACGTGTTTCTGCCTCGGGTACTGGGGCGGTTTCTGTTCTACTTCTACGCTCTGAATCTCAATCTCAATCGCTTCGGATTAATGAGATTGTTGACCCCACGGTCTTAGGCGTCATTAGTGAAGAGATGAAAAATGCTGTAGCGGGATCAACGGATCCTCAATGGCAATCAGTCTCAATTCCTTCCGCGCGTGATGCGAACCAGCGAGTGCCTGCAATTCTTGTGGGGACTAACGTTCAGGTACCGCGAGCAGGAACCCACCAGCTGTATATCGTTTATTCGCTTCAAGCAGACCAAGAACGCATTGACACCGTTATGGGGATCTTGATCTTTGCTGGGATTCCGTTCTTGCTGTTAATCCCGATCATCACCTTCATTCTGATCTATCACATTTTGGGACCGGTACGTCGTACTGCAACAGCGGCAGGAAAGCTTGCTGAAGGAAATCTTGATGTGCGAATTGACAGCAGCGATGCCCGCGGTAGTGATGAGATGGCAAATCTTGGGCGTGCCTTCAATAACATGGCTGAATCGCTCGAGAAGAAAATTGATGAATATGACGAGCTCTCTCGGCTTCAGCAGCGCTTCGTCTCTGATGTCTCTCACGAACTCCGCACGCCACTGACGACAATTCGTATGGCGGAAGAAATGATCTGGGATCAACGTAAGAATTTTGATCCTGTGACCACTCGGAGTGCAGAACTACTTCATGAACAGGTTGAGCGATTCGATTCCATGCTGGCTGATCTCCTAGAGATCTCGCGTCACGATGCCCAATCTGTCGACCTCACTGCGGAAAGCATTGATCTTCGCGGATTGGTCACGCGCGTTGTTAACGCAAACAGTGAGCTTGCGCAGCGCTTGGGAGTGGAGGTTATTGTCAATGCGCCGACGCATCATTGCACGGCAGAAATTGATGATCGACGTATCGAACGTGTCATTCGCAATCTCTTGGTCAACGCTTATGAACACGCAGAATCTCGACCAGTTGTTGTGACCATTGCTTCGAATGAAACCGCTGTCGCGGTACGCGTGCGTGACCATGGCGTCGGGATGGAACCGGCAACGGTTGAGCGAGTTTTTGACCGCTTTTACCGTGCGGATCCTGCGAGAACACGTACCACCGGAGGAACGGGTCTGGGCTTGGCCATTTCCTTGGAAGACGTTGTTCTTCACGGGGGAACATTAACTGCGTGGGGCGAGATTGGAGTTGGATCCTCTTTCATGATGACCCTTCCCAAGAAAGTTGGGACAGCGATTTCAAGCGATCCCTTAGAACTATGGGAAAAGGAGTGAAGATGAATCAGCGACTGTGTCTTGCTGTTGTGGCTATTCTCAGCAGCCTTTCTCTGGCTGCCTGCACCTCTTTGCCAACTTCCTCCTCTCCTTCGCCCTTTGATGTCGATGCCCCCAATGCTCAGCCGGTTGATTTGGCAGCGGGCGGTCCTGTGGCTGATGCGGATCCGGAAAGTCTGCTCAGTAGTTTTCTCTTGGCCTGTGCTGCGGGAGCTTCTGACGACTACGCAACTGCGCGTCTTTTCTTAACCAGCTCCTCCGCGCAGACCTGGGACCCACATAAGTTAGTGACGATTTATTCGACGGATTCAACCCCGAAGGTGTCGTACTCCTTTGACCCCTCGAAGACGGATACTCTGAATGCGTCGATCACAGCCACCGGCGTGGGCTCTGTTGATCAAAATGGCGTCCTTTCACCGGCAGAAACCTCCTCACTTGAAGCGCGATTCCACCTAGTTCGTGAGAATGGCCAGTGGCGTATTGACGCGCCTGCGGATGGGGTCGTGGTTTCTCAGGCATCATTTACGGCATCGCACGAACTTGTTTCGCTAATGTTTCTATCAGCGACCGGTGATTCTCTGATTGCTGATCCGCGCTGGTATCCCACGCGCCGAGTCGAAACCCATATGCTCGAGGGGCTGATCGCTGGACCGCAGTCACATCTCTCCGATGCCCTAGTGAATGCAATCCCTTCGGGCACCTCGATTTCAGCCGGAGGTATTGAACTCTCCGACCACGTTGCGAAGGTGTCTTTGAACGGCACGCTTCCCAGCGATGATCGCGGGAAACAGTTGATGGCATGGGAGATTTCCCAAACCCTTCAGCGCTCGGGCCGCGTGAATTCCGTCGAAATTAATGTCGGGGGAGAGGCTCTTCCTTCCTCAGGGCTTCCTTCCCAGCCATCCTTTGATCTTGATTCCGCGGTTGCTTTGAACTCGAATGGTTTGGTTCGAATTGACGGGCGTAGCGTTTCAACTCGGATTCTTCCCATTACTCCTTCGTCGTCTGCCTCGCTTCCGGCGGTCTCTCCGGTTTCTTCCTCCTTACTGGCCTGGCGCGAGGATGATCGTCTTGTTCTGGTGGATTCCTCAACCAATGCGACCCGGGTAGTGGATGGCTCTGAAGGCCAGTATTCGCCTTCTATCGATCGTTTCGGCTGGGTGTGGGACATTCCTCGGGGAGGGAACCTGAGGGCCTCGCGAATTGACGGGCAGAACTTGGCGATCGCCTCGGAAAATCAATCCCTGAACGGGGTGAGCGCGGTGAGAATCTCTCCCGATGGCGCGCGCGCACTTTTGCTCCGTCAGGTTGGTGGCTCCACAAGTGCCTGGATTGCCGGAATTGAGCGCCGAGGCAGTGGCGAGCCGATCGCGCTCACTGACCCCGAACCCCTGGCTGGCTTGTCGACCGGCGTCGATGATGTGTCGTGGGCTGGGCGTTCTACGGTTGTTGCCGTGCGTCAAGGAGGTCTTCGCGCGGGTAATGATCAGGTGGATGAAGTTTCTTTGGTGACCGTACCCGTCGGTGGTTTCCCCTCGGTTCTTGCTCTTCCCACTGGGACTCAGCGACTGAGTGCAGGCTCCTCTTCAGCGACGATGGTGATCCGCGGGAAGGACGGCAATTATCAGGTTCGTTCCGGGGCGCTATGGCAGTCTCTTGAAGGAAATCTTCGCGACGTAAACTTCCCCGGCTGAATCGTTTTCTCCACAGATTGCCTATGCGGTCTGCGTCTGCTTTCTTTTCGTGTTGATCTTCCTTTATGGGAGTTTTTCACGAGGCCGCTCGGGAGTTGGCCAATTTGTGTATCCCCAGCAGTTGCGCTGGCTGTGGCGCGTGGGATCAGACCCTGTGTGACCAATGTTTTGGGTTATCACAGTCCTTCGTTCCGACATGGGAAGTTATCGATTCGGGTTGGGCAGAATATCCGCTGTGGTCGCTGAGTGAATACTCCGGATCAATGCGGTCCATTATTTTGGCCGCGAAACACTCCGGGCGCGTAGATTTATCGCCTTTTCTTTTCGAATGTGGAAAAACTATTGGCGATGCCCTGGGAAAGAGCGGGATGCTTGCGGTGGGTCAGCCCCATGCAAGTTTGTGGATTGTCCCTGCACCATCCAGTTGGAAACGACGTTTCTTTGGCCATCCCGTAACCTCACATATTGCCCATGGCGTGGCTCAAGGAATTCGTTTATCGGCGCCGGTGGAGGTAGAGGTTCGTGATATCTGCAGGTTGGACCCCTGGGTCTCTTCGCAGGCGGGAAAGAACTCAGATAAGCGCAGAGAAGCTCGGCGTGGCCACATGTACGTATCAATGCCCATTCCTCAGGATGTGGGACTTGTAGCGGTCGACGACGTTGTCGCAACTGGGGGAACGATGAGTGAATTATTCCGTGTTTGCGGGAAGAACTGGGTGGCTGGGGCGTGTATTGCGCGGT
>NZ_JAGYZL010000023.1:0-10883 GCF_018370895.1 Actinomyces sp. oral taxon 181
ATGAAGCTGCGCTCCGCACCGCTCCCTCCACATGAAGCTGCGCTCCGCACCGCTCCCTCCACATGAAGCTGCGCTCCGCACCGCTCCCTCCACATGAAGTCGGTAAATGTCATGCGTTATAGCGTGTGTCTTTTCGTGACTTCGTGTGTTAGGCGGGATGACGTTGCCCAGCTGATCTGACTGCCGGCTCGTTTTTCCACTCCCTCCACATGCAGTTTGGCCCTGTGCCATGCCTGTTGTGCTTCCCTCACATGAAGTCGGTAAATGTTATGCGTTATAGCGCGTGTTTTTTCACGACTTTGTGTGATAAAAAGGGCAGGGAAGGTGCGGGAGCGTCGCGTGGAACGAGTTTCCATCGAAACAGGCTCCAACTGACACAAGCACGCTACGCTTGAACAGTGACAACTGACGCTACCAATTTCACTGCCCCTGACTTCTCCGTGCTCGCGGCCTCGCGCCGCTCGACCCGCGCATACACGGATCAGCAGATTCCGCAGGACATCCTGGATGCGATCCTCAAGGACGCGACGACGGCCCCCAGCTGGTCGAATACCCGTGCCTTCCGTGTTGCATTGGCAACGGGGGAGCGTGCGGATCGCCTTCGCGACGAATATGTACGACGTTTCAACCAGACCCTGGACATCCAGCACCACAAGCGCTTCGCAACGATCAAAACTGCTCTCAAGCGTGAACTGCCCGATGGCGATTTCCCCGTCTGGAAGCCCTACCCGAAGGAACTTCGAGCCCCTCAGGTCGAGGTCGCGAAACTGGTCTACGGAGCATACGGCGTTGAGCGCCGTGACTACGAGGGGCGTGACAACGCGAACCGTCGTAATGTTTCCGCTTTCAATGCCCCCGTCATGGGCTTTGTTTTTGTTCATGAAAACATGCTCCCGTGGAGCGCAATGGACGCCGGTCTCATGCTGCAAACACTCTTTCTTTCAGCGAAAGCCCACGGCGTCGACTCGTGTGCAATCGGTGTGCTTTCGGCTTGGCGTGGCCCAGTTGAGCAGGAATTTGAGATTCCCCAGCACTACAAGCTGATCACCGGTTTCTGCTTGGGCTACGCAGATAGCGATGCCCCGATCAACCACGTGAACGCACCCCGTCCGCCGATCCAGCTCCTCGAAGGGAAGTAAGCGTGCCCAAACAGTACCTTTCTGTCGCATTCGCTTACGTTGGCGTTGTCATTGGTGCGGGCCTTGCCAGTGGTCAAGACCTTCTGCAGTACTTCCTCTCTTTCGGAGCGAAGGGCCTGATCGGCATTGCCGTCCTGGGCGTTCTCAACATCGTCTTTGGTGTCGTGGCCCTGCAGCTCGGGTCCTACTACCGATCAGACCACCACGATGAAGTCTTTGAGCGCATTGCTCCACCTCTGGTTCGTCGCGCGATTGACGTCGTTCTGGTCTTTTCGGGCTTTGCAATGGGCGTCGTCATGCTTTCTGGCGCGGGAGCGAACCTAGAACAACAGTTTGGAATCCCGGCATGGGCGGGAAGTGCGATCTGCGCAGTTTTGGTTGTCGTCACTGCCTTCCTTGATTTTGATCGCATCATGAAAGTCATCGGTGTCTTCACCCCGATGATCATTGTCGCCATCAGTATTTTGACGATCTACTCGCTGGCGCGCACGCATCCAGGCATCACCGAGCTCAACGCTGCCGCACAAAACGTCACCCCCGCGCTTCCAAACTTGTGGCTCTCGACAATCAACTACTTCGCACTCTGCGTGGTCAACGGTATTGCGATGGCTTTCGTTTTGGGAGGTTCCGTCCTGCGCATCGATGTGGCACGCAAGGCCGGGAGCTTGGGTGGCGCGCTGATTGCACTGGTTATTGCGGCCGATGCGGTGACGCTTTTCCTCAACATGGATCGCATCTGGGATGTGGGAGTGCCGACTTTGGAGATCGCCCGGCGCATTCATCCGGCCTTCGCGCTCCTGTATACGCTCATCATTTTCGCCCTGATCTACAACACGGTCTTTTCTCTGTTCTACTCAACAGCTCGACGCTTCTCCGGCGGCTCGGATCAGCGCATGCGACTGATTCTGACAGGGGTGACCGCTACAGGTTATGCGAATTCACTGATGGGATTCAAGAAATTGGTTGGCGGCATGTATCCGATCATCGGCTACCTGGGAATCGCCCTCCTTGTGGTCCTTGCCATCGCGTGGCTGCACCACCGCGCCTCGGTAATCCGCGAAGAAAATCTGCGCCGCAAGCTAATCCGCGTGCAGGTACGCAAGCACGCCGAAGACCTTGAGTACACGGATGCCGATCGTGCCGAGGCCCAGACCCTTGCGCGAGCCTCGGTCGTTGATGCGAGCAGTTTGCGCCGCGATGCTGATTCAATTGCGGAACAAATCGTCGCAACTCAAGACGACGCTGCCGCTTATGCGCGCGAGGCTCTGCCCGTCGACGAGGCCCTGGTCGAGGAAGCGCTCGAGGCCGACCGGGCGAACGACTGAGTCAGCTCACCGACGAGGCCGTAGCTGCCTCGTGCGCAAGCAGCCAGGCTTTTGCGTCGCCTCCCGCTGCGTAGCCGCCCGGGCAGTCGGCCGCCACGACCCTGTGGCAGGGGCGGATGAGGAGTAGGGGATTGCGCCCGACCGCGCCGCCGACCGCCTGGGCTGACGCGGGCGTGCCTGCTTCGCGCAGCTGGGTGACGATCTGCCCGTAGGTGCGCGTCGCACCGTAGGGGATAGTGTCCATCGCCTCCCACACGCGCCTCTGGAAGTCCGTGCCCGCAGGCGCGAGAGGAACGGCGGCGGGGGAGGGGGTCTCGCCCGCGAAATAACCATCCAACCACCCGGCGGCCGCCCGAAGAGCTCGCGCGTCGGCCTCGTCCCACCCGACCTCGGCGAGAACAACCTCCCGGGAATTGGGCGAGGTCAGGTCGAGCGCAAAGCACACCACAGCCTCGTCGATGCCGACGGAGCGACCGAAGAAGCGTTGCCCGGCCGCCCACAAGCCGACGAGCGCACCGCCCCGCGCGGCCAGCGTGAGGCGGCCGATGGGGGAGTCGTAGGTGGCGAGTGCCGGATCAGAACTGCTCGGGGTGCTCTCGGTAGGCATACGCCCACACTGTCACGGCGACAGTCACAGCGCGAGTCCAGGCATCGCGGACGGCGCTCAGTTCCTCGCCCTCGAAGCCCTCCGCGAGGAGACGGTGCCCGACCTCCACAGTCGGAGCGATAAAAGCGAGCACGTAGCGTAGTGGCACGAATGGTGTCGAGTCTGCCCCATCCGTCGCGTTCTTCGCCGCAGTCATATGCCGTGCGCCGATCAGGTACTGGTAGTCCAACCACGCCTGATCCCGCTCGCGCGTGCACATGTCGATGATCCACTGGGCGAATCGCGGCTTCGAGGCCTGCGCGTACTCGGGGTTCGGCTGCCCGTCTGGGTGCGCGGAATGGGCTGCCAGATATGTCTTCTGAGCCAGAATTCCGCGCCACGTGTCGACCATTTCCATAGCATGCGGCGCCAGGATGGGTTCTGCTCGTGAGAGCAGCTCTGCGTCACCGGGCTGGACGTGTGCGGCGGCCTCGATCTGGCGTAGATCCTCGAGTGTGAGCGGGGATGTGGGGACGGCATCGGTGCCGTAGGTGTACCCCGACGAGTGGTTGTAAGCTGTCATGCGAACCTCCTTGAAACGATGCGTCGATTGTACAACGTGCTCCGCTCGTGTGGATCTGTTTGATATCCGAGGCTGGTGTCGAGGCCAGGCGGGTGGGGCGTGGTACGCCGCGTGAGTTCGCGGCGCGCGTAGCCTGTGGTGAGATGGCAACGGCGCTGGTGGGGTTGCTCGAAATACAATTGACTCGTGGATCCCCTTCTTATAGCCCTGGCCGGAATGCTCATCATCGTGGCATGCCAATTCATCGCACCCAAGGTGGGCGTGGCGTCGCCGCTGATTCTGCTGGTTGTCGGCCTGGCGATCGGTTTCCTCCCGCAGGTTGGGGCAATCGAAATCGCGCCGCACATCATCTTGGAAATTATTCTTCCACCCCTGCTATTTTCAGCGGCTGTGCGTATGCCAACGATGGATTTCCGCCGAGAAATGCAAGCCGTGGCAATGCTTGCTATTCCGTTGGTGTTTATCTCCTCATTCGCCATTGGTTTCCTCATCAACTGGATGGTTCCGCAGATTTCACTGGCGTGGGGCGTGGCGCTGGGAGCAGTTTTATCTCCCACCGACGCGGTCGCCGTCACCATTGCCAAGCGCAGCGGCGTCTCGCACCGCATCATTACAGTGCTTGAAGGCGAAGGCCTCTTCAATGACGCCACTTCACTGGTGCTTCTCGCTGCAGCGATGAACGCTGGGCTTGCCGCCGATAACGGTGCCCTCAATCCCGCACTGCTCACGGGTCGTGTCCTCGTTGCCCTTGGCATCGCCATTGTGGTCGGCTTAATCGTCGGTGAAGTGGGGGTTCGGATTCGTTCGATCATCAAAGATCCGTCGACGGATACGGTCTTTTCCTTTGCAATGCCTTTCATTGCTTCGATCCCTGCCGAGCATGTGGGTGGCTCGGGATTGGTTGCCGCGGTCGTTGCCGGTCTTGTTGTTTCCGGCCGTCGCGCAGGCATGATTTCCGCGCAAAATAGGCGTTTTTCGCAGCAAAATTGGTCAACCATGACTCTCATGCTTGAGAGTGGGATCTTCTTGGCTATGGGACTTCAAGCTTTTGGCATCATTGAAGACACCGATGGAGATGGCGGCGGACTGGCGCGAGCCGCCGTGATTGCCGTTATTGCGGGCAGTCTCATTATGCTGATCCGTGCACTCTTCATCGCACTCATGCTCACTTGGCTCGACCACCGCAGCAAGCACCGTAAGAGGCGCTACGAGGCCGAGGCTGGGCGCCTCGAAGCCTTCGAGCAGCGAATGGCGCAGGCCTGCACCGTGGACAGCGAGGTTCTGGCATGCCGAAACCTCAGTGAAGAACAGTGGATCAAAACCATGGCCCGCTGGCGGCGCCGCCTCAAAATTGCCGAGCGGCAACACGCAGTGCGCCGATCCGACATCGATTACTTTGAAAAAGAGCCGCTTGGGCCGCGTGAAGCCAGTGTCATTATCTGGTCCGGAATGCGCGGAGCCATCACTCTTGCCGCAGCACAAACGATTTCCGCCGCAGCGCCCATGCGTTCCTTCCTTCTGACGATCGCCCTCTTCATCGCATCTGGTGCGCTGGTTATTCAAGGGCTTTCGCTGCCGTGGCTGATCCGCTTGATCAAGCCCAAGATGGCCTCTGCCGATATCAGTGAAGAAGAACGCGAAGAACTTCGACAGGTCATGAGTTCCGCACTCGTGGATACGGCTCTGGCCCAGGCAATCAAGGAAGTTGACGCTCAGACACTTTTGTCTGCTGGAGTTTCACGAACCCTGTCACGCCTGGGCAATGTTGTCGACCTGCAATCTGCTCCTTCTTTGCCGGCTTCGAGCGAGCCTCTCCCTGACACCGACGGGGAAAACAAGGCCATTCCCGTGGAAATGAGCGAAGAGGAAGTTGAACGCTCCTTCACTCGCGATCAGATTCGCGAGCTGGCACTTGAAGCGATTCAGGCTCAGCGTGATGCTCTTCTTCAGGCTCGTGATGAGGGCATCTTCTCTTCATCAGCCCTAGAAGGAGCTCTTGCTCGACTTGATAACGAGGAGATTCTTCTGGTCTCGGGGCAATCGAATTCCCACTGATCCGGGGTTTTAGCCGTCAACCAGGGGAATCCCCGGTATCCCCCAACCAACGATTTTGTTAGCCTTTAAAAGGTCAGCAATGAACGGTCGAAGGATTCCCAGTGCTTGAACTGCGCAACATCGTCAAGATCTACGAAACGGCAAACCTACGCCAGGTCGCACTCAATGACGTTTCGGTCGCCTTCCGAGATAGCGAATTCGTCGCGGTTCTGGGCCAGTCGGGTTCGGGTAAAACGACAATGCTCAACGTTGTTGGTGGCCTTGACCATTTCCAAAGCGGTGACCTGGTTATCGATGGAATTTCAACGAAGGACTACAAAGCACGCGATTGGGATGCTTACCGCAACAACCGCATTGGCTTCGTTTTTCAGTCCTACAACCTGATCCCGCACCAGACCATCTTGTCCAACGTTGAGTTGGCACTGACCCTTTCCGGCGTCTCCCGAGGCGAACGCCGCAAGCGTGCGATGGAAGCCCTGGAACGCGTCGGGCTGGCCGAGCACGTCGGGAAGAAGCCCTCGCAGCTTTCTGGCGGTCAGATGCAGCGCGTCGCCATCGCGCGCGCCCTGATCAACGATCCTGAAATTCTCTTGGCAGACGAACCGACCGGTGCTCTTGACTCTAAGACCAGCGTTCAGGTCATGGACCTCCTGCGAGACGTCGCTCAGGACCGTCTGGTCATCATGGTGACCCACAACCCGGAGCTTGCGCACCAATACGCAACGCGTATTGTCGAGCTTGCGGATGGTGAAGTTGTCGCCGATTCTCGTCCCTTCGTCCCCGGTACCGAAGAAGTTCGCGAGGCCAAGCCGGTACGTCGCACCTCGATGGGCTTCCTGACCGCGCTTTCCCTGTCCTTTAATAACCTGATGACGAAGAAGGGCCGTACCCTGATGACCTCTTTCGCGGGGTCCATCGGAATCATCGGTATCGCCGCGATCTTGGCCCTTGCGAACGGCACGAACGCATACATCGCCCAAACAGAAGAAGAAACCCTGGGCGCATACCCGCTGACCATTCAAAAGAGCGGGATGGACATGTCCAGTGCCCTGTCTGCGCAAGTCGAAGCCGCTAGCAGTGAGAAGCCAAGCGACGGAAAAGTCGGCGTCTCCAAACTGAGGACCCTTGCAGACAATATTCGCGACGCGAAGACGAATGACTTGGCTTCCTTGAAGACTTTCCTCGATGGAAACGGCGGGAATGTGAATTCTTTCGTCAACGCCATTGAATACGACTACGATGTGACGCCACAGATCTTCCAGGCAGACACCTCGAAGGACAATATTCAGGTTAGCCCCGATCAGGCGATGAATCGGATGGAAACGGGCATGCGTGGAAGCCCCATGTCCTCGATGATGGCTACCAACGCCTTCTATCAAATGCCGCAGGAGTCCTCGCTTTACACCTCCTCCTACGATGTCCTTGCCGGCCACTGGCCAACTTCCGCGTCTGAAGTTGTCCTTGTTATTGATGAAGACGGCAACATGTCGAACCTGATGGAGTATGTCCTCGGTCTGAAAGACCACAAGGAATTCGACGAACTGATGCGCCAGTACTACTCGGGCACCATCGGCGAAAAGAACTCAGCCACCCCGAGTCCTTCGCCTTCAGCGAGCGACGCCCCCGCGGCCTCGTACGACTACGACAAGATTTTGGGGATCAAGTACAAGCGCATCAACGCTGCCGCTAAGTACACGTGGGACGACAACTACAAGGTCTGGTCGGATCACTCCTCGGATAAAGAATTCATGAAGAAGCTGATCGACGAGGGGCAAGAACTTCGCATCAGCGCAATCGTGAAGCCAAATTCCTCGCATGGGGGAGCGCTGCGCCAGGGCATCGCATACAGCCCTGAGCTGACTCGCCAGATCATTCGCGAGGCCGAGGATAGCCAGATCGTTAAGGATCAGCGGGCGAACCCGAAGACCGATGTCTTCACTGGAAAGACCTTCCAAGAGCTTGCAGGTTCTTCGAAAGATCGTTCCAGTGGCTTTGACATGTCCAGCTTGTTTACGGTCGATCAAAACAAGCTGTCTGCGGCGTTTTCTATTGATCCTTCCGCTATGCAGATGGATCTGTCCTCTCTAGATTTCAGCGGAATGGATCTGTCCAACCTTGACTTCTCACACCTTGATCTGTCGGGGATGGACCTGTCGAATATTGATCTTTCGAAGCTTGTTCCCGCCGATGGTTCGGCTGTTCACATCGATCCGTCAAAGCTCAACTTGGGTGAACTCAGCAAGAGCGTTCCTCAGCTGCAAAACGTTGATTTCCCCGCGATTATCCGTAAGACGCTGGCGGATGGCGCGGTCAAGGACACCGCCGGAACATACTTAAGCTCTCAGGCAAGTCAGATCCTTCAGGGCTTCCAGGACTACGCGCAAAACCAGATTGCTGCGGGTGGCTCCACGGACTTTGCCACGCTGGTTTCTGACTACTTCTCGCAGCCCTCAGTGATCCAACAGATCAACACTGCTGTCTCTTCTGATCAGGTTGTTGATCGTCAGAAACTGATGACAAACCTGAAAGCAGCACTTGGAAATGACCCGGCGCTTGAGTCGGTTGCTTCTCAGGTATCGACAGAACTCGCACACCAGATTTCAGCGCAGATCGCCGCCCAGCTTGGTGGCAATCTCATGCGCGGGGTCTCTGCTGCGATCGGTCAGGTTCTTCAAGAGACCATGGCGAACGCCATGACTCAGATGATGACTCAGCTATCTAACACGATTGGCCAGCAAATCAGCGCGACAATGAGCCAATTCGCAACGAATATGAGTAGCGCTTTCCATTTTGATCCTCAGGCTATGGCATCGGCCTTCTCCTCGAATCTGGATGAGAAGTCCCTTGCCGCACTGATGGCAACGATGTTCTCAACGAACGTCCCCACGCTTGAGACGAACCTGCGCGATTTGGGGTGGGCTGACCTGAAGTCACCGAGCAGCATCTCGATCTACCCGAAGTCCTTCAAGGACAAGGACTCCGTTAAGGCTGTCCTCGACCAGTACAACGCAGATAAAGAAAGCGCGGGCAAGACCGATCAGGTCATTACCTACACCGATATCATGGGCGTACTCATGAGTTCGGTGACGAACATCGTCAATGTGATTTCGTGGCTGCTCATCGCCTTCGTGTCGATTTCGCTGGTCGTTTCCTCAATCATGATTGCGATCATCACCTACATTTCAGTTCTTGAACGCAAGAAGGAAATCGGTATTCTCCGCTCGATCGGTGCCTCAAAGGGCAATGTTTCTGCGGTCTTCAACGCGGAAACATTCATCGAAGGACTGATCGCAGGCATCATCGGTGTTGGTGTGACCTACGGGATCTGTGGCCTGGTTAATGCAATTGCCGAGCAGGGGTTCCAGGTGAAGAACATTGCCCAGCTTTCTCCGCTGACAGCCGTGGTATTGGTGGCGATTTCGGTTGGCTTGACCGTGGTTGCTGGTTTGATTCCGGCTTCGCGAGCTTCTCGCCAAGATCCAGTTGAGGCGCTTCGTTCAGAGTAGCTGCGACTTCGACGGGCGTAAGCCTGCGTTACCCTGAAGGTATGCAGCGTTTCTGGAAGATGATCCAGATGCGTACCTGAGGAGGAAAAATGCCAACGCCCAATACCCTGGCAACGACGGATAGTGTCGCTGTCCTGCTTGCAACCGGATTCGAGGAAGTCGAAGCTCTTGCGGTCGTCGATGCCCTGTATCGAGCGGGGATCCGCGCGGATCTCATTTCGATTGAAAATGAGCGCCACGTTGTCAGCTCGCATGGGATCAAGCTCGTTTCTGACCTCATGCTTGCAGACGTGGATTTAGCCTCCTACGCCCTTGTCTTCCTACCGGGTGGTATACCCGGAACGCTTGGGCTGAAGGCAAATGAGCGCGTGCGCGAGGAATTGACGCGTCGTGCCTCGACTGGAGAAAAGACTGCTGCGATCTGTGCTGCCCCTTCGATTCTGGCTGAACTGGGAGTTCTTCAGGGCAAACGCGCCACTGCAAATCCTGACTTCATGGATGCCCTGAGCGCGGGAGGTGCGCAGGTTCAGTCTGAGTGCGTTGTCGTTGACGGGAACATTGTGACCAGCAGGGGAGCGGGTACTGCTTTAGAACTCGGTTTTGAGCTGGTCCGCCAGCTTCTGGGCGACGAGGCCGCACAGCAGGTCCGCGAGTCCGTCGTGTGGGAGCACTGAGGAGGCGGAATGGGTAAGCGTAAGCCTCGCCCTTGGCCAGATCCTCCCAACCCCTTGGCGCTGCCGGTCATTGATAACCACACACATCTTCCCGTCCATGAAGGAGAAATCCCCCGCGCGGATGGGGTCAAGATGCCCCTTGAGGAACAGTTGGAGCGCGCACGCCACGTAGGTGTGACGAGGATGATTTCCAGCGCCTGTGAGCTGCCAGCTTTTGATCCGATGCTCGAGCTTGCCCGAGCACATGAGGGAGTTCGCGTTGCCCTCGCAATCCACCCGAACGAGGCCGCCTTGCACGCCGGCTTTGCCGAACCTTCACCGGATGGTTTGCTTCCCCAAGTGCGTGAGTACCATGTTCCCCTTGACGAGGCCTTGTCTGCCGTGGAGGAACGTTTGAGTGACCCGATGGTGGTCGCAGTGGGGGAGAGCGGCTTGGATTATTTTCGTACCGCTGATCCCGGTCGCGAGGCCCAGAAAGAGTCCTTCCGCGCGCACATCGAAATGGCTGCTCGCCATGATTTGCCGCTGCAGATTCATGACCGTGATGCTCATGAGGACTCTATTGCCCTGCTGCGTGAGTGCGTGCGTTCGGATCAGCGCATTGTTTTCCATTGCTTTTCTGGTGATGCGCAGATGGCCGATATTTTGGCTGAGAATGGATGGTATGCGTCTTTTGCAGGGCCAATAAGCTATCCGGCTAATGACAACCTCCGTCGAGCCTTTGCGGTCCTTCCGCCTGAACTGGTGTTGGTTGAAACGGATGCTCCTTACTTGACACCGGTTCCGTGGAGGGGCTGCCCCAATGCTTCCTATGTCATGGCATATACCGTGCGCTTTATGGCTGAGCTCTGGGGTGTTTCAGAGCAGCTAGCGTGTGAGCGCCTGACGGAGAATACTGAGCGAGTCTACGGAAGCTGGTAGGTCCATTGGCTCAGTGGGATAGCGCGACGCTCGTGAACGCTCGCGTGTCGGTCGTGAGTACTTGAGTTGAAGTTGAAACACAGTGGTGGGGGGG
>NZ_JAGYZL010000002.1:0-203198 GCF_018370895.1 Actinomyces sp. oral taxon 181
TTCAGCCGACGCGCCGGATGTGCCCAGAGGCGGTCAGCGACCAGCCAGCGGCCACGACCATCAGAGAGATAAGGCCCAGCAGGTAAGCGGCCGTGGGCATCGGGGGCAGGTAGCCGGACTTGTGGACGAGGTCAAGGACCAGCCACATGACCGGCACACCAATGCCACAGATACCCAGCGGAATCGCACCCATGAGCACAAAGACTCGCTTCCAGGTCACCCCAATACAGCGGGAAAGTCCACCAATGAAGCGCCCAGCTCCATCGCACGCCACCCATGCGAGAAGAACAAAAATCCACGAGTCGACGCCGAGAGGGAAGGACTGCTGTCCCATGATGAAGAGCAAGGGATGGATGGCGATAAGAAGCCACCAGATAAGAGACCCCAGGACAATGATGACAACGGAGTGCACGTAACTCGCCACAGTGAGTGCGGTACGTGATCCACCGCTGAGGGCAGAGGCTCGCAAGTCGACGGTGGCGCTGACGATCCCACAGATAAAGAGGAAAGTACCCGTGACGAAAGCGGAGTTTGTGGCGGTCTGTTCAATGTTCTTGGTGACATCGGAGACTGATAGGTAGACGATGCCATTGATCACGAAGTTGACCAGGAACTGGCAGCTCACTACCAGCAGGTAGAGCACCACAGTGAATCTCGAGTTGACAAGGCCAATGCGCAGGGGGGAGGGGGCGGATTTGATGAGGTCGGGGGTGGCAGTGCTCATTGGTCGTTCTCCTGGATGAGGTAGGCGAAGGCGTCCTGAAAGGAACAGGGGGAGGAGGTCAGTGAGAGGGATGCAATCTCATGGTCAGTGACACCACGGCCACGCAGATCCACGATGACTTCTCGTGCGGACCCAAGCGCACGAGAAGTGATGACGGCGATATCGGAATGATCGACCAGGAAGCGTTCCACATCGGCGGCGTTACCGGTAATCACACAGATACGCGAAGTGAACTCGTCAACGCTCTCATGGGCAAGCAGACGCCCATTTTTGAGGGCGACGACATCTTCGGCAACGTTTTCGAGTTCGGAGACCATGTGTGAGGACACGAGGAAGGAGCGACGCGGGCGACGTCCCTCCATGCTGTCGGAGGCCAGGGTGAGCAGTTCCTCATAGAACGCGTATCGGGTAGGAACGTCCATGGGAGCCTGAATCTCATCAAGGACAGTAATGGGCGCACCCGATGCCAGTGCCACAGCGCCGGCTAGGATGGCAGCCTGCCCCGAGGACATCTTGCGCAGCTTCTTGCGCCCCTTCAGCTGGAAGGAGAAACGTTGAACGTAGTGGTCGAAGAGTTTCTGATCCCAGGTTGGACGCAGCGCGGCGTAGGCGACCATGGCCGAAGCCGATGAATTATCAAAGTCCCTGTCGGAAGAGACCACGACTGAGTAACCAAGTAGGTCGTTAGAGCTCACCTCCGTTCCGTAGATGGACACATGTCCCGACGACGGCGGAAGCAGGCCACCGAGGATCTGCATAAGTGTGGTCTTGCCCGAACCGTTAGGGCCGACCAGGGCGGTGACGGTGGCCTCTCCGAGAGTGAGGGAGAGATCGCGCAGGGCTGGCACAGCCTCCCCCGGATACGTGTGACTGATGGAGTTGAGGGTGATCATGAGTTGTCCTTGGCAGTTGTGTCGGCGCCGTAGGCGCGGACATGGTCGATGATGGCGTCAATGTCGAGGCCCAGGGCCAGGCCCGCTTCGACGGCGGGGTTCAGGGTCTCCTCCACGTAGGTGGCGAGCCCGTCGGCCACGAGCGCGTGCTGTGCGCCTTCGGCGACGAACATGCCGATGCCACGCCGCTTTTCGACGAGCCCCTCGTCGACGAGGATCGCAAAGGCCTTGCCGACGGTAGCGGGGTTGATGCGGTAGGTGGCGGAGTACTCCGTGGTGGAGGTGAGCTGGTCCCCAGCGCGCAGGGCGCCGCGCAGGATCTGCGCGCGAATGTCGTCGGCGATCTGCACGTAGATCGGGATCCCCGAGACGAACGTGGGTGCCATGCGTGCCCTCCCTTCAGGTTCAGCGGTTCATTACATGACTAATTAACCATATAACCAACCAACCTGTCAAGCGATCTCACCAAACTGGTCTCAGCTCACCCCCGCTCCCCCGCTTTCGCGCACAAAAAGAACCCCGGCCTCGTCCCCACAATGAGGAACGAGGCCGGGGCCAGGTCAGCGAAAAGCGGGCGCTCAGCCCTTCACCGCACCGGAGGTCAGACCGGAAACGATGTACTTCTGCAGGTACTGGAAGAGCAAGATCACCGGAATTGCAGCGATGATCGAACCAGCCGCGAAAACACCCCACGGGGCATTCAGTTCACTCGACCCCCAGTTGTACATACCAACCGCCAGCGTGTACTGATCGGGAGTTTGCATAACAACCGTGGCAATGACGAAGTCGCCGAAGCTGGAAATGAAGCTCAGCAAACCAACAACAGCCAAAACCGGCAGAACCAGCGGCATGATGATGGTCCAGAAAGTCTGGGCATGCGATGCGCCATCAATCTCTGCGGCCTCGTCAAGTTCACGAGGAACGGAGTTGAAGAAACCGAAGAGCAGGAAGGTGTTCGAACCCAATGCGCCGCCGAGGTAGACACAGATCAGGCCGAGCTTCGAGTTCAAGCCCAGAACCGGGAAGATATCCTTAATTCCCAGCAAGAGCAGGAACAGCGCCACGAAAGCTAGCATCTGCGGGAACATCTGGACCAAAAGCAGGAAGGTCAGGGTTCCACGACGGCCTCGGAAACGGAAACGGCTGAAGGCGTAGGCTGCGGCTGCGCCCATGAGAACCGTTCCAATTGCCGTAACGCTTGAAACCACCAGTGAATTAATAATCCACTTCCAGTACATGCTGTACTGGTCACTCCCCAACGCCTTGAAGTGATCGAGGGTTAGTCCATCAGAGAAACTAATATCAGAGGTCAGCGTCGCGTTCGGAATGAAGGACACCGAAAGCACATAGAGCAGCGGGATAAGGCAGTAAATAATCACCGCAATACCCACGATGTGCTTCCAGCCAACTTCCTTCCACCAACGTGAGCCGCGGAGCGTTGTCAACTGCGTTTTTTCTTTGCTTTGTGCAGTCATCACAGTTCCTCCAATGCCTTCGTCTGACGGAACCCAAGCCAGGCAATCACACCAACAACAGCGAAGATGAAGATCGACATCGCCGAGGCCAAACCATAGTTGTGCTCGCCACCGGCGAAGGCAATCTTATAGACCATCGAGATCAAGATGTCGGTCTGCCCCAAACCATAGGGCGCACCATCGAAGTCCGGGCCACCCTTCGTCAGCATGTAAATCAAGGAGAAGTTGTTGAAGTTAAATGCGAAAGAGGCAATCAGCAGCGGGGTCGTGGACTGCAAAACCAACGGCAACTTAATTGACCACACGGTACGCAATCCAGATGCACCGTCCATCTTCGCGGCTTCTTCCACGTCTCCCGGAAGAGACTGAAGCGCACCCAAGCAGACCAAGAACATGTACGGGAAGCCCAGCCACAGGTTCACACCGAGGATCGCGACCTTAGCCATGAGTCCATTGGTCAGCCAAGGGATCTCCAACCCACCGAGCAAGACCTTGTTAATGAAGCCAAATTCCTCGTTGAGCATGCCCTTCCATACCAGAGTCGCCAGGAAGGCTGGGAAGGCATAGGGAAGAATCATCAAGGACTGGTAGATCTTGCGTCCACGGATCCGCTGATCCGAGAAAATCAGCGCAAGGACAAGCCCGAATACGAATGTCGTCAGCACCGAGCCAATAGCAAAAACGAAGGACCAAACAAGCGCATTCAGGAAGGGCTTGACAATTCCGGAACCCGAAAACATCTGTGAGTAGTTGGAAGCACCAACAAAGACGCGCCAGCCGGTGGGCAGCTGCTTGCCCTGGCTATCTTCGAAAACACCCTTCTGGTTATTCGCCTTGTAGACCACACCGCTTTGCGTGTCCGTCAACGTGTCGGCGGCTTCGTCATAGGTGAAGGTCGACTTGGCGAGGTAGCCGGAGGTTCCGTCCGTCGTCAGATAGAAGCCATCATTCGGGTTAGAGCTTACGGGGACCGTCAGTTTAGAAACTTCCTCCTGGCGGCTGGCAAGATCGCCCAGGTCAAGGACCTTGTATCCCGAAACCTCGGTAATACCCATTGCAGTGACTGCACCCTGGACGCTCTGGAGGGGCTTGGTTGCCGTTCCAAGCTTCAGTTCACCGGTCGCGGGGTCTGCGACAACGAGGCCCAGTTCACTCCCGTCTTCAACGACCGCGGTCTGAACAGTGGGGGATCCTTCAACACGCTGACGGCTCGAGGCCAAAATAACTTCGATTGCATCCGTCTTTGTGGAGTTATGGCCATCTCCGTAGTTGGTCAATGAAACATACCCGGTGTAGCCCATGACGAAGAGCTGATAGATCAAAAGGAAGATCATGCCGGGAAGAAGATATTTGGCAGGAAGTGCCCTCTTCGAGAAATACACCCAGTTAATGATGATGAGCAGGACCGCCATCACTCCGATGATGATCCGAGAATTGACGGCCCATGCCGCCATGATTCCATAAATGCCCAGCGCGTCAATGAGCATCATAATGATGAGTTTTGCAATAAAACCGGGTCGCATGACGTCACGCGCATGCGAGGTACGGTCCTTCTGAACGGTATTCGAGGAAGAAGCTGCAGGCATTGTGGTCCTTCGTTACCTTGAACAGCGATTAAGGGACCATGAGCACAAAATGCTCAGGTATGGGTTTTGCGGGCGCCCCGTTTTGGCGCCCGCAAAACCGTGAGACCTCACTACTTGTTGATGGAAGTCTGAATGTTGTTGACCATGGTCTCCCACGAGGATGCGGGATCGGCGCCGTTCACGATGGCAACCTCAGTCTTGCCCCAGTAATCCCAGACGGAACCCATTGCGGGGATTGCCGGCATGGGGAGTCCATTTCCTGCGATGGTGGCGAACTGCTTAAGGTTCTCGTCGCTCAGGGAGTTAGCAACCTCGGTCATTGCCGGAACACGTCCGCCCAGCTCCTGCAGCTTGGATTGCGCTTCCTTGGTCTCCAGGTACTGGAAGAACTTGCTGACCAGAACCTGGTTCTTGGTCTTGGAGCTCTGGTAGAACATCTGGACGCCAACGAAGGGCTTAGCTTCCTTACCGCCAGCAGAAGGAATCGGAAGGACGGAAACGTCAAGTCCAGCTGCCTTGGCAGCAGTCACGTTCCAAGGGCCGGTCACCATGTAGGCCGCATTGCCCTTAAGGAAAGTATCCTTGGCGATATCGGAGGTGATGTTCGGGTTCAGGGTCTTTGCTGCACCCTGCTCCTTGAGCCACTGGGTGAACTCAGATGCACCTTCGCCACCCAAGGTCAGCTCGGAGGTGTAGGAGCCGTCAGCGGACTGCTTGAAGACCTCGTTACCGAAGGAGCTCTCGAAAGCGTAGAGGTGGTAGGGGTCACCGTCGGTGCTCATCTGAATAACGAAGGGGTACTCCGAACCTGCCTTCTTACCCGATGCCACCATTTCGTCGAAGGTCTTCGGGGTGTCAGTGGTGAGCTTGTTGTTACGAACCAGTGCAACAGACTCGACCGCGTAGGGCACGCCGTAAGTCTTGCCATCGTAGGTGACGCCCTGAACTGCTGCCTCGGAGAACTTGGACTTTGCTTCACCCAAGTCCACGGGGGAAACAACGCCGTTCTTCACCATCTGGCCGAGCTTGTCATGGGCCATAACAATCACGTCGGGGCCATTGCCGGTCGGAACCTGGCTAATGAATTCCTGGTCCATATTGGTTTCAGACTTCTGAACAACCTGAACATCCACCTTGGTGGCTGCAGTGAAGTCCTTGGCCAGTTCCTGAATCTGCGAGTAACGGGTGTCATCGGCCCAAACCGTCAGCGAACCGACGGAAGAACCGGAACTTGCAGATGCAGACTGGCTGCTCGAAGAGCTCGAGCTTCCATTGGAGCACGCTGCAAGCGTTGCTGTAACTGCCAAAACGCCGAACATCGCGATGCCTCGTCGCATGTCAACTCCTGATCAATTGAGTTCTGCTCGTACACAGTTGTACTTCGCACTTAAGGACACTGTAGCTGCAGAAAATCATTTTCAGCAAGCGTTTTCAGGATTGTTAGAGAAATGATATCTTTACCCCAGATCCCAACCATCACACTTGCCCCCTTCTGAAAGGCACTTCGATGTCGAAGAACCGCACCCGCATGGCGGATATCGCCTCACATGCCGGTGTTTCCATTGCCACAGTTTCTCGCGTATTTAACGGAGTCGGGCAGGTCTCAGACGACACTCGATATCGAGTTCTGACCGCAATCGACGAGCTTGGCTACGAACGTCCCAGCATGCTGGCTGACGACAATCGCCTCATCATCGGGGTCATCGTCCCAGAACTCACAAACCCCATCTTTGCCACTTTCGCCCACACCCTTCATTCCGAGGTCGACAGGGCGGGGGCCCAAGCCTTCATCGCCTCGCAAACTCCGGGCACCACCAGCGAAGAGGAACACACTCAAGCTTTTCTTGCGCGAGGGGTTTCAGGCTTAATCTTCGTCTCCGGTCGACACGCAGACCTTCAAGCAGACTTAAGTCGCTATACGAATCTTTCACAGATCCACATGCCCTTCGTCACCATCAATGGCGCCCGCAAGGAAGTACAAGCACCAGACTTTTCAACGGAAGACGCACTTGGAATCCGTGCCTCGATCCAACACCTCAAGGAACTGGGGCACCGCAAGATTGCCATGCTGGGTGGACGCCACCACGTCGTCCCCGCGCGACGCAAGGCCGAAGCTTTCCGCCAAGTGATGGCTCAAGAATTCGGAATCACCAATCCCACGATCATCGAAACCTTCTACACCTACGAGGCCGCGGCCTCGGCAACTCACGCACTGATCGACGCCGGAATCACGGCCATCATCGCCGGCTCAGATCTCCAGGCGATGGGGGCAATCAGAACGATCCAGTCTCGAGGCCTCAGCGTTCCCGGGGACATTTCGGTGATCGGCTTTGACGACTCTTTCCTCATACCTCACCTCTCCCCCGCGCTGACGACGGTTCGACAACCTGTGCAGGCAATTTCACATTCGGCCGTATCGTCACTTTTTGATGCGATTCAGTCCCAGAATCCGCAGCAGCATCAAGATTTTGCCTTCACTCCCGACCTTGTTGTGCGCAGCTCTACGGGACACGCTCGCTTTTGACAATCATTATCACCTTCTTTGATAATGATTATCATGAGTTTTTCGCGTTCACACACTGTTTTTGCCCTTACAGCCGCTGCAGCGCTCGCCTTAAGCGCATGCTCCTCTTCGGCCTCGTCATCTTCAAGCGCCTCTAGCTCCCAAGCTTCCGCTTCTCCCATGAAGGTCATGGCCAGCTTCTACCCGCTCCAGTACCTCACCCAGAAGATCGGCGGCGATCTGGTTGACGTCGAATCCCTGACTCCTCCGGGAGCAGAGCCCCACGACCTCGAACTGTCGAACCAAAAGGTTCAGCAGCTTTCTCAGGCAGGTGCTGTCGTTTACCTCAAGGGCTTCCAATCCGCTGTCGACAAGGCCGTTGAGCTAAACGCACCCAAGACCGTCATCGATGTTTCCGGCAGTGTTGATCTGGTTGACGCCGAAAAGCACGAAAGTGAATTGGATGTCGCTGACGACGGCGAAAAGACCGAAGAAGCTCACGAACATGAGCATGACCACGGCTCGACCGACCCGCACTTCTGGCTGGATCCCACGCGCATGGCCAGCGCAGCAACCCAAATTGGGGATGCTCTTGCTCAAGCCGATCCCGCCAACGCAGAGACCTACAAGAAGAACGCTGCAACCACGAAGTCTCAGATGGAAGCACTGAGCAAGAAGCTCGTTGACGGCACCGCAAAGTGCCAGCACAAGGAGTTCGTCACCTCTCACGAGGCCTTCGGATACCTTGCGGACCGCACCGGCCTGACCCAGTTGGGCTTGTCCGGCCTCGATCCCGATTCCACCCCTTCCCCCGCTCGCCTCAAGCAGATTTCAGACGCGGTCAAGGCCAAGGGAATCACAACGATCTTCACCGAAGAGCTCCTCAGCCCCAAGGTTGCTGAAACCCTGGCCAAGGACCTGGGAATCACCACTGCAGTTCTCGATCCCATCGAGTCTCAAGCTGATGATTCGAAGGACTACGAAGCAGTGATGAACGAGAACCTCTCTGCACTCCAAAAAGCGCTGAACTGCGAGTAAGCACTTCACCACAAGTCAACTGATTTCTCCGCGTTGGGGCGGCATGATTCCACAGTGAACCATGCCGCCCCAACGACTACACTCGACACTAATGGGAACGACATTCAATATCTCTACTGCCCCGGTGATTTCACTGGACCATGTCCACGTCGCCTGGGACCACGACCTCATTCTTCACGGCATCACCGCATCGATTCCCCAAGGGCAATGCGTCGCAGTGACCGGCCCAAATGGTGCCGGGAAGTCCACGCTGATGAAGGCGATCCTTGGAACTGCACCAATCTCCTCGGGCGATATCACGCTCTTCGGAAATTCGATCCGCAAACGTTCCTCGATTCCATGGCAGCGTATTGGCTACGTTCCCCAGCGCGCATCCTCCGGTGGCGCAATCTCATCCTCATGCATCGAAGTCGTTCTCTCAGGGCTCCTGGGCACTCGCAAGTGGTGGCACTCTCGCGGTGACCGAGCGAAGGCACTGGAAGCACTGCGTTCCGTCGGCCTCGCGCATCGCGCGAAGGACCCCCTCCACATTCTTTCCGGCGGGCAACAACAGCGCGTACTCATCGCGCGCGCATTGGTCCGAAAGCCCGAACTCCTCATCATGGACGAACCAATGGCCGGAATCGATGCCTCTTCACGGAGCAGACTGGCCGAAATCTGCCAGGCCGCAAAGGACGATGGCGTAACGATCTTGTTGGTCCTTCACGAACTGGGCGAACTTGCCCCAGTCCTTGACCGCGAACTCCACATCCGTTCTGGACACTTCACCTACGATGGCCCCGCGCGAAGCGAATTGCGCGATCCTCACTCTGACCATTGCAATACGGCCAACCACCGCGAAACGGAGGGGAGCCGATGATTCTCGATATGCTCGCATCCCCCTTGATGCAACGTTCTCTTCTTGCTGCACTCTTGGTCGGATTATGCGCTCCGATCGTCGGAACCTACCTGGTCCACCGGCGCCTCGCAATGCTCGGTGACGGGATCGGCCACATCTCCTTGACTGGAGTTGCTTTGGGATGGCTTGCCGGAACCGCCGCAAATGTCACACCACACGATCAATGGGCAATCCCCGGAGCCTTAGTTGTGTCTTTGCTTGGCGCGATCACTATCGAGCTCGTCCGACAGTCTGGTCGCACCTCCTCTGATGTTGCACTTGCCATGCTCTTTTACGGCGGGATTGCCGGAGGCGTACTCCTGATCGGCTTGGCAAATGGAACATCCTCCCAGCTCAACGCCTATCTTTTCGGCTCAATTTCAACGGTTTCAAGCAGTGATGTCTGGTCAATTTGCCTGCTCGCACTGGTCATTGTCGTGATCGGCATCGGCCTGCTTCCGGCACTCTACTCGGTGACAAATGATGAGGAATTCGCTCGCTCGACTGGGCTTCCTGTTCGCGCGCTCACCATGCTCATCGCGATTTTGTCTGCTCTGACGGTTGTCGTTGCCATGCGAATTGTTGGTTCACTTCTTGTTTCAGCCCTCATGGTTGTCCCTGTTGCCATCGCACAACTGGGGGCTCATTCCTTCCGACGCACCATGGCTTACGCAATGGTCTTGGGAGCCTTCCTCTGTCTGGGAGGACTAACCCTGACCTACTTCATCGATCTCTCCCCCGGTGCAACGATTGTTGTGGCCGCAATCGCTCTCTATGCTGTTGGCTACGGAATCCGAGGCCTACGCGATCACTTCCGTCGCAAGCAGCGAATGCATGAACTATCCGCGCCCGCGGACCATCCCGAGGCCTCGCCGAAAGATCGCGCGGACGCCACCGCCGCGCGCGGGTAGGGAAAAGAAAACTCACCACAGGCCTCGTCAACGAAAGGGACGCCATGCAGCGAATGACCAAGCAACGCCAGGCGGTTTTCGACAACCTTAGCGAGCACCGCGACTTTCGCAGCGCGCAAAAGGTATTTGAGGACCTGACCGCGCGCGGGCACAAAATCGGTCTGGCAACCGTGTATCGCAACCTCCAGGCGCTGGCTGAAGACCATCAAGTCGATGTTCTACGCTCCGCCGAGGGCGAGGCGCTCTACCGAAAGTGCGACACTCAGACGCACCACCACCACCTGGTCTGCCGTAACTGCGGGCGCGCTGAAGACCTGGGGGCAGGAGAGCTTGAAAAATGGATCTCTGCGGTAGCCGCCTCGCACGGATACACTCAGATTGAGCACTCAATCGAGCTATTCGGGCTCTGCTCTGAATGCACGCGAAAGGCAGACAGTTGACACCTTCATGGGCTTCCTCGGGACTCCCACTCTTTATCTTCCTCTTTTTCGTTGTCTTTCAGCGCGCACAGCTGACCTACTGGCTGGGTCGCGCGGCAGCTAAAGGGGCGTTGACCGCCTCGGGAAAGAAGGGCCTTCGAGGAAAGATCGCTGCTTGGTTTGAGGGTCCTGTCCCCCGTTCGGGTGCTCGTCTTTTGGAACAGTGGGGAATCATCATCATCCCGCTGTGCTTCCTGACAGTTGGTGTCCAAACTGCGGTCAATGCCGGTGCAGGTGTCGTCCGTATGTCGTGGAAGAAGTACACGCTTGCCATGATTCCAGGCTGCATTGCGTGGTCGATTATGTACGGCCTGGGAATGCTCGCAGTGTGGATGGCAGTTGTTCGCGCGGCGGCGGGCTCAGTGTGGGGTTGGCTGGGACTGGCGGCAATCGCAGCGATTATCACCGCGGTCGTGCTGATGAAGCGACGCCGCGGACGCGGAAGCGTACAGAGCCTCGAGCACGGGTGAGCACCTGCACGAGCGCCTTCACACCGAATTGACACAGGAAGTCGCTGAATAACACACGACATCCGCGTCTTCCTCCGCTTCCTCCCTCCAAAAGACACACGAAGTCAGAAAAAGACACGCGTTATCGAAGCCTTCGTCCCTACCGCCCGCCAAAAGACACACGAAGTCACCATAAGACACAGGGCATAACCTGTGACATTCACCGACTTTATGTGGAGCTAGCGCGGAGCGTGCGTGAAACACACGCGGAGCAGCGTGAGGCGCGGATGAGGCAGCAGAAACCGGACGGTTCAGCGCTACAAACCCCGCCTCGACTAGTCGCCAGCCCCACCAGCCACGAGGCCGCGAGCACTCCAGCTACGAGGGAGCGCCCTAGCACCGCCGGCCACGAGGCCCTAAGCGCCAGCCCTGCCAGCCACGCGATCCTGTGCACCGCCAAAACGCCTCTCACGTCCAGCGTATTCAAGAAGGCAGTCCCACAGAGCTTCGCGATCAAAGGTCGGCCACGGCTTAGGGCTAAACATGAACTCCGCATAGGCCATTTGCCAGAGCATATAGTTCGAAAGTCTTTGCTCCCCCGAGGTTCGGATCATCAAATCAACATCGGGAACATCGGGCAGATACAGGTGGCGAGCGAAAGTTCGTTCATTTACCCCGCGCGGCGACAAACGCCCTGCGGCGACATCTTGGGCAATTGAGCGGGCTGCATCTGCTATTTCTGCGCGGCCCCCGTAATTCACGCACATCACCAAATCCATAGTGGTGTTGTCACGCGTCTTTTCTTCTGCGCGCTCCAAAGCGTGAATGACCGATTTCCACAGTTTTGGCTCGCGACCGCTCCACCGGACGTGAACTCCCCACTCATTGAGCATGTCCGTTCGCCGAGCCAAAACATCACTGGCGTAGCTCATGATGAAGCGGACCTCTGCGGGCGAGCGCTTCCAGTTTTCCGTCGAGAAGGTGTAGACGGATAGATAGCGCACACCGGCATCGATAGCCCCGGCGATTGTGTCGAGAAGCGCATACTCACCAGCCCGGTGACCTTCTGTGCGCACTAGCCCCCGTTCATTGGCCCAGCGTCCATTACCGTCCATGATGATGGCGACGTGGCGCGGCACTTCCCCGGCTGCAAATTCGGGTGCTTGCCGAAGCCATTGCCCCGGTCCCGCGACCGGCTGACGTGGGTCTTTGGGAGCGCGTTCCATGGGCGTCAGTGACGCAATTTCGGGGCTCATGCGTGCGGGCTCCTTTCCAGGAGTTGCAGGGATTTCAGTCGTCGTTCGATATGCCATTGAGTGTAACTAGAGACCAGGCCCATCATCTCGCTGCGCGCCCACGTTGGCGCGCTATCCGCGCTATCCCAATCACCACTGAGAAGAGCACCCATCAATTCCATCGAATCGGGAGCGGGAAGCGAGGCACCTGGCGGACGGCAGTTATCGCACACGGCGCCACCCTCAGTAATAGAAAAACCAAGGTGCGGCCCCTCGCTGCCGCACACAGCGCAGTCGTAACACGATGGCGCCCACCCTGCGATCGCAAGGGCGCGAAGCATGTACGAGGCCAAGATTAGAGCCGGGTCGTGCCGGCGGTGAGAAAGCGCGTGGAGAGCTCCGACCAGCAACAAGTACTGCTGATGGGTTCCATCATCTCCATCGCTTGAAAGCTTATCTGCGGTTTCGACGATCACCGAGGCACGCGAGTACAACTCGTAATCCGCTGCGAGTAGTTCCCCGTGTGAGGCAATTGTTTCTACCTGAATGATCGTATCGAGGCTCCGCCCGCGGTGAAGCTGAACATCAACAACAGAGAAGGGCTCAAGTCGTGCTCCGAACTTCGATGTTGTTCGTCGTACTCCTTTCGCGACCGCTCGAATCTGACCGTGTTCAGAGGTCAGGAGCCAGATGATTCGGTCAGCCTCGCCCAGTTTTTGCGTACGCAAAACCACGGCCTCATCCCGGTAACTCCTGATCACCTTCCTATTTTCACATTCGCTGCCAGAGCAGGCTCGCAGCGACACAAAATTGCGCTTGGGGCCGAAGCGACCCCAAGCGCAATATGCCTGTGTGATTACAAATCCTGCATCGCCTGAATAGATGCGGAGTATGTGAAGGATCTAGATCGCGAATAGTGGCGCGACGACCACTCAGATATTGGCCTCGCGAACGCTCTTGTATGACGCAAGATCGGTGTAGAGCTCATCGCGCAGCGGGTTCTTACGCCCACGAACAATGACGTAGATCTGGTAGACCGCAACAGCCACGTTAGCCGCGAGCGCCAGCGCAGAAACAGTCATCAGAGCCGCGTCGCTATGCGAAGCGTTAACCGCAAACTTCGACGAAGTCACGAAGGAAGGAACTGCCATGGTGAACATCATCCACAGTGCGAGGGTATGCGCACGGTGCTGGAGCCACGCGCCTCGTTTAATGAAGAAGGCGGGGATAGTGCAGGAAATGAGCAGAGCTGCGCCCGCGTAGAAGGAGTGGTCTCCCACGCAGTTGTACACGTAGGCAAAGTTCCACAGATCGTAGGCGATGATCCAGAACCACAACATGTCGGGCCAGATCATGTCCTTTTCTTTATCGCGAGAGATAAAGATTCCAAACCACCCACAGATCGTCAGGAGGTTAAGCAGACCGGCGATACCGTTCATGTAGTTCCAGGGGCCTGAAACCATGAAGACTCCGTCGACCATCTCACGCACACCCATGGCACCGACTTGGAAGTCACGGATGCAGGCCTCGGTGATGTTAATGGCCAAGATCGCCGGCGGGAAGGCAAGCGCCCACCGGTTGGTCTGCAACTTGGGAATGTAACGGATTGCCATGAAGCCCAGACATCCGGCAAGGGCGGAGTAGACCTTGACCCAGTGGAACCAGGTCCCCGTTGAGGAATCCGGTCCCGCTGTTGTGGGCCAGACGAAGATTGTCAGAACAATGGGAAGAACGATAAATACTGCAATTCCTGCCCACTTCCAGCGACGGGTGATCTCGTTGCCAATGATTAGAGCAGCAAGGACTCCAAACCAGGCGAGCCAGGAATACCAGGGGATCGATTCAAAGAGGAACAACTCTCCAACTCCTTTGGTGAAATAAGCTGATGAGGAAACATTAAGGTTATTTTCAGCAGGAGTCATTGGACATCATTTCGAAAGTGTCTAATACTCAAAGGAGTGCGACTCATACGCATGCCTGAACGCGAATCGATCCCATCAAGGAAGTCATGTCTACCAGCGCAGAAAACACCCGCGAGAAGCTCGGTGCTGCCCTCAAAGACGAATTGCGTTCAACACCGATTACAAAGGTGACGGTCCGTCGCCTTACCGAACGAGCCGGTGTCACCAGGCAAGCTTTTTACTATCACTTCCCCGATGTCATGTCCTTGGGAACCTGGGTTTTCGAACGAGAGATCGTCGCACACATCATGGCTCATGCGACCTACCAGGAATGGTCAGATGGACTATGCGATCTCTTGGTCTATATGCGCCAGCACCATGAACAGACCTACGCGGTCGTCTCCTCGCTTAGCCGTAAAGAGGTGGAAGAGTTTTTTTACCAGGCGTTCCGCGAAATGATGGCCGCGATTATCACTGAGCTTGAAGGGGAAGCACCTGAGCGCACCGGCGATGACGGCACCACAACTCCAGTTTTTTCGCCACTTTCCGCCCAATACCGTGATTTCATCATTGACCACTTCACATTGAGCGTCGTCGCACATGTCTTACACTGGCTGAACCAGGATATGCGCGCTGATCCATACATTCTGGTGGAGAACATTGAAGTCATCATGCGTGGAAGCGTTCTTGCCGCCTTGAAACGTTATTCCACCACTCCTCCCCCACCGCTGCACTGACTTCCCTTCCTGCATTCCCCCAGCCTCGATACATCAAGCGGCCTATCATCGAAGACGAATGAAAAACTGTGAGTGGAGGCCATCATGTCAACTCATCCCCAAGACGTGTACAAAGATGCCGGCGAGTGCGTCCTTTTCGTTTACCTGCGGTTCAATCGCAAGGATCAGGCCCAAGAACTGAAGGCCTTCCGCGACTTCGCTGACCGTAGTCAGGCGATCAACCGTTCGATGAATATCCGGGCCCAAAACGATGATCTGCGCGTCGCAGTGGGAGTAAGCCGTAAGGGCTGGGACTACCTCTTCCCGGGCGCACCCCAACCGAAGGAACTCGAGGAATTCACCGGACTGACCAATCAGGACGATCCTTTCATTACCATGCCCGAAGGCATTGGGGAAGATGCTGATCTCTTCCTTCACATTCGCGCACAGCGCGAAGCCGTGGTCTACGAAGTAGCCGAGCAGTACCGATTGTCCTTCAAGGAATTCGCGACGGTCGTTGATGAGACCCACGGCTTCCGTTACCTTGAAGGCCGAGCAATCATCGGTTTCATCGACGGTACCGAAAATCCAACAAATGCCGATGCCCCCTTCTGGGCAGAGATTGGCGACGAGGACCCCCGATTCGCAGGAGGTTCCTATGCATTTGCTCAAAAATGGGTTCACGACATGGATGCGTGGCGTTCACTGGGCACCGCTGAGCAAGAGCGTGCGATCGGACGCGAGAAGTTCACCGACCTTGAACTTGATGACGACGCGAAGGCAGCGAACGCACACAATGTTTCCTCAAAGTTCATTGTCGATGGCGAAGAAAACAAGATCGTTCGCATGAACGTGCCCTTTTCTGACCCCGCCGCAGGTGTCACCGGCACCTACTTCATCGGCTACTCTGCGCGTTGGAGCGTCACCAAAGGCATGATCACGAATATGGTCGCGAAGAAGGACTACCTGCTGACCTTCTCGCATGTGCTCTTTGGTCAGGTATTCTTCATTCCTTCCCTTGAGCTTCTTGATGAGATTGCCGGTGGCGATTTCCCCTCGAACGAGGCCGATTAAGCTTCCGCTTAAGACTTCTTTTCCCTGCGTTAGCGAGGAGAAAAATAGGTGAGGGGGCATCTTAATGATGCCCCCTCACCTAGCGCTGGGCGGTTTACTCACTCACCACAAAGTGCGCGTTGGTTATAAAACCTACTTACTGATCTCGAAGTGCACGGTTCACTGCTGAGATCACAGCTTTGTACGACGCGCGGGTAATCGAAGAGTCGATTCCAACGCCCCAGACGATCTTTCCATCAACAGCTGCTTCGACGTAAGAAGCGGCCTTCGCATCTCGTCCCTGGCTCATTGCGTGCTCGGAGTAGTCCAAGACGCGCACGTCCAAATCGAATTGATGCAGTGCTGAGACGAAGGCATCAATCGGGCCGGTTCCGTTTGCGTCAATTGCAGTGAGCGCACCGTTGTCCGTGAGCTCTGCGTGCAATTCAACATGCTCGTCGTCGACCGTTCCCACCTGGGACTTACGCAATTCGAAGCGCCCCCACGACTGAAGACCAGGAGCTGCGCTTGTCGGCAAATACTCGTCTGCAAAGATCTTCCACAATGTTTCGGCGTTGATCTCTCCGCCGTAAGTGTCGGTGTGGCGTTGAACAATTCGCGAAAACTCGACCTGCAGGCGACGAGGCATCTCCAGGTTGTGTGCCCGCGACATAAGGTAGGCAACCCCGCCCTTACCGGACTGGGAATTTACGCGTACAACGGCCTCGTAAGAGCGACCGACATCGTGGGGGTCGATCGGCAGGTAGGGAAGCTCCCAAACCACTGCGTTCTCATCGCCCCCTGCTGCGTCCACCTTCGTCTTACGGGCGGCAAAACCCTTCTTGATGGCGTCTTGGTGAGAGCCTGAGAAGCTGGTGTACACCAAATCTCCGACGTAGGGAGATCTCGGCGAAGCCTCCATCTGGGTGCAGTGCTCCACGGTGCGGCGGATCTCGTCGACGTCCGAGAAGTCGATGCCCGGATCAATTCCCTGGCTGAAAAGATTCAGGCCCAAGGTCAGCAGGTCAACGTTACCGGTACGTTCGCCTTGTCCCAGGAGGCAGCCTTCGATACGGTCTGCGCCGGCGAGGAGTGCAAGTTCAGCACTGGCGACACCGGTTCCACGATCATTGTGCGGGTGAACAGACAGCGCAATGTGCTCGCGTCGGGAAAGGTTACGCGACATGTACTCGATCTGGTCGGCGAAGACATTGGGGGTCGCGCGTTCAACGGTCGAGGGCAGGTTGAGGATGATCTCACGGCCTTCTTGGGGCTGCCAGATGTCCATAACGGCTTCGCACACTTCCAGTGCGAAATCACGCTCGGTATCAATAAAAACTTCGGGTGAATATTCGAAGCCAAAGATGGTCTCGTCACCCAGTTGGCGTTCGGCCTGTGCAATGACTTCACGCGTACCGAAGCGGGCGAGCTCAATGGTCTGCTCGCGGTCTGCGTGGAAGACAACTTCACGAAAAACCGGAGCGGTTGCGTTGTACAAGTGCACGGTCGCACGGGGGAAGCCAATCAGCGATTCGACGGTACGCTCAATAAGCTCGGGGCGCGACTGAGTAAGCACCGAAATGGTGACATCCTCGGGAAGGGCGTCGTCTTCCAACAGAGAACGAACAAAATCGAAATCAGTCTGTGAAGCCGAGGGGAATCCAATTTCGATTTCCTTGTATCCCATGCGAACAAGAAGATCAAACATCTTGCGCTTACGTGCCGGATCCATGGGCTCGATCAGAGCTTGGTTTCCATCGCGTAGATCCGTTGACATCCACCGAGGCGCATGGGTGATACGCTTCGAGGGCCACTGTCGGTCAGGAAGGTCAACAGGGTTCGTGTCGAGGAATGCTCGGTACTTGACCGTGGGCATTCCAGAACCTGCAGGACGAGGAACATTCGATGTAGTCTTCACACCTTCAGTCTATGAAGACCCACTGATACTGGCACTTTGAGTGCACATGGTGGACAGTGTTTACTTGGCGTGCTCGCCTTTACTCAGCGCCGCATTCCTCGAGCTTCGGGACGCTCACTGGTTTCTCCATGAGCCACGCGCGGTCGGTAAGCATTCGAGAAATCGCCAGGCCGATACCAATCGCAACAATCGTGAAGAGGACCGTAAAGAGCTGCGCCAATGCGTCCATGGTCTGCCCATTGTTCAAGTATGTGAGCGAACGGTACAGGGGCACACCCGGGATCATGATGACCACCGCGGGAACGGAGAGTGTCACACGCGAGAAGCGCGTGCGGTTTGCAACTGCTGCCGCAAGAAGACCAGCTGCAAGCGCTGCAAGCCCAACCGCCGCGGGGACCGGAACACCCACGACAACTGCAAGGAAGATACGACCGGTATTAATAGCCGCACCGATAAGAGCGGCAGCCGTACATACCTTAGGCGGAGAATTAAAGAGCATCGCGAAGCCATACGCCGCAACAAAGCTGGTAAAGAAGCGCAATGCAAAGTGAATGATCGGCGGAAGTTCAACGATGTATTGCGGGGTCACTGACCAATTGAAGACCTCCGAAATTGTCCATACCGCAACGCCCGCAGAGACCACGAGCATTGCAACATACACGATTCGCTGAATACCACCCGCAAAGTCGTGACGGACCAGGTCAATAATTCCTGTCACCAATGGGAAGCCAGGAACCAAGAAGAGCAAGGCAGAAATGAAGCCCGCTTGATGTGTGGGTTCAACACCCAAATATTTCTGAGCCATATAGACGCACAGAATGTAGATAGCAGAAGCAACTGCACCACAAAGCATCCACACACCAAAGTGGTTCATGTGTCGCTTGAGCATCTGGCGCCGGAGGAACTGACCGAAGAAGGCTGCAATTGCCACGACAGAGCACTCAACCCATCCCCCGGCGTTGAGGAAGGAGAAGGCTGCACAGGCTAAACCAGAAGCAAGCGCATTCGCTAGCCAGCCATACAGCGGCTTCACACATTCGATCCGGTCAAGAGCCTTATCGACATCCTCAACAAGCACCTGCTTGCCTTCAATGGATGCCAGGTAGTTTGTAATGCGGTCAATCTTGTCCGCATTCACTCCCAGAAGACGCTGCTCAGCAAGCTCGGTACGGAAAGTACCATTCGCATAAGCTGTCGCAACAATCTCGGTAAAGGTCACCTGAGCATGGTGCTTCTCAATACCAACGGCCTCGGCACAGGTGCGCATCGAAGCCTTCACGCGGTACGAGCCCGCGCCGGCAGAAAGAAGCATCTGGCCAAGCCGCAGGACAACTCGGGACTGATGGGACAGACGATCATGTGCAGCCATGCGGTGCACAGTCAGTGATGCGTCGTCCTGGTCAAACGGTAAAGGCGCTGAGGCGTTAGGGTTCTGGGGATTTTCGCTCACGGGATAAGCATGCCACGAAGAAGACAGCAAAGCTCGGGACCCTGGTCAGGATCCTTTTGTTGTATCCCCCACGTTCAGGTATTAGAAGCCCAAACGCTGAAGCATCTTCGGGTCGGACTGCCAATCCTTTGCGGTACGCACATGCAGATCGAGGTACACGCGACGCCCCAGATATTCTTCAATATGCGCTCGGGCCCGGGTGCCAATCTCCTTCAAACGCGAACCTTTCTTGCCAATAATGATGGCCTTTTGGGAATCGCGTTCGACATAAACGTTGACGTGGATATCCAACAGAGGTGGACGATCATCGCCCTCACGCTTGGGGCGTTCAATAATCTCTTCGACCTTCACCGCAAGCGAGTGCGGAAGCTCATCGCGAACTCCCTCCAGCGCGGCCTCGCGAATGAATTCCGCGATCATCGTTTCGCGTGACTCATCGGAGATGTCGTCCTGCGGGTACAGGGGCGGTGAGAGAGGAACCTTTTCCGCCAAAACTTCACGCAGGCGATCAATGCCTTCGTGCTTGAAGGACGAAACCGGAACAATCGCGCTCCACTCCCCCAGCTTTTCAATAGCCAAAAGGTGTTCAAGCACGCGTTCGCGCGGCACGCTATCGCACTTCGTCGCAACCGCAATCACTGGGCGTCGGACAGAACGTAGCTCCCGAGCAATAAACTGGTCTCCCGGTCCGATGCGCTGATCCGCAGGCATACAGAAGACGACGCAATCGACTTCTGCCAAGGCCTCGCGAACCATGTCATTGAGACGCTTACCCAGCAGCGTGCGCGGCCGGTGATATCCGGGCGTATCGACCAATACCAACTGGTAGTTTTCGCCGTGGACGATCCCGCGAATGTTGTGGCGTGTCGTTTCGGGGCGGCCCGAGGTGATGGCGACCTTGTGGCCAACAAGAGCGTTGGTCAGCGTCGACTTTCCGACATTGGGACGACCAACAATAGAGATGAAACCCGCGCGAAAGTCTTCTGGGAAGTCGGGAACGATGATGTCTGCGCCCGCATTTGTTTCTGCGCGGAGTTGACGCAAGGATTGGACGGAATCCTCAACGTCGTGGGCGCGCTCATCATCGGCCTCGTCAAGCTCAGCATCGATGTCTTCATCGTCCTGCGAGTCCTCATCAGGAAGTTCAAGAGCATCGAGATCCACACCTTCGAAGGCGTTCGGACCGGCCATCAATTCATCATCGCTGGGGAAATGCATCTTTCTCACTCCTGCTGGTCTTCAGAGTCTTCGGACGAGGTTTCGGGGACATAGGAACAGACAATCGTACCGACTTGGCGACGGCGGCCTCGAGCTTCTTCGGCAACCATGTGTACACCGAGCATATCGCCTGTTGCCCCCGGAAGCGGGACGCGACCAATCGCTTTGGCCAGCAAGCCGCCAACGGAATCGACGTCTTCGTCTTCGAGTTCTAATCCCCACAGCTCTCCGAGCTCGCTAATGGAGAAACGCGAAGGAACGCGCCAGACGCCCGGGGAAATTTCTTCGGGCTCGATGGTGTTGCGGTCATGTTCGTCGGTGAGTTCGCCGACAACTTCTTCGATGATGTCTTCGAGGGTAACCAGACCCGAGATCCCACCGTATTCATCGACGACCATCGCCAGGTGGAAGTGTTCGGATTGCATCTGACGCAGCAGGTCATCGACCGGCTTCATTTCGATGGTGAACTCTGCCGGACGCATCATCTGATCGGCGCGAAGTTCATGGTCTCCATCGTGGTTTTCAAGGCGCTGAACGACATCCTTAAAGAACAAAATTCCGCGGACATCGTCGGTGTCCTCTCCAATAACGGGCAGACGCGAGAAACCGGAGCGCACAAAGAGGCGTAATGCCTTCCGAGCCGGAACATCGAATGCGATCGTCAGCATTTCGGTCCGCGGGACCATCACCTCACGAACCAAGGTATGCCCTAATTCGAAAACCGAGCGCAGCATCTCTCGGTCTTCTTCTTCAAGGCCTTCGGTTTCACCAACGCGATCAACCATTTCACGCAGTTCATCTGCCATGTCTGCACGCATCTCAGCTTCGGTTCGCTCAGACTGCGGAAGATAGGCCTTGACCTTCTGGGCGGCCGGCGAGAAGAAATGTGCAATTGCGACCAAACGGCTCATCAGGGGCGTGAAGAAGAGCGCGATACCGGTGGGATTGCGCTGTGCCCAGCGCGTGGCAATGATGCTGTTGGCAAAGAATTGCACGATCGTCACAACGACGATCGCGACCAGCCCTCCCAGCCACCAGTAGTGTGAAAAATGCAGAGCAATTGTCGCTATTGAAACGGCAAAAACAACCTGCAGGAAGGTGCGTACGCCTCGAAGGACAAAAATAACTAAGCGACGCTGATCAACCAGTTTGAACAGGGCTCGGGCGTTCTTTTTGTCGTCCTCGATCAGGTCTTCAACCGCGGCGTGGGTGAGCTTAGCGATCGAAAACTCACTTGCCGCAAAAACCATTGCGCTCAGAAGAGCAATTGCGGCAAGGATACTCATCCCCGCGACGGGGATAGCAGCTTCGATCATCGCTGTGCGAGGAAGCTCAAGAGGAGCTGACGTTGCAGGGTGAACATTTCTTCTTTTTCTTCGGGTTCTGCGTGGTCATAGCCCAGAAGGTGAAGCATGCCGTGAGTTGCCAAGAAGAGCATCTCTTCAACCGAGGAATGCCCGGCCTGGCGAGCCTGCTGCTCTGCAACCTGCGGACAGATGCAAATATCGCCCAGGGTTCCCGACTCAGTTGGGTGATCCGCAGTGCCAGGACGAAGCTCGTCCATGGGGAAGCTCATGACATCGGTCGGACCTTCCAGATCCAGCCAGCGAACATGGAGTTCTTCCATGGGCTCGGGGTCGATGAAAATGATGTTGAGTTCGACCTCTGTGGAGACATGCATGGCACTGAGCACAAAGTCAGCCAAGCGCACGAACTCTTCGCAGTCGATCTGGTAGTCGGTTTCGTTAAGAACTTCAGTCATGACTCAGCGTCCATTGTGTCGGGTACGGGTGTGCAGGGAACGGTCACGGCGTGCTTTGAGGCTGGCCATGGATTCGTCCCAACGTTCGTATGCGTCAATAATCTGACCGACAAGGCGATGACGCACAACATCGGCGCTTGTCAGATGACAAAATTCTATGTCATCGATGCCACTGAGAATATCTTCAATGACCAAGAGGCCGCTGGAGCGCTCCCCCGCTAGGTCAATCTGTGAAGCATCACCCGTGACGACAACCTTCGAATTGAAGCCTAGACGGGTCAGGAACATCTTCATCTGCGCGAGCGTCGTATTCTGAGCTTCATCCAAGATGATGAAGGAGTCATTGAGCGTTCTTCCGCGCATATATGCCAAAGGCGCGACCTCAACCGCACCGGAGGCCATAAGTTTTGGCAGCGCATCCGGATCCATCATGTCTCCCAGCGCGTCATAGAGCGGACGCAGATAGGGATCGATCTTGTCCGTGAGAGTGCCCGGCAGGAAGCCCAAGTTTTCGCCCGCTTCAACCGCTGGGCGCGTCAAAACAATTCGGCGCACCTGTCCGGAAAGCAGGGAGGATACCGCTTGGGCCATCGCAAGGTAGGTCTTCCCGGTTCCGGCCGGGCCCAATCCAAAGACGACGGTCGAACGTTGAATCGCCTCGACATATGCTTTTTGCCCGGCAGATTGCGGTCGAATGGACCGTCCCCGCGAGCGCAGAATCTCTTGGGGGCGCTCATCCGTAGAGCTAGCCGTCATGAGCAGAGCAATTGCCTGTTCAACGCCGTCAGCGTCAAGAGAATGCCCATCTCGAGCAAGTTCAATGAGCTCTTCGACCAGCTGAGCGGCCATATCCACAATTCCTTCGGGGCCAATCATGGACAAGGTGCGACCCAGTAAGGTGAAGCGGACCTGAGGGAAGCCGTTTTCAAGAGCTCGTAAAACGCGGTCTGAAGTTCCAAAAAGTACGACGGGATCCACGCCGCGGGGAATATCGATTCGTTTGGCGTCCATGTCACCATCTCCCAATGGCGTCGCTGATCAGTGAAAGCGCAACGGGGCCGGCGCTTGACGCGCGAAGGACGGTATTCCCCAGCAGGCAGATTTTCGCTCCCGCGGCCTCGAAGAGGGAAAGCTCATCGGGGTCAACCCCACCTTCAGGGCCAACGATGACGGCGATCATGGGAGGACAAGAAGGCTGGGACTGGGTGGCCGAGGCCGGCGAGGCGTGAGCACTAAGCCCGCGCAGCTCGGGAAGGAGCTCGCTCAGGCGGTATTCGGCGCTCTCGTGACAGACCAGAACCCAAGCGCCGTCTTGAGTAGTCTACGCAATCCATTGCGCTAAGGCAACAGATGAACGGGCTTCTTCAAGGCGCGGGACAAATGCACGCCGCGATTGTTTCGTCGCTGATCGTAAGGTGGATTCCCACTTTCGCATGCCCTTCGCGGCTTTTTCGCCCTTCCAGCGGACCTCACTGCGATTTGCCTGCCATGGCATTACTGCATCAACGCCAACTTCCGTTGCCATTTCAATGGCCATTTCATCGCGTCCACCCGTCGAGAGCGCTTGGATCAGCAGCAGCTCAACCCCAGGCTGTTCCTCTCGCTCAATGTGGTCAATGCTCAGCGTCAGGGACTTTTTCGCGCGATCAATAACCGTGCAGCGGGCACGAAGCCCTGCCCCGTCAACGACATCAAGCATGGCTCCGACATCGATCCGCCGAACGGTTGCCGCATGAAAACCTTCATCCCCGTCTAGAACGAAGGAATCTCCCCGTGCGCAGGCACGCAGTGCGTCCGCGTCGGGAGCGATGAAAACCGGAAGCGTCATACAGGTGATGTCCTTACTAGGCGCCGAAGGTTTCGCGGAGTTTGTCGAAGAAGGAGGATCCGCGCTTTTCAGGACGGACGCTTTCTTCTCCGCGAACCTGGGAGAGCTCTTCGAGGAGCTCTCGTGAGCGGTCATCAAGTTTGCGCGGGATTTCGACGTTAATTGCGACGTGAAGGTCTCCGCGACCGGGACGTTGGAGATGGCCAACACCAAGGCCATCCAAACGAACCTCATCGCCGGGCTGCGTACCGGGCTGAATGGTCACGGACTGAGCGCCGTCCAAGGTATCCAGCTCAAAGGTGCTTCCCAAGGCAGCTGCGGTCATGGGAACGGTCACCGTCATGTACAGGTCGTCGCCTTGACGCGAGAAAGTAGGATCGCGCTTTTCAACAATGTCGACGTAGAGATCACCGTTGGGACCGCCGCCGGGACCGGCCTCGCCCTGTCCGGCAAGACGCAGGCGCATTCCGTCGCCAGCGCCAGCGGGGATATCAATAGTCAAGGTGCGATGCGCACGAACGCGTCCCTGACCGGAGCACTCGTGACAGGGATGTTCAATGACAGTCCCATAACCCTGACAGCTTGGGCAGGGAACCTGAGTTTGCATGGTTCCCAGCATGGTGCGCTGCTGCTGGATCGAGTATCCCTGCCCCTTACAGGTCGTGCAGGTCACCGCTTCGGTTCCCGACTCACACATAGCCCCGTGGCACACTTCGCAGGTCACATAGGTGTTGAGCGAAATCTGCTGATGAGCACCAAAAGCAGCATCCTTCAAGGTAATTGCAACTTGGGTGAGCTGGTCGCGACCCTGGCGAGTTCGCGAGGCCGGTCCTTGGTTTCCGCCAAAGCCGCCACCGAAGGCTCCGCCGAACATTGTCGTCAGGATGTCACCGAAATCGAAGGACTCTGCACCGAAGCCACCACCACGCGCAGCATCGGGACCACCGATGTCGTACATGCGGCGTTTTTCTGGGTCGGAGAGGGTTTCATAAGCAACCGATACGGCCTTGAAGGCTTCCTCATCCCCGCCGTAATCGGGGTGAGTTTCGCGGGCCTTCTTGCGATAGGCCTTCTTGATCTCGCTTTGGTCAGCGTCGCGAGAGACTCCAAGGATTGCGTAGTAATCGTCGTTCACGAATGTCCTTTTGTAACCCGTTCAGTGTGTGGAATTCAGGAATTTAGAGAGGTACGAGGCCACGGCGCGGACCGTGGACATTGTCGAGGCGTAGTCCATGCGCGTGGGGCCAAGAACCCCCAGGTGCGCCGAGTTTTCCCCGGAAGCGTAGGTTCCGGAGACAAGAGAGGTTTCAACGAAAGCATCGTGGCCGTTTTCAGAGCCGATGGAGACGTGAACATCACCGTTGCCTTCATCCATTTCAGCGAAAAGACGAAGAAGGACAACCTGCTCTTCCAAAGCGTCCAAGACCGGTGCAATATCGCGGAAATCGACACCGCTGCGCGCAAGATTCGACATTCCTGCCATTGCGATGCGAGAGGTGGGCTCCCCTTGAAGCAAGGTCGCGACGGTGTCACTGATCTCTGTTGCAAATGCAAGCAGCGTCGGGGGAAGGGTCTGAGAGAGCGCCTCGCAATGCGCGCGCACCTGAGCAGCACTCATCCCCTGATAGGCAGCATTAAGGACCGCGCGGACAGCCAAAAGATCATCTTGAGTGACGTCCTGAGGCATCTCACGAAGGCGTTCAAAAACCTTGCCCTGCTGGGTAATAACAACAACCAGCAATCGCTGATCTGACAGGTCAACGCATTCAATTCGACTGAGCGTCGAACGCGCGTGAACAGGGTATTCAATGAGCGCCACCTGGTGCGTCACTTGAGCAAGCAAACGCACGGTATTCATGACGACATCGTCTAAATCCTGCGCGTGTGCCAAGAATTTTTCGACGGCTTGGCGTTCTGCGGCGCTCATCGGCTTAAGCGTGGACAGCTGATCAACGAAGGCACGATAGCCCTTATCCGTTGGAACGCGTCCTGCACTGGTGTGAGGTTGGTAGATCAGCCCAGCTTCTTCAAGGACGGCCATATCGTTGCGAATAGTCGCCGATGATACCCCGAGGTCTTGAGATTGCGCGATCGCTTTAGATCCGACGGGTTCACGTGTGTGGACATACTGGGACACGATGGCACGCAGAACGTCCAGACGACGGTCGTTCATTCATCCTCCCTTATTTGGCACTCACACTATCTGAGTGCCAGTTTACCGCGGGATTACCTTTTTCGTCCCCTCATCAACACTTTCCGCCGACTTATTCCAGCCCCGGCTGCGTCACAAAATCAATAAGCTCTTCAACCCGACCCAAAAGTGCCGGTTCAAGATCCTTGTAGTTACGAACGGTTGACAAGATCCGCTTCCAGCCCTGAGCAATATCCGCCTGGTTTGCATGAGGCCACCCCAAATATTCCAAGGTTCCGTGCTTAATATCGGTTCCTCTGGGAACGTCCGGCCATGCCTGAAGCCCAAGTCGCTGCGGCTTCACAGCTTGCCAAATATCGACGAAGGGGTGCCCGACGACCAACACCGCGTCTTCCCAACGGGCCGAAACGGCCTCGGCAATGCGCGATTCCTTGGAGCCCGGAACCAGGTGATCAACCAGGACTCCCGCGCGGACGGTTTTTGTGGGCCCAAAAACCTCAAGGATTTCCTCTAGGTGGTCCACACCTTCCAGCAACTGGACGGCAACGCCGACATCGGCCAGATCCTCGCCCCACACGTGCTGGATCAGTTCCGCATCATGACGACCTTCAACCCAAATGCGCGATTGCCTGGCAACCCGAGCCACGCGCTTCTCGGGCGCGATCGACCCCGAATTCGTCAGCGCACGGCCCCCCGGAGTGGTGAGCGCAGGAGCTTTTTGAGCGGGAGCAGCCTTCGGAGGGAGCGCGATAATCGGCTTTCCCTCCAGCCAAAACCCGCCTCCCAGGGGGAAAGAACGCTTCCGGCCTCGACGGTCTTCAAGCTCAACCAGGTGCACTCCCCCAGATTTTTCGACGCGAGTTACCGCTCCAACCCATCCACTGGAAATATCCTCAAGCACCATGCCGTACTCGATGGGCACCTCCACCGAGCGCGGTCGACGAGCGCCCGGCCCATCGCGGTGCGGGTCGAATTCAAAGATATTTGTCCCGTACATATCTGAAGTCACCGCACCACACTATGAGTGCAAGTGCCCTTGGCGCGCTTCAACACTCGGAGGCGGAGAAGTTGTGCGGCTCCTAACTGAGTAGCCGAAGAGACTCAGTAGCCCCTGGAACTCAGTAACCCGGGGAACTCAGCAACCGATGGGAATCAGTAACCCAAAAGGCACCGAGTCACATAATCCGCCAACAGACGTCCCTGAAGGGTCACGATCGCGCGGCCTTGGGCGGCGGGAGCTGCCTCGATAAGCCCTTCCGAGGCCAAAGCAGGGAGGGCTTGGAGGAAAGTGTCGCACTCGGCTCCAGCGGTGGGCGCTTCCACCCCTTCACTGGTGCGCACCGCGAGAAGAACACGTTCCATTTCTCGCGTTTGGGCGTCAAGAATTTCACCTGCCTGCGCGGGGGAAAGCCCTTGGGTAACGCGCTGCGCATAGGCGGAGGGATGTTTGACATTCCACCAGCGATAGCGACCGACATGAGAATGCGCTCCGGGGCCGAAGCCCCACCAATCCCAGTCACGCCAATAGGCAAGGTTGTGTTTTGAGGCATGACGAAGCTGAGTCGATGGACAGCCTTCTTCTCCCGATTCTCGCCGGGCAAAATTCGAGATTTCATACCAGGCGTATCCGGCCTCTCTCAGCAGGCGATCGGCAATTTCGTATTTCGAGGCCTCGTCGTCGGGGTCCGGCATAGGGCGTTCTCCGCGGGCTACCTGCGCTCCCATCTTGGTTCCCTCTTCGATGACCAGCGCGTAGGCACTGATGTGGTCGGGTTCCATTGCGATGGCCTCGCGAAGAGAAACCTCCCAGTCCTGAAGACTTTCACCGGGGGCACCGTAAATGAGATCAACCGAGACATCCAAACCCAGCTGACGAGCAGTTAAAACAAGTCCGGGAAGTTTTGCTGGGTCATGGCGACGGTCCAGTGTGCGCAAAACCGTGGGGACAGCCGATTGCATGCCAAATGACACACGGGTAAACCCGGCCTCACGCAGACGCTCAAGAACGGCCTCGTCAACGCTTTCGGGATTGGCTTCCACCGTGACTTCTGCACCGGGAGCAATCCCAAAGTTTTGGCGAGTGCCCTCAAGTAGGCGAGCCAAGGCGGCTGGATCAAGAAGGGTGGGTGTTCCACCGCCAAAGAAAATGCTCGAGGCCGGGCGCGCAGGCATCTGGGCATCGCTGAGAATCCGCGCGGCTAGGTGCATTTCCGCGAGCGCGCTGGAGTCGTAGCTCACGCGGTCTGCGCCGGGGCCGAAACCCACCGTGTAGGTGTTGAAGTCGCAATACCCGCAGCGAACCTGACAAAAAGGGACGTGGACATAGATCGACAATGGGCGATTGGCGCTCGCTTCTGCGAGCTGCGGAAGAAGGACGCCGTGTGGATCCCAGGGCTGACCGTCGGGCTGTGCTGGGCTCATCGCGAGTGTGGCCTGGAGGTCGAGCGGGCAACAACTTGAGAAATCACAACAAGGCTTCCTGTCAGCAGTGTCAATACGATGAAGGGCCAAAACCAGCTTGCTGTCAGATCGAACATGCGCCCAATAGCCCACGGCCCCAACGCACCAAGACCATAGCCAAAGCTTTGGACGAGCGCCGAAAGCGTTCGTGTCTGCGCTGTGGTGGCCGTGCGTTCAATAACCAGCGTAAAGGTAATTGAGAAGAATGCACCTTGGCCCAGTCCCCCGCAGGCGCTCCACACAACCCACCAGGAGGGAAGAAGGAGCATGCCAAGGGGCATGAGAAGCCACGCGCAAGAAACTATCCCTAGGATTGTCGAGGTTTGGCCACGGATCAGTCGCTGAACGGCCATCATTGTCAGAGGGGCGATGACTCCAATGACGTGGTAGATCGAAGCGGCAAATCCGGCATCAGTGCTGTTCATCTGCAGCATTTCTGCCAAGATTCGCGGCAGCCATGCAGCAACACCGAAATAGCAGAAAGTATTGATTGCAAAAGCAAGCGCCATGAGCCAAGCGATCGGCCAGCGATAGATTTCCGAGGCCGTGGCCGCTTCGCTGGTGACAAGCGCATCGTCTGAGCGGACCTTCCAACCGGCCTTGCGCGCTAGAAACGGCCGGATTCCAGGGTGTTTGAGGGGATAGACGATCAAACAGGCCACTAGGGCAAACAGCGCTGGACCGACTCCCCATACTCCCGCAGCGCCTTGCCAACCGATATAGGCGACGAGGGGAAAAGTGAAGGCCGTCGAGGCCGCGATCATCACATCGATCATCGTGGAGTAAACGGCAGTCATGATCCCCGCACGATGGCGAAAGTCCCTGCTGATCAGCATGGTGATCACTAGATTTCCCGCCGTTGTTCCAAGGCCGATCAGGAAGGTCCCCAGAAAAAGGGTTGAGCTGAATCCCAACGAGCGCACGATCGCGCCTGCGATGACGATTGCTAATCCCAGTGACACAGCTTGGTTGAGCGCAAAGCGGCGAAGAACAATCGAGGTCAGCGGGGTGAAGAAGCCAAAACAGAAGACGGGAATAGAAGTGACCAAGCCTGCCTGGGCCGCAGAAAGTCCCAATTCTCTTTGAACAACATCAATGATCGGAGGCAGCGCGGTGATACCTCCCCGCAAAGAGCCGGCAAGAAGGATGAAGGCGCTGAGAATAGCGAGGATCCACACGAACCTACGCTGGAAAAATCGCGCGTAAGTACCCTGTTTCACGGCAAGCTCTTTCTTCGTTGTGACCGTACACACCCATCGGCAATGTTTTCACAGTTCGCGCAGGAAATCACCTAGCGCATAGATTCCTCCGAAACAGGGGGTACAACTACAAAAGAATAAGACCGTGCCCGCTTCCTCTTTCGAGGAAGCGGGCACACGTTGCGGACCGAGGCGGGGGATTCTCGGTTCATCGAGGAAGCCCCGCCCCGCGCGTTCTCGAGAGAACGCATCTCCACTCTTCGCAGATCCGCCTATCGCGAAGAGGAAGCCGGCGTTTCACGCAAGGTGAAAGCTCAATGCATCAGACAGCATATAAAACTTTGTCAACCACGTGAAATATTGACACCCAGAATGTCACGCGAATCTCTTTGTGACATGGGAGAAAAGGTTGCTGATCGCGCAACAATTTGGGATCCGATCGTCATCATTGTCGAGGCACGCGGACTCCGACGATGTCATGAGCCCTGCGCCCCGCGTCAATGCCTCGGGTTTCAAAATGGGTAACGACTCGCCCCTCGTAGCGGGGAGCAAATCCGCCGCGCGCAGGTTCGGGATCTTCTGGATCAGGTCTTTGCCCTCGATAGGGATTTTCAAAAAGCGGGCAGGCTTCGACGACATCACGCATTTGCCATGCGTAATTGTCCCAGTCGGTTGCAAGACGCCACACTCCCCCATCACGAAGGACTCGGGCAACTTCTCTAGCGAACGCATCACTGACAAGTCGCCGCTTGTGGTGACGCGCCTTTCGCCACGGGTCAGGGAAGAACGTCCAGACCTCATCAAGGCTCGCATCCGCTAAAAGGAAGGGAAGGGCTTGGGCTGCATCGGCCTCGAGAACACGAATATTGTCGACGCCGACTTCTACAGCCTTTGAAACCAACTTGGCAATCCCGGGAACCCACACTTCGAGCGCAAGATAATCACGATCGGGATGAGCAGCAGCCGCAGCAACGATCTGTTCGCCCGTTCCCGAGCCGATCTCCAAAGTCAGCGGTGCGCGACGGCCAAATAGCTCCACGGGGTCAAGTCGAAAATCCTCGGCAACGGTCGTGTAGCCAATGCCTCGGCGAGGCTCGATGACGTAGCGTCCGGCGTGAGCATCCCAGGTCCGCGCAAGGTTGGGGGGAAGTTCACGACTGCGCCTGGTGAAGGATTTGGTCCGGCTCATGAAGACGGTACCCTCCGGCGCATCTCCCGGCCGGCGACCATTGCGGAGATTGGCAGTAGACGGTTGCCCCGCATCCACGGGCTGTCCCGCATCGACGGGATGTAACGCTCCCCCGCCCACGGCCTCGTTATCCTCTGCCACGATCATTTCTTTCCGGTGGGCACGTCAGAGGTCAATGCAGCGATGAAGGCCTCTTGGGGCACGTCCACGCGCCCGATCGACTTCATACGCTTCTTGCCTTCCTTCTGCTTCTCCAGCAGCTTGCGCTTACGGGTGATATCGCCGCCGTAGCACTTGGCAAGCATGTCCTTGCGAAGTGCCTTGATGTTCTCGCGGGCAATAACGCGCGCACCCACTGCAGCTTGGACAGGGATTTCGAACTGTTGGCGAGGGATGAGTTCCTTCAAACGCTTCGTCATCCGCAGGCCATATGCGTAGGCCTGGTCCTTGTGGACAATCGCGCTGAAGGCATCCACGCGATCACCGTTGAGCAGAATATCGACCTTCACCAGGTCGGCGACCTGTTCACCACTTTCGTGGTAGTCCAGCGAGGCATAACCGCGGGTGCGCGACTTCAAGTGATCGAAGAAATCGAAGACGATCTCTGCCAGGGGCAGCTGATAGTGCAGCTCAACGCGGTCCTCAGAGAGGTAGTCCATTCCTCGCATGGTTCCACGGCGATCTTGGCACAGTTCCATGATGGTGCCCGTGAATTCAGTCGGAGTCAGGATCGTTGCGTTAACAACTGGCTCGCGAACCTCAGAGATCTTCCCCTCGGGGAATTCTGAGGGGTTATCGACCTGAATTTCGGTTCCATCTTCAGCAACGACCTTGTAGACAACGTTCGGAGCCGTGGCAATCAGGTCCAGCTTGAATTCGCGCTCCAAGCGTTCGCGGACAATTTCGAGGTGAAGAAGCCCCAGGAAGCCACATCGGAAACCAAAGCCTAGGGCCGCACTGGATTCGGGTTCGAAGGTCAGCGCCGCATCGTTGAGCTGAAGGCGCTCGAGCGCGTCACGCAGGTCCGGGAAATCCGAACCATCGACCGGGTAAATACCCGAGAAGACCATGGGGCGCGGATCGCGGTAACCGGCCAATGGCTCTTCGGCACCGCGAACTGCGGAAGTCATGGTGTCACCAACACGAGACTGACGAACGTCTTTCACGCCGGTGATGAGGTAGCCAACTTCACCTGCACCAATTCCTTGTGAGGGGGTTGGTTCCGGCGAAATAACACCAATCTCAAGAAGCTCGTGGGTCGTGCCCGTCGACATCATTCGGACGCGCTCGCGGGTGGAGAGCATTCCATCGACAACTCGGACATAGGTCACAACGCCTCGATAGGTGTCGTAAACAGAGTCGAAAATCATCGCTCGGGTCGGGGCATCGGGGTTACCCGAAGGCGAGGGAATCTGACGGACGATCTGATCAAGAAGGGCGGGAACGCCTTCACCTGTTTTACCTGAAACTCGCAGGACTTCATCGGGGTCAACGCCAATGAGCTGGCCAATTTCCTGGGCGTACTTTTCAGGCTGAGCGCCGGGAAGGTCAATCTTGTTCAGCACGGGGATGATCGTGAGGTCATTTTCCATGGCCAGGTAGAGGTTTGCCAGAGTCTGGGCCTCAATACCCTGCGCGGCATCAACAAGAAGGACCGCTCCTTCACACGCGGCCAAGGATCGCGAAACCTCGTAGGTGAAGTCGACGTGTCCGGGGGTGTCGATCATATTCAGGGCAAAGGGCTCACCTTCGAAGGCCCAAGGCATACGCACTGCCTGGCTTTTAATGGTGATACCGCGTTCGCGCTCAATATCCATACGATCCAGGTACTGATCGCGCATATCTCGACTGGCGACCACACCGGTGAGTTGGAGCATGCGGTCAGCCAGAGTGGACTTGCCGTGATCGATGTGAGCGATGATGCAGAAATTACGGATACGTTCCTGCGGAGTGGCCGCGGGTTGGATCTGCGCGAGCTGCTCAGGAGTAGGAATCGGGGACAAGCAAGACCTCCGGAAGGGTTGTGACGTCTGGTCTATCGTCCCATTAGTAAGCACCGGGGTGCCAATTCCACGCCGATAGGGTGTGCGTTCTCACCATTTATAGGGCTTTTATGGGGATATCGGAGGTCGTTCTGCGCTTCGATTTCTGCTAGAGTTGTCCTTCGGACTCCCAGCCTGGTCGGGCAGGGGGTCTGGTTAGAGTCGTTTGCGGGTGTCCCCATGCCCCAGTCCCGACACTGACACAGCCCTCACCGACCTGTACGAACGAAAGACCAAGGAGTAATCCGACTGTGGCGAACATTAAGTCTCAGATCAAGCGGATCCGCACCAACGAGAAGCGCCGTCAGCGCAACCTGGCAGTCAAGTCTGAACTGAAGACCCTGGTGCGCAAGACTCGCGAAGCCGTCGAGGCTGGCGACAAGGAAGCAGCTATCGAAGCTCTGCGCGTCGCGTCGCGTAAGCTCGACAAGGCCGTCTCGAAGGGCGTTATTCACCGCAACCAGGCCGCAAACCGCAAGTCCAAGCTTGCCCGTCGCGTCCAGTCGCTCGGCTGATTTAATCGCTTGATGTGGCCCTTGCAGGAAACTGCAGGGGCCACATTTTTATCAACCAGCGCTTAAGTATCTTTATCTGCCAAAGCTTAGATATCGCCATAAAATACGAGGCATATACACCAATCTCTTCTCTCCGCGGCAGCTTGCACCTCGCCTGCCTCACACTGAAGGAGCCAAAGATGACCACTAATCCTTCACCCACTACTCAGCGCTACGCTGCAGGGCCACACCAAGACTGGCCTCGTCTACCAGAGGGCGCCGAGCACTACCTAGACTCCCCTACTGCGGGCATTCTTCCCGCGGACATTCCAGGTGGCAGGCACCCAATCCTGGATGCGCTTGAACTTCACCCGGTAAATGGCACACGCGCGACCGATCCGGTTCCTACCGTTTTCGAGGTGCTCTACCTTGCCGCGGGCTGCTTCTGGGGCGTTGAACGCATCTTCTGGCGCCAAGAAGGAGTGTGGGCAACGGCCGTCGGCTACATGGGTGGCGGAAATGCAAACCCCACCTACCGAGAGGTATGTACAGGACGCACGGGCCACGCCGAGACCGTTGCTGTTGCCTACGACCCCTCCGTAACCGGCGAAGGCGGAGCGAGCCTGATCAAGACCTTCTTCGAAAATCACGATTCCACTCGCCCCAACCGTCATGGCAACGACGTGGGCACGCAGTACCGCAGCGCGATTTGGGTGACGACGCCGAGGCAGGCTGAGGTGGCATCGCTTCTGCGAAGTGCCTGGGTGGCTGAGTTGGAACGCGCGGTGCCGGGAGCCCGCTGCTATACAACGATTGGCGAGGCCGGGGCCTGCTTTGCCCAGTCAGGTGGCCCTTTCTACCTGGCCGAGGACTACCACCAGGCCTACTTAGAAAAGAACCCCGATGGCTATTGCAATCACGGGCCAAATGGAGTGAGCTGCCCCGTGGGAATCCTCAATATGCCCGCGCAAATAAACATCGAACCACCGCGGTAGATGCTCATACACTGCAGCGCGCTGCGGGCATTTGGGAATATAGAGAGCTGCGACGTATCACAACACACTTATTGCTCTCTATTGATTACAGCACCCATACGGGAGCAAATAATTTGGGGGAGGCAGAAACTGCCTCCCCCAAATTGCGTCTAACAGCTAGTTGCTTACGCCTCTTCAGGCGTGATGGTCACACCCTCAACGTCCATTTCGTCCAAGCTGACGGTACGATCCTTCTTCACCAGGTGGTACCCCAACCAGATGAGCAAGAAGATCGGAAGGCCGATGTACGAGGAGGCAACCTGCAGGAGCTGACCGCGGAAGACGGCCTCGTAATTCTGGCCGAGCAGAACGATCAAGCACATGGTGAAGGCCAAGATCGGACCGAAGGGGAAGAAGGGTGCCTTGTAGGGAAGCTCGTCAAGGGAGCGTCCTTGCTTGACGTATGCCCGGCGGAAACGCCAGTGGCATGCCGCAATACCCAGCCAAACGATGAATCCGGAGAGGCCTGAAACGTTGAGCAACCACGTGTAGGCGGTGTCTTCACTCACCAGTGCTGCAACGAATCCCAGTGCGCCAACAGCCGAGGTCGCGAGCATTGCGTAGATCGGCACGCCGTGGCTGGTGACCTTTCCGAAGATGCGAGGAGCCTGGCCGCTCAGTGCCATCGAGTGAAGCATACGAGTGGATGCGTAGAGTCCAGAGTTTCCTGCGGAGAGAATCGCGGTCAAAATGACGGCGTTCATGACGGCTGCCGCGGCAGCAACACCCATACGCTCGAAGACCAAGGTGAAAGGCGAGTAGGCAATATCCGAGGCAGAATCGCGCAGCAAGTTCGGATCGGTGAAAGGAATCAGAGTGCCGATGATGGCGATTGCGCCAATGTAGAAGAACATAATGCGCCAGAACACGGTCTTGATTGCACGAGGCACATCGCGGCGAGGATTCGATGATTCGCCTGCGGCAACACCCACAAGCTCGGTTCCTTGGAAGGAGAAGCCTGCGATCATGAAGACTGAGATGATGGCCAAGAATCCGCCGTGGAAGGGAGCGTCACCTGTTGTCCAGTTCTGCACTCCCGGAGAGTCGTTGAAGATTCCGAAGATCATCAGGGTGCCAGAAATCAGGAATATGACGACGGTGATGACCTTGATCAGGGCGAACCAGAATTCTGCCTCACCATAGACACGGGCGCTCAAGGCATTAAGAACAGTCAGCAAGACAAGGAAGGAAATTGCCCAAACCCATGAGGGAACATCTGGCAACCAGTAAGACATCACCAATCCCGATGCCACAAGTTCAGCAGCGACGGTAATCGCCCAGTTGAACCAGTAATTCCAGCCCATTGCAAACCCGAAGGAAGGGCTGACGAAACGCGTGGCGTAGGTCTGGAAAGATCCCGCAACGGGCATGTGTGCGCTCATCTCACCAAGAGATTGCATGAGCAGAAGCACCATGAGGCCAATGACGGCGTAGGCAGTCAAAGCGCCACCGGGGCCAGCCGTTGAGATCGTTGCGCCCGAGGCGACGAAGAGACCGGTACCAATTGCGCCACCGATCGCGATCATCTGCATGTGGCGTGCCGATAAACCACGCTTGAGTTCCGTGCGCTGGGGCTTGTCCTTGGACTGTACCTGTTGGTCAGTCTCAAGGTTCACTTCCATTGCACTGGGGTTCGGCGTTTCCATGCCGCACTCTCCTTTGGTTTATCGGTCTGCGGCCGGACGCCGCCGACTCTGGTTCCACTAGTGTGCCATCTAATGACCCACTTTTTCCAAACTGTTTACCTTTTGGACATGCTTGTAAGGGAATTTATATCCGTGTTACTTCGCCAACATATTCAACCAGCAACCCCAAGAAGCACAGTATCCTTGAGAAAAACAGATCAATCCTACAACTGCATGATTGGAATAATTATGAGGCGAAACCTTCCGAAGATGTTATGGGTATGCAGTCTGTCTCTTTCAGCGCTCTTCATTGGCAGCGCAAGTTACGCAGCCCCTACCCTCAGCGTTGACGAAGGCTATGACTTCACCACGCCTTCGCACATGAGCTATACAGCATCTATCACTGACGCGTCAGGGGCAATCCTCACGGAAGACATGTGCAGCAAGCTCCAACTCGGTGGAGAAACCCCCATTTTTGAGTCCAATGGATCAGCTCATACATGCAGGATTTCAGCTGATTATGAGGGATCATCGCTTTCGCAATTCCTGACCATCAGCGAGGCAGGTTTTTCTTTCTCATCCCAAACATCAATAATCTTGGCGGGTATCACCGACGGAACTAATGCAAGCGGCGATAGCCCAACAGTTAACATCAACGTCCAATTCCCAGAGGGATACGTACCAACATCCGCCGATAGTTCAGGAGAAGTTGACCCAGCGAAGCGTGCAGTGCATTGGATTAATGCACCTTCTATAGTTAGCGCGACTGGAGAGGTCGACGCTACCCAGCAAGCGGCTCCTTCTGCATCGACCAATGATGATCAGTCTTCTTCCCAAAACGGAAGTCAAGGGGTGCCAGCAAAGTACGTCGCTATTGGAGTCTGCTTCCTTTCAGCCATTGCCGCTTGGACCGTAAGGCTGCGTAAGGGGAAGGATTATCGCCCTGCCCAGCACCAACAGCGCTAGCTAAGGCCTTTTACCCACTTCAAGAACTCTCACATCGATACAAAACTGGATCACCTGACGCCGGTTCTGTATTCTGTCTTCGCTTTAAACATCACATATAGAGGGGGCGATTCATGAAGCGCCGTATTTTTGGATCTCTTGGAGCAATTGCACTCACCGGGGCATTGGCTCTGTCTGCAGGTACCGCCAGTGCTGATTCCACTATCAGCCTTGAAGAGGAGTACAACTTCTCTTCTGCGACAAAGATGACCTACACCTTGAGGATGAGCGATTCTTCGGGCACCGTGGTCACGAAGGAGTCGTGCGAAAAGGCGCGATACGCTGGTGCAAATACAGTTTTTAAGCAGGTGAATTCCAGCACTACCTGCGCAATTTTTCAAGACGCTCCTTCTGACGAAGTCGCAAAAATCCTGAAGGTCAGCGACGATACTTTCACATTCGAATCACAGAGTCACACTGTTTTAACCAGCATCGGTTCCCGCATGGGCATTGAAAACATGAAGGTGATTGCGACCTTCCCCAAGGGATACAGGATCGAGTCTGCAGTTGTTCCAGACGGTGGCGACACACAGGTTGCCCCAACCGGCGATTCGGTTACCTGGATCAATGTGTCAACGGATGTACATACCGAAGGCAAGATCTATTCATCTTCGTCATCCTCGACAAAGTGGATCCTCCTGCTGATCCTTGGAGTTGTTGTTATTGGCGGCATTGGTGCGTTTGTTGTCATGAGCAACCGCAAGAAGAAAGCCCAGCCGCAAACCGACCAATTCCCCGCCCCACCTCTCGGAGGCCTGTCCCCGCAACAGGGCCAGCCCCCCGTACCCGGGCAATACCCCGAGCAGTACCCGGCCACAACTGGACAGCCTCAGCCCACTCAGTACCCAGCGCCGACCGAACAGCCCCAGTCAGGTGTTTCCCCCTCGCAGGATCAATACCCACAGGCTCCGCAGCAACCTGAGCAGGGCCAAGTTCCTGAGCAAGGAGAGCAGCCAGGTCAGTACCCCCAAGCCTGAGCAATACTCGTGATACATACGGTGGGTGGCGTGTTATATACGCGCCACCCACCACACTTTTGCACTCAATTCAGCTTCTTTAAAGCCTTTCGTTATTCAAACGATACTCAATTCGTCACAGACCTTAATTACTGCTTATTCTGTGAGCAAGCTTCCCTCTAGACAAAGGAACTCTCATGAAGCGACGCACGATCGGGGCAGCAGGCGCCCTGGCACTCACAGCCAGCCTTGTGTTGGCGACAGGACCAGCTTTCGCTGACGAGCCGCGTTTCGGCGTGGATGAGACCTACGATTTCACCTCTGCAACTCACTTGAGCTACACCCAGCATTACAGGGACAGCTCGAAGACTTTGATTACAGAGCAAACATGCAGCTACATTTCAAGCACTAACTCGGACCTCAAAACCAAGTTCCACACAGAAGGCTCAGTGAACGTCTGTGATGTAATCACCGAGGTCAACGAAACTGATATCAATGAGTTCTTGGAGGTCTCGGGAAGCAACTTCACCTTCACTTCCGAGTCTGATGGCGTGTTGAAGTCCCTGTCTAAAGAGTTCCCCAACGACAAATTTGACAGCGTTGGGAAGGTGACTGCGAAGTTCGCTGGCGGCTTGGTTCCCAGTTCTGCTGATAATGGTGGCACGATCGATAAGTCGACGGGCACAGTCACATGGTCCAATGTCAAGATTAATGTCAAAGTAAAGGGCAGTACGGACGGTAAGGCAGCTGCTTCTTCCACAGCGAAGAGCGGTTCAACAAGCAGTGCCTCAACTGACTCCGACTCCACCAGCAAAGCATCCTCGACACCTGACTCCACCTCTTCTTCCTCCTCTTCCGGCTCGAGGTGGATCCTCCTGCTGGTCCTGGCAGTCATCGTCATCGGTGGTATTGGCGCATTCGTTGTCATGAGCAACCGCAAGAAGGCCCAGCCCCAAAACGGCCAATACCCCGTCCAGCCCATGGGCGGCCAATACCCGCAACAGGGTCAGTACCCCGCACCCGGCCAGTACCCGCAGGCACCTCAGCCCGGCCAGTACCCGGCACCCACAGGACAGCCCCAGCCCGGTCAATACCCCGAGCAGGGACAGTACCCGCAGGCGACTCAGTACCCGCAGGCACCTCAGCAGCCGGGGCAGTACCCTGAGCAAGGCCAGCAGCCGGGACAATACCCACAAGCCTGAGCGGTTTTAGGCCAATAATTGAAATGGGTGGTGTGCACAGCTTGCATACCACCCATTCACATTCGCGGCGATCTTCAGGCCACGACATTTTCAGAATTTAAACGTCATCGAATTCGTCTGTATTCACAAATGCATTTATTCTGTTGAATACATACCCTCTAAACAAAGGAACTCCCATGAAACGACGCTCAATTGGAGCTATCGGCATCCTTGCCATTGCAAGCTCTTTTGCGTTGGCAGCAGGCCCTGCTTTCGCTGACGAACCGCGTCTCGGCTTGGACGAGACCTACGATTTCACCTCTGCAACTCAGTTGAGCTACATCCAGCATTATAGGGACAGCTCAAAAACTTTGATGACAGAGCAAACATGCAACGTAATTTCAACCAATAACCCAGAGCTCAGCACCAAGTTCCATACAGAAGGCTCAGTTAACGTCTGTGACGTGATCAGCCAGGCCAACGACACTGATATCAATGAGTTCTTGGAGGTCTCTGGAAACAACTTCACCTTCACTTCCGAGTCTGATGTCGTGTTGAAGCTCCTGCCTGAAATGTTCCCCGGCTACAACTTTGACAGCATTGGGAAGGTGACTGCGAAGTTTGCTGGCGGCATGGTTCCCAGTTCTGCCGATAATGGCGGTACGATCGACAAGTCAACGGGTACGGTCACGTGGTCGAACGTCAAGACCGCTGTCAAGGTCGAAGGCAGCACGAACGGCAAGGCAGCTGCTTCTTCCACAGCGAAGAGCGGCTCAACAAGCAGCGCCTCAGCAGACTCCGACTCCACCAGCAAAGCATCCTCGACACCTGAGTCCACCTCTTCTTCCTCTTCCTCCGGCTCGAGGGGAATCCTCCTGCTGGTCCTGGCAGTCATTGTCATCGGCGGCATTGGCGCATTCGTTGTCATGAGCAACCGTAAGAAGGCCCAGCCCCAGGCCGGACAATACCCACAGGGCCAATACCCCGTCCAGCCCATGGGCGGCCAATACCCCGCACCCGGACAGTACCCGCAGGCACCCCAGCCGGGCCAGTACGCGGCACCCACAGGACAGCCGTACCCCGAGCAGGGACAGTACCCGCAGGCACCCCAGCAGCCCCAAGCGGGCCAATACCCTGAGCAGGGCCAGCAGCCGGGCCAATACCCACAAGCCTGAGCAGCGCTCGCTCTCAGTCGTGAATACTTTTCGGGGCGACCGCGCGCAGCCGCGGTCGCCCCGACGGCAGTTAACCCCTCATAGGAGCATGACATGTCTTTCCCTTTGACGAACCGAGTTGCGTCCTTCTCTCTTGCCGGCATGTGCGCTTTGGCGATGGCTGTGCCAGTGATCAATGCCCCATCAGCTCATGCAGCCGGCCACCGTTTCAGTATCTCCGAAACTTTCTGGATCCGAGTTGACGGACGTGTCACTCACCAGTTTTCACTCATCGAGCAGTCCAACTTCATCAGCGAGGAAGTCTGCGAGTCTCTCCCCGTGGCATTGGAGTGGTCTCGCGTCACCTTCAGCGCCTCACCAACCTCAACTCGATGCACCATCGAAACCGATTTCAATTACCATGTGAATCCCTATGTAGCTGTCGATCAGAATCGAACTGTAACTTTTGCCGCTCGCCCCATCGCACTTGAAGACCTCAGTCTTAAACTTCCCGAGGACGCGACTCTCACCTACCAGTCCGTGAGCCTTTCGGGGCGCGGGTTCCACGCGACACGGGTGAAGGAGGGAGCGGAAACCCGCCTGGACAGCACAGGTGATAACGTCTCCTGGAAAAATATCGGAAAGGATGTCGTCGCTGCTGAGGGGACGATCGACGTCAACAACGATTTCCACACCCAAGAACGCAAGACCTTTCAAGGTATTGAAGCCGTTGATATGCCCGGAAATCTGAAAGACGCTTCCTCTACTGTCAAAGCAAACTCAAGCAGCTCTAACAGCCCATCCCCTTCTTCGACGTCAACGCGTTCAAGCTCAGGCTCCTCGGGAATGACATCCGGCCTCGGGCAATTGATCATTCGCTTGCTCCCAGCGATCGTCGTATTTGGCGGCGCGACGTTTATAACAAGGTATTCCGCTCGCCGACGTCGCAAGAACAAATACCAGAGCGGCGGATTCCCAGTACGCGTTCCTACACCGCTTCCCTCCCACAGCACGCCGGGAGTCTCTTCACAGACGCCAAGCCCCTTCAGCGTTCGCGGAAAGGATGCCTCTACCAGCGGGTTCTCAACAGAATCGCAGGCCTCCTCAACGAGCATGCCGCACGGGACTGTGCCCACCGATCCCCGCCCCGCGCCCAGCGAGCCACAGCCGGCCTCGGCCTCGCAAACTCCGACTTCGCCCTCGCCTGCTACCTCCTCGGAGCCGTACAACCCCTATGCGCCCTCCCCTGATCCCACTTCTTCCCTGCCTCCAGCGGCAAGTCCGGCGGAAGCCGCCGATTCAGCACCAGACCCGTACTCGACCGACTGGCGAAATTCCCTCTAGGAGTATCTGATGCCTTCTTCTTTCCCGAGGCCCACAGCGCGCTCTTTCCTTGCCTGCGCTTTTGCATGTGGATTCCTTGTCACGATTGGTTTGCCCGCCCCTACTCATGCAGAAGAGCAAGAGGTCTCGATTAGTGAAAGCGTTTACGCACGAAATAGCGGACGCTCCCAATACGAGCTATCGATCTTTGACCGCACTCAAACTATGACCGAAGCTGCCTGCGAGGCAGTCCCCTTGGCTCAACAGTGGTCGGTTGTCGAATTCGAAGCCAATTCTTCTTACAACTATTGCCGCATCGAAACCGATTTCAACCGACACAAAAATCCCTATGTGGCGGTTGATTCAAGTGGGCACCTCACTTTCGCTACGAAACCAGTGAAAATTGAAGACCTCAACCTCGGTCTTCCCAGCAATACCGTTGTTTCTTCGCATCGCTTTTCTTTGACGGGGAGGAACCTGAATACATCACGTGTGAGCGAAGGCGCCTCGGTGCGTCGCGATGATTCTGGCGACACCGTTCACTGGGATGAGGTTTCTGAAGCAGTGGTCGCTGCCGAAGGAACGGTGGAAATCGACGACCGTTTCCACTCTCAAGAACGCGAGGACTTTAACGGCATTAGCGCTGTTGAAGTGCCCACTGATCTTCAGGCCCCCAATGTGACAACCCCGTCCAGCGATACAGGAACCGGCGCACTAGGGCGCACCTTCTTTGGAACTCCGGGAATGAGTTTGGTTCTCTTCTCCTCTTTATTCATCATCGTCGTTCTCGTGCTTATTTCTGCAGTTTTGATTTCACGCAGGAATAAAAAGAAGACCGCCTACTACCAAAGTGGTTTCACCTCATACCAAGCCGGAGTGTCGATCCCCCAACCATATGGCTCAGCGGCGCCCGGAGGCCCCTATACGCCGACCGGCATGGGCCCACAGGCAGGATCAGCACCCGCTTCGCCCTACCAGGGTTCGCCCTCCGTTGGCACGCAACTGCCTTCTCCTTCTTCAAGCGGCTGGCACAACCCGTTTGAGCCGCCAAAGAACTGAACGTTTTCTACCGATACAGCTGGAGTCCTCCTCGACCTCACCCCACACAGGAGGGCACACTCCCACTAGACTGGCCACAGCCTCGGCAATGATCTTGGAAGGACTCATATGCGATCCACTCTGATGCGACGCGTGGCGCGCCTGCTGGGCATGTCAGCCTGCACGTTCCTAGTTGCTGGTAGCGCCTCCACGCTGATGGCGACACCTGCACTCGCTGACAGCGCCTATGTCACCATTGGCGAGAGCGTCATCTTCGGAGACACCGGATTCATCAAATATGAGCTCAACATTATTGATTCTTCTCAAACCATGACCGAAGAGGCATGCCGTTCTCTACCCCAGTCGAAAGCCAGCGCGGAAACAACCTTCTCAAACGACAAAAACCTGTCATATTGCAGGATTAGCGCAACGATCGTGGGTGATAATCCCTACCTAGCGATCAATAAACAGGGCGATTTCACCTTTGCCGCACGCCCGGTAGCCCCTGAGGACCTCCATCTTTCTTTCCCCGCAGATACAGATTTCAAGGGCATGCGTTCGATCACTTTCAGCGCACCGAACGCCGCAGTTACCCAGCTTTCATCAGGGGGTAATATTGACGGTGGTTTTAATCACTGGGTTATTGTTAAGTGGAGCGGCGATGCAGTAAATGCTCCCGTCGCAGCTATTGGCACGCTCAAGGTGCCCTCAAATTTCCACCCGATTAGCCGCATGAAGCTCGGGGATATTTCACCAGTTGATGTACCTAGCGACCTCACGACCGTCAATCAAGCGACCTCGGCTCCCACCAAAGCCACACCGCGGAGTACAACACGTTCTCAGAATTCAAGCTCCACGCCTGACGTCGTTTCTTTTTTCGACACCGTCTTGAGTTCGCTTCAAAAATACGGTGGCCTTCCGGCAGCCATCATCTTTATCGCGATTGTCTGGGGCTTTGACTCGCTCAAAAAGAAAAAGAAGAAGAAGCAAAAGAAAGCAGAGCCGTCGCCACTCAGTATTCCCCAGTACTACGAGCCAGCTCGACCGCCTGCCCAGGCAAGCTCAGAGAATCTTTTTGATGTGAGTTCTCAGCCTGTTACCGAGGCCGAGGCCGAGGCCTCCACAGCGCTCCCCCATCCCGAGCCCTCCCCATCCCCTACCCCGCTTGGACACAATCCCTTCTCCTTAGAGTCTGTGTCCAGCACCCCGGACATTCCTTCGATTCCCGAGGCAGCATCGGCAGCCGAGGCTGCGGATGATCCTTTCGGGTATTCTCCTTCCGCGCAGGGCGGAACTTCATCAAGCAAAGCCTCAGAGGGACGCAATCGTTTTGCGCCACCGGAGGAATGACCCCGGATGCACGGGGTCACAGCAGCAAAACATCAAGAAAAACTAAGGAATTACTCATGAGGACATCTACTTCCAGACGAAACCGCATTTTGCTCAGCATTACGGCCTGTGTGCTCATGATTTCCTGTTCCTTATTCGGGGCAACGCCCACTCATGCTGTTCGCAATCAGGCGGAGATCAGAGAGTTTTTCATTATTTTGTCGGACGGCAATGTCAGCCACACCATTACAGTTATCGACTATTCAAAGACGCTCACCCAAGACGCTTGCGACGCGTCTCCCAAGGTCCAGCAATGGTCTCAGACTCGCTTCACCGATGACTCATATTTGAACCAATGCGAAATTACTACGGATTTTAAGCGTGCAACGAATCCGTACGTTGGCGTCGATCAGGATGGAAAGGTGACCTTTGCTGCGGCTCCACTGGAGCTCAAAGACCTTTCCCTTGGGCTTCCCGAAGACATTTCCGTGATAGCACGTCGAGTTGACTTTACCGGAGGCTACCTGACCATCACAAAGGCCACGAAAGGCTCGGAACTTGTCGAGAGCAACCCCATCAAAGATTCCGTGAGATGGATTAATGACTTCGATTCGGTTGTCGGTGCCGAGGGATATATCCAAGGTTCTTCTTCTTATTCCCACCCGATTGAGCGCAAAGATTTCAACGAGCTTACGGCTGTTCCAGTACCGACCGAAATGACAGATTTCCCGCATACACGCACCATTGCTGCGCCGACGCCATACACTCCTTCGTCTACAGCTAGCTCATACACTCCTTCGTCTACAGCAAGCTCGCCATCACCCTTTAGTCTTGAGTGGCTGATCAACCGGGTCATCAACCCCGTAATCGGCGTGGGACTGGGGGGTTTTTTCGTGTGGTGCATGTGGTGGATACTGAAGAAGGGTCTAGAACGAAATAAGACTCAGGCGGGGCCCCTTGCCTCCTCCGACTACCAAGCTCAGTCTTCGACACCCCCCACGCCTACCCCGACTGTTCAAGAACCTCACAATCCTTTCGATTCGGAGTGGCGTAGTCCTTCGGCTTAAATCGACCGTTACCGCTCGCACATCCTTGAATCTAAGCTCACCTTGAGGAAATTTATGCACCCCTATCACCGACTACTTCACCGCCTGCAGACTGGGACGGCTGTGTGCGCTTCTGCCATCGCACTGTCGCTTTTCACCGCTACCCCCGGCTATAGCGCAGAAAACGAAGTAAAAATTGAGGAAGTCTTCACAATTCGGGAACCAAATTCGGTCAACTATCAGGTAACGGTGCATGATTTCTCGAAGACGCTGACTGAAGAGTCCTGCCAGGCTTCTCCCGTTGCACTGGATTGGTCCTCGGTGACCTTTACTCAAGCAACATATTCGAACGATTGCACGATCCGCACGGAATTTAACCGATACGCGAATCCCTATGTCGGCATCGACGAAGACGGGAAGTTAACATTCGCTACTTCACCACTGACCTTGGAGAAGCTGTCTTTGGGTCTTCCCGAAAATACAGTCGTTTCACGTCAGAGTGTCACGCTTTCAGGGTTTTACATGCGTTTCATTAAAACCAGTAGCGGCGCTCAGATGGATGACAGTAACCCCAACTTCAGTACCGTGGAGTGGCTAAATATTCACACACCCACCTTTGCTGCTGAGGGAATTGTAGAAAAAGCGAAGGATTTCCACACCATCGAACGTAAAAACTTCAATGGGGTTGTTGCAGTCCCCATGCCAACAAATCTTCAAGATGCTCAGTATGCGCGTCGGGCTACCGCTACAAGTTCACCCACGACTCAATCAGAATCGTCCTCGTCCCCCGGATCATTCACTCGACTGGTTCTGGCGCTGACGGTGGGCATCTTATTTCCGGCATCTGTGATCATCATCTTGCGTACATGGTTCGACAGACGTTTGAAGCGCAAGGCCAAAACGAAGACTCCCACACCTCCGTCCCCCTTCAGTTCCTCTTCTATCCCAGGCACGATGGGGCCATCTGCTCGCACTTCCCCAAATCCTTTCGCAACGGATTGGGAAGGTGAAACAGATACAACAGGCGATGCTCAGGGACACTTCGAAAAACCGGGTTCCGCATCCACTGAATTCCCCGGAGCTCATGGGGATTCACCGCGAAATCCCTACGGACCGCCGACTAGTTAAGCACTCTGCTTCAGCATTTTTGCCACACTAAAACAATTCGATATGCTTGCAGCAGCTTGATTCAATTTCGAAGGATGTCTCAATGAAGCGTTTGTACTCGACGGCAGCCGCACTTGTGCTTGCCGGAGCGCTCGTGCTCCCAACAGCAACGACAGCACACGCAGCTAATTCAGATCTGACTGTCTCCGTGACTTTGAGCGTCTATAACAAGGGAAGCGTCGGCAAGGCCTTCGATATCTACGACCGTTCCAAGCAAATCGATGAGGGAAAATGTAAATCCTTCTCGAATGGGAACGGCGACTACCGCATCGAATTCGCACAGGGTGATAACTTCACCCGATGCTCGGTCTTCCCTCCCTTCGAAAGCGGAGATGCCGTCGGAAAGTACTATTCGCTGACCGAGCAGGGCGATTTCACCTTGGTCTATTCCGCAGACCAGCTGATGAAAGAAACTGACTTCCTGGGCCGCCAGCGCGATATTGGTTTCATCAATGTCCGCCCACTGGTATTCGATCTTGATACTGCCTCCGAAGGTGCCCAGTTCCACGATGAAGACCGCGCAAAGCGTGGCACCGACGAATACTCGCCGGTTAACCAGATCGTGACGTGGCAAAAGCCCACCGGAAAGGTGGCAGTCCACGGTAAAAAGACGAAGTCCTATGAGGGCCCCGCGACAGTGAATGGGCAATTTGGAACTGATATTCCTACCCTCAGCCCACTGCCCGAGCCTGCTCCTGAACCAAGTGCGCCTGACCGCAACCGCACCGCTCCTTCGACTCCGACTTCTTCTTCGTCCTCATCGTCACTCATCTGGATTATCGGTGGCGTTGTAGCCGGTGTCTTGGTGGTTGGAGCACTCGTTATTTTCGTTCTTCGCAGCCTTTCTTCCGCGTCTAAGGATGCTGACCAAGCATCGGGAGACGAACAGGCACAGGCAGCAGCTTCGTCGAGGCGCGAACGAACTCGTGAGGATAAGCGTCGCGAGCGCGATGAGCGAAAGCGTGCAAAGGCAGCAGCTAAGGCAGCTCGTCAGCAGAGCAGCGCACCCGGTGCGATTCCTCAGGGTTCGGCTCCGCTGGGCACAGCTCCTCAGAGTGCCGCTCCCGCTACTTTCCAGGCTCCTACTCAACCTGCAGCTCCTGCGCCTCAGCCCGCGGCCCCTGCAGCTCAGGCTACTTCTCAGCCCGTAGCCGCTGCTGCCCCGGCTGCCGTTCCGCCTGCTCAGCAACAGGCCGCGCAGCCTCAGACTCAGGCCCCCGCAACGCAGTCTCAAGCGGCGGCAACACAAGCCGCTGCACCGCAGAAACAGCCCCAGGCACCTGCAGTGCACATTCCTCCGGCACCGAAGTCAGAGCCTTCGCCCGCCCGTCATTCTGCGGTTTCCCAGCCCGAAGCTCAAACACCGAAGCAATCGGCACCTTCCGTACAACAGACAGCTGAACCCGCACAGGCAAAGGCCCACGTGGACGAGCAAGCGGCTGCAGCGGCCTCGACCCCTGCACCAGTTGCTCCAGCACCAACTGCTTCTACGCAAGCTACTCAGGTGCCAGCCGCACCGGCTCCTTCTGTGCAAGCTACCCAGGCTCAACCTACCCAGGCACCAGCTGCTCAGTCACAGCCTAGGCAAGGCTCGCAGCAGCAGTGGACGCAGCCTCAGCCTGCTCAGTCCCCCGCGCCCCAACCTGCTCCGCAGCAATGGGGACAGACCCAAGCACCTCAAAGTGCTCCTCTTGCAGCACCACAGCAGTGGGGACAACGGCCGCAGCAACAGCAGCAACCTGCCCCGCAGCAGTGGGGACAACGGCCACAACAGCAGCAACCTGCCCCGCAGCAATGGGGACAGCAGGGATATGCTCCCATTCCCAGCCAGCAGCAGGCGCCTCGTCAGCAATGGGGGCAGCCGCTTCCTCCTCAACAGCAGCAACAGCAAGGTATGAGCTTCCGCGGTCAAAGTGTTGTTCCCCCGGCTCCGCAACAAAGCCAGCAGCCCCAGGCTCAAGGCTCCCCTTACGGTGCTCCTCAGCAGTGGGGACAGCAACCTGCACAGGGCCAGCAGCCCGGCCAGAACCAGCAATGGCAGTCGCAAAGTCAGGTTCCAGCTCAGCAGCAGTGGCAGCAGGGCGGCCAGCCTTCTCGCAATCCCTACGGACCTGCTTCACAGCAGGGCCAGCAGTGGGGCGGACAACCCGCACAGCAGCCCTACGGAGCTGGACAACAGCAAGGCCAGCAGTGGCAACAGTGGCAGCAGGGACAGTCCGCTCAGCAGGCACAGCAGTGGGGTGGACAACCCGCACAGCAGCCCTACGGCCCCGGACAGCAACAGGGGCAGCAGTGGCAGCCTCAAAACGGTCAGGGCGCCCAGAATGGGCAGCCTGGCCAGCCCGGCCAACCGCAGCAGGGCCAGCAGCCCGCTCAAGGACAGCAATGGCAGCAAGGCCAGCAGCCAAACCCCTGGGCACAGGGACCCACGCAGCAATAATGAGCGAGTGAGCTCAAGGATAGGTTGAGGGCTTGGTATCACGTGATACCAAGCCCTCAACCTCTTTGTAGAAACCTTTAACGCGTTCTTCCCTCCATTAAGAACGCGCCAGAAGACCTCTACTCGATTACCTTCTCAAAAGACCACACGGGCACATCGTTCCCGTCTAATGACACCGAGTGCTCGCCAACGATTCTGTATCCCGCACTCGAATAAAAGTGTGCATTCCTTGGGGTACAGGTAATAAATGCGAGGCAGCCTCCTCCATGGGAACGGATATATCCTTCAATCCCACGTTCGAGGAAAAGCCTGCCAATACCTCGGTGTTGAAATTCCGGATCAACCGCGATCACCGTCAGGAACCACTGAAAATCCGATGCTTTGCGGACAACTGAATCGGCGGCCTCGGTAAAAGAGAAGAAACGCACCAAGCGATCAAAGCGCATGTATCCAAGGAGTGGCCTGCAGTAGCGCAAGTACTCAAGCAGCCCTGGCGGGCGGCGGTTCAGCAGCGCAACGCCAAGGATTTTCCCCTGATCTTCTAAGACTAAAACCGTGTGATAACGCACGAATACGCGAATCATGACGCCATGGAGATCACGAATCCAGTCGGGAAACTTTTCGGGTTCAGCAAGTAGCCCTTTCACCGCCGTGTGAAGAGGGTAATTTTCGAAGGCTGCACCCGCGAGATCAGCGAGTTTATCTACCTGATCTTCGCGCGCAGAATAAACGTGCATGGCCTTCCCCGATCGTCGGTTCCTCATGTCTGAGTATGAGTGGATACTGAGGTTTTGACGCTACTGCATCAACCTGCACCCGTACTTTCTAGAGTCAGTATGAATGCAGAACAGCGCACTCGCAACAGTTTGCATTCATAAATGTATCGGGAATTTTTTGAGGAAATTTCAGGCGGGTTTCCGATCATCCTTCCTAGCGCTAACCTGAAAATATGTGGCTTCTCTTTGCCTGAGGTTCGGCATTCTTCGCTGGCATCACCGCTGTATTTGCGAAGCTCGGAATCCACGGCCACGATTCAGCACTCATGTTGCGTGAACACGTCTCGGGACGGTACCTATTGGGGATCGCTAGTATGTGTGCTGGGGCCGTACTGATGGTCATCGGCTAGCCCGAGGAGGGAAAGTTATGCTGCGCCGCGCAACACTCGAAGATGCAGACGCTCTGTCCGCGCTTGCGTCCACGTGCTTCACGCAGACTTTTGGCCACCTCTATGCACCCGACGACCTTGATCGTTTTATTCACGAGGCCTACTCCCCCGAGGTCCTTCGCGCAGAGCTTGCGGATCCGAAGCGCCCGACCTGGTTGCTTTTCGAGGAGCTTTCCATGGACGCCGAGAGCGCTCCCTCCCCCGCGCATGTGGACGAGGGCTCGGAAGGCAAACTGATTGGCTACGTGACCGTTTGCCCCGCACACCTCCCCCACCCCGAGGTCAAGGAGGGTGACGGAGAAGTGCAACGCCTGTATTTGCTACGGGAATACCAAGGCGGCGGGCGCGGTTCCCGGATGCTTGAGCATGCGTTGAATTGGCTCGAGGCAGACGGGCCGCGAACACTGTGGATTGGCGCATGGAGCGAGAACTACGGCGCACAGAGGCTGTACGGTCGCTACGGTTTCACGAAGGTCGGAGAGTATTCATTTATGGTTGGCGATCACGCTGACCGCGAGTTCATTTTGCGGCGCGATGCCGCGGTTCAGGAGTCCTAATGAAGACAGCACACTGGCATGCACTTTTGCTCGCCGGAGCAGGAGTTATGCATTTCAAGGCGCCGCAGGTTTATGACGCAATTGTGCCCCGTAGTCTCCCGGGAAACGCGAGAACGTACACTTTGGCAAGCGGCGCTGCCGAGTTGGCAATTGCCGCTGGCCTTGCGCTTCCATTGACGAGGCGACTGGCTGGCTTGGCCGCGAGCGCACTGTACGTTGCCGTCTTCCCTGCAAACATCAAGATGGCCATGGATTATCGCAAGGAAGGCAAGCCTGCGGCCGCACAGGCACTTGCGTATGCTCGACTACCGCTTCAGATTCCTTTGATTCGCGGGGCGTGGAGGGTGTTTCGAGGGAAGTAGAAGGCCTCAGTTATTAGCCTGCTTCCACTCCGCGGCATCGAGACCCGGAGGAGGGAGCTGACGCAGGTGCTGCTTGAGTCGATTGGCCTGAGTTTGAAGCGAAACGAAGGTCATGCCACCCGAAATCACTCCGCCGATCAAGGGAACGATCTTTGACACGGTTTTTGCCATACTCTGTTTCGTGACTGAAACACCAATGAACTTCAGAGACTTCTTGACGACCGGATACCACGTTGTCTTCATAAGGGCTTTGCGCGCGATCCTCTTTTCGATAGCCGGCGCAACGATCACTCGCGCAAAGTCGCGTAGTGACTCCGCAGCTCCCGCAACTCCCAGCATGACGCCGAAGAAGAGGCCCATTTGAGCGATCGTCTCATCATCGACATCGTCCAAATCCGTTAAGAATTCTTTCCACCCGTACAGGTAGGCAAGCTTTTGCATGATTCGCAGCGAGTGAACGTAGTACTGAGTGAGGTCGGCAGGAACGGTTCCGAGCATCGCGAAGCCACCGGGGATTCCTGCAGCAAAAGAGAGCGCGGTAGATTTCTTCGTTTCGAATGAGATCGCGTCATTTGCCAGTTTGTCCAAAGACTTGCGCGAAACTCCCGCCGAGAGTGGATTGCTGGCAATAGCACACTCAATCTCGGCATCACTTAGATGAAGCTTTCGCAGTTCCTGGCGCAAGAAGTCCTCGCGTGAGATCCGCACTCCCCGCAGGCGAACGAGCTTCTTTAGAAAGAAGACCGCGTAGACCGAGGCCTGCTGATCCTGGTCTGAAGATGCCTCAGAAACCAGGGAGACAGCACCGTCTTCCTCGATGATTTCACCTTCGATGATCGGCTCGACAACGAGCTCGTCTTCGCCTTCAACATTCCTCTGGGCCATTCTTGTCTCTTTTCATTCAGTGACACCGGAAAAGGTAGTGAAACTCTACTGGAGCTTTTCCGATAGTGGAGGATTCCAACGAGATCATTCTTGTTGGCTGTAGTGGGCCTGTAGCGCATCCGCCGTGATTTCAACGATGTTTTGCAGGAAGGACTGATCCTGCATGTATGACTGGATCTCCTGATTTTCCTGGCAAGTACGAAGCATTGCGATGCCGACGGCGTTACTGAAGTCAGCTGACGCCTTCAGTTGGCTTGAACTGTTCTTTTTCGCCATAGCCTGCGCTGCTTCGTCCTCGCCTAGGAAACCCCAGAAGGTGGTGATGAACCCGGCGACACTTCCCTCGGTCACATCGACGTTCCTGGCTCGGAACATCTCATTAACGCGGTCGATGACTTCAGCGAGAGGTCCCTTCGCGGGGGCCTGGCTGCCGCGGTATTCGCCGTCGAAGCCTGGAAGTGCCATCGGCTCACTGCTGCCCTCACTGAGGGAGTGATCCTCGTTAATGGCGGAGGGAACGAGCTGTACACCCGAAAGTTGTACACCCTCGAGATAGGAGTCGTCGTATTGCTTCCCTTCCATGTGCAGGTTTCGCGACAGGAGGGTAGCCAAGATGGCGCGCTTGTGCAGGTTCGGGTCCTGGTAGTCGACGATTTGGCTGAGAAACTGCCATGCGTTTCGGTAGCTAATTGTGTCGGCGCGAAAGCTGCGCAGGGAATCCTTGAGTTCGTTATCCTTACATGAGCTAGCTCGCCTCCATTCGCTCTGCCATCGGTCCTTGATGGGCCCCAATGCCCGTGCGATGGCTTCGCCGCCTGCGTCACTCAGGTACGCATCGGCGACGGCTTCCATTTCAGGCAACGTGTAGATGCCGGCAGTGTCGAGGCGTTCGGCGATCGTGATGAGTGAGTTCGGGTCGACTTCCCCGGCCACGTGCGCGTCCGAGTAGTACATCTTGAAGTCTTCTTCGATGCTGGCCGGGGTGTTCTGGAAGTCGACGACCATGGGCGCCGTCTTGCCGGGGTAGGTGCGGTTCAGGCGCGAGAGGGTCTGAACGGCGGCGATACCGGACAGTTTCTTATCCACGTACATTGCCATAAGGCGGGGCTCGTCGAAGCCGGTCTGGAACTTGTTGGCGACGATGAGGACCTTGTAGTCCTCATCGCGGAATGCTCGGGCCGTGTCGCCGCGCCCGTTGAGCGAGGCCTCGGTGACAGTTTCGCCGTCGTCGGATTCCAGAGAGCCGGAGAAGGCGACGAGGGGACGAATGTCGGTGTAACCCTGCTTGTCGATGTAAGAGTTCATTGCCTCGAACCAGCGGTAGGCCTCGCGGCGTGAGCTGGTGACGACCATCGCGCGGGCGTTGCCGGCGAGCAGGGGTTTGACATTGCGTTGGAAGTGTTCGACGACGACCCGTACTTTCTGCGCGATGGCGGTGGGGTGCAGGCGGGCAAATTGCACGATCGCAGTGACGGCATGGCCCGTGTCGACCAGGGTTTCTTCCTCGGAGTTCTCGAGCTCGTTCTTGACGCGCAGGAACATATCGTAGGTCGAGTAGTTGGTCAGCACGTCAAGGATGAAGCCTTCTTCGATGGCTTGGGCCATCGTGTAGGTGTCGAAGGCTCGCCAGTTGCCGTCCTCGTCCTGGGTGCCGAACAGGCGCAGGGTCTTGGCTTTTGGCGTGGCGGTGAGCGCGATGAAGGTGATGTTGCTGGAGGCGGCGATGGCCGAATCCTTGGCGGCGAGCAGTTCGTCGGCGCTCACGTTCTCGGGGTCTTCCACGTCGATGTCGGCGAGGAGGGCCTTGAGGCCCCTCGCACTGGACCCAGACTGGGAGGAGTGGGCTTCGTCGGCAACGACCGCCCAGTTGCGTCCGCGCAATTCGGAGGTGTCTTCGATGAGCTTCATGACCTCGGGGAAGGTCTGGAGCGTGCAGGTGATGATGTGGTCGCCTTCGATGAGGGCTTTCTTCAGCTGCGGGGATTTCGCGCCCGATTTTTCACCGACGGGGACGACCAGTCCGTTGGAGGAGTGGACGAGGCCCATGTCGCCTCGGATGTTTTCGTCGAGGACGGTGCGGTCGGTGACGACGATGACGGAGTCGAAGGTGGAGTTCGCCTGGGAGTCGACGTGGCGGATGAGGCGGTGGCTGAGCCAGGCGATGGTTTTGGTTTTGCCGGAGCCCGCGGAGTGCCAGACCAGGTAGCGTCCGCCGGGCCCCGTCGCTTCGATGTCGCCGATGATGCGTTCGACAGCGCGCAGCTGGTGGAAGCGCGGGAAGACCAGGCGCCCGTCGTCTTTCCTGCCGCGTCGGCCGGGCTCGTAGAGTGCGTAGTCCTTGAGGATGCGCATAAAGGTGGGGCGGGCGAGGATGTCGCGCCACAGGTAGTTGGTGGCGGATCCGCTCGCCGAGGGCGGGTTGCCTTCGTGCCCATTGTTTCCCTGGTTGAAGGGCAGGAAGACGGTGTTTTCGCCGGCGAGTTTGGTGGTCATGAAGACGAGGTCGTTCGAGACGGCGAAGTGGACGAGGGCGCGCCCGGGGGCCAGGAGGGGGCGGTTTGCGCCGGGCTTGCGGTCGTCCTTGTATTGGCGGATCGCGTGGTGGACGGACTGGGTGTTGTCGGTTTTGAGTTCCATCGTGACGACGGGGATGCCGTTGGCGCACAGGACAACGTCGATGGACTCGTTGGTGGTGGCGTCGAAGCGGACTTGACGCATGACGCGCAGGCGGACGGCGTCCGAGGCTTCGGCGACTTCGATCAGCTCGGGGTTCGCGGGCGGGAATTCCATCATGGGGCCGAACTTGGCGGCAGGGCGGCCGATTTGGGCGTAGGTGAAGCCGGTGCGCAGGACGCCGAGGAGGCCTCCCACGGGTTTCCCTGCCGTGTCGATGCGGGTCGCTTTACTCAGTTCCTTCGTCAGGTGGGCGAGGAGGTCGCGCTCGGCTTTGTCTCGCTGCCCGTTCGTGAGGTCCGCGGGGATCGCCTTGTCGTATTCGTCCGGGTACTGGGTGGACAGCCAGTGGAGCACGTCGCCGGGGACGAGGGCGAGGCGCAGGTCCCAGCCCGCCGCGCGGGTGTCTCCTTCGTCCTGGTAGAGCCAGCCGCGCTCGCCCAGTTCGGAGCAGATGGTGGATTCGAATTCGTATTCGAGGATCTGATCGTGGCTCATGCGGGGACCTTCTTTCGTCCGGTGACGACATCGGTAATGAGGGCGGCCCGGCGCTCGACGAGGAGTGCCTTGAGGTCGGCGACCTTGGCGAGCATGGCGTCGATCCTGCCGGTCACCTCGTCGAGGTGGTCGGCAATGCGTCGATGCTCGTCCGTGCCGTGGTACGGGATGTGGAAGCCCTCGACCTTTTCCGCGGTGAAATGCGCGAAGGTTGCGGCGTTGCAGGCCATGGCGATTTCTCCCGACTCGAGGGCAGCTTGGAGCGCGTAGACCGTATATCGAGTATCCGCACTCGCTCCGCGCAGGCGAATGATCGAGTTCTGGAAGCCCCAGCCGGGCATATCCTCTGCCAGATAGCCGGCTCGTCCAAATCCAGCACCGCCTTCCACAATGACCGCGTCGCCCGCGCGTAGGCTGAGAGCCTCGGCTTCGTACTCTGAGAAATACATCTCCTTGGTGTCGATCTCGAGGTCGAGTCGTCCTCCGGGTTGAATATGAGCAGCGCGAAGGTAGGGCTGCAGGCGATCGGTCGGGGACTTCGGCTTCGTTTGAAGCATTTTCCCCAGCTTGACGTCAAGCATCAGTCCAATCCCGATGTTACACGAGGACCGCACTGCGGACTGGATCGCCTGCACCCGGCGCAGCCTCAGCTTCTCCGTCAGCTCATCGAGTTTGGAGAGCATAGCGTCGATCTCGCCGGTCTCACGATCCAGATAGCTGACAATCGACTTTTGAATAAGAAGCGGTGGTAACGGGACTCGGATCCGCGCCATGCGCGTAAAATTCGTCGACCACAAGTCATTCACAATCCCTGTTCCCCAGCGGAAGAACTCCTCCTGGAAGGCAACGCTTCTCAGAAGATAATGCCCAAATTTCGCTGCAAGTAATTCGGTTTTTGGAACCATCACTGAGTAAACTGGAGAAACACTCCCCTCATACAGGGAAAGACCAGCTGCGCCTTTTCGATCCGCACGTGAATTAATGACCAGGTCGCCCTTGCGAACAACTTTCCGAAGCACTTCTGAGTTTTGCTTCGCAACGCCCTCTAGTTGAGCTGTGACGCCTAGCTTCCCGACTGATAGTGCGGGAAGCTCCAAAAGAGAAGCACGTTCTGTACGTTCAGCGACGATAGATCCTAGCGCTACCATTTCGAATCCATCACTGTCCAACGCTGAGGCGTAAACCTCTAGACGACTCATTTTCCCCTCACATCCTGGAACATCTGCGAGAGCTCTCCCATGAGTCGCTGCACGTCCGCGTCAATTTCTGCCAGCGGGCGCGGTTCCTCGGGGACGTAGAAGATGCGCGTGAAGGGAATCTCGTTGCCGTCCTTCGCATTGGACTCATCCCACATGGCGCCAGGAGCGAAGGGCAACACCTCGGTGGCCATGTGCTCGTCCAGGTCCTGGTTTACCGGCACACGCTCCACGATCTTCCACCCGTCCGCCAGAACGGGAGCACCCTTACGATCAACAGCAAGCGGCGCCTCTTCCTCGGGGACGGCCATCGCCTTCATGACGGCGTCGATGAGCCCCACCGGCGCCTTGATGCCCTCGGCCTTCGCGCCGGCCCGTATCAGCTCCGGCAGCTCGTTCCACTCGGCCCCATCCAGGCCTCGCAGAACGCGAACCAAGGCCTCGCTGAAGTCGCGGCGAGAGCGCAACGCGTCCACGGCCTCGTCCGAAAAACGCGCCGCCAACCGCGCCTGCTTAAACACCGGAACGTCCCGGAACATGAAATCCCGCGGCGTCAGGAGGCGCGAAATCTCCGAATCCTCGAAACGCTGATAGGCCTGCACCACGGCCTCGCGGTTCACCTCGCTCATCTCGCGCCGCTTATCGCCCATGCCCTTACGCATCGGCTCCCACAAACCCGACGCGTCAAGCAGCTGAATCTTGCCGCGACGCTTGAGCGGCTTATCGTTATCCAGAATCCACACGTATGTCGCGATACCCGTGCCATAGAACATCTGCGTCGGCAGCGCAATAATCGCGTCGATCAAATCCTCATCGAAGAGCCACTGCCGGATCGAATTCGGCCCCGTATCCGAGTTAAACAACGGCGACGCATTCGACACCACGGCCGCGCGCCCACCCGACGGGCTCAACTTCGACGCGCAATGGCACAGGAACAGCATCTGCCCATCCGACTTGCTCGGCAGCCCATGGCTGAAACGAGAACCCGGCACCTGCGCCTCCTCCTTCACAGACGCCTGCTCCACCTCCCAGTCGCCACCAAATGGCGGATTAGACAGGACGTAGTCGAAGGTCTTATCCGCGTGCAGGTCCTCCAGGAGCGTATCCCCCTTCAGGATCGCATCCGGGCGACCTCCCTGAATGAGCAGGTCAGCCTTACCCAGCGCGTAGGCGGAATCCATCATCTCCTGGCCGTAAACCGTGACCTTCACGCCCGGGTTCAGCTCCCGCAGCGCCTCCTGAGCGACCAGCAGCATGCCGCCCGAACCCGCCGTCGGATCATAAATCGAGCGCAACACGTCCTCCCCCGCCAGCGACTCGGCATCCGCAGCGAAGAGCACGTCGACCATCAACTTGATCGCGTCACGCGGCGTGTAGAACGCACCCGCGGCCTTCCCCTTCTTATCGAAAGCCCGATACATGACATCCTCGAAGATGTCGCCCATCGTCGAATCCTCAACGCTCGTCGACCCCAGCGACAGCGTCGAGAAGTGCTTGACCACTTCCAGCAGGCGATTCGCCGCGCTGAGCTTGGCGACCAGCTTCGGGAACTCAAACGCCGTCCAGATGTCCGCGATGTTGTGCGAGAAACCATTGACGTAGCTGAGGAGCGCCCTATCCACGTTATCGTCCACCGACGCGATACGAGCCAGGTTGAACGGAGAAGTGTTGAAGAAGCTCAAGCCAAAACGATTACTCACGGCGATGTCGATCAGGTACGAGGGCATATCGCCCTGAGCCTTCACGAACTCGATAACATCGTCCTTCGTGTCCTCCAACAGGCATTCGAGGCGACGAAGGACCGTGAACGGCAGGATGTAGTCGCCGTACTCCTGGGGTTCGACGACGTTGCGCAGGAACTTGTCAGCCGTGTCCCACACAATCCGGGCGGTGGTTGAGGCTGATGTTGAAGGTTTCTGAATCACCATATGCGTTCCCCTGCACCTTTGACTATACGAAGACGAGACTTCAGAAGTCTACCGCTAAGAAATGCCGAATTTGGTGGTCTTTTAGCGAAAGTCCGCTTTTGGAAACAGCACGTATGGGGGGAAGCTACGGACTTCCATTACGCCACCCACACCTCGTGCGATACAGCTGATCCTCACCCTTCCACCAGGGCGTCCACGAGGCATATCCATCCGCGGAAACCACATCAGACAAAGGCTCAAAACCTTGTTCTTCAAAAGTTTCTGGAATTCAGTCGGCCATAACGTACTTGTCCTTATCGTCGCAATGTTCGCGCACAATCGTGCGGAACTCCGCCAGCGCCCTACTTCCATTTTTCAGGTCTTTAGACAGTTTGACGATTCCGCATATTCTATTGCGAGAATCCTGTTAGGCTCAGAGATGACAGCCACACGCAAGTGATGGGAGGCAACGTTGCCCGCTCCACCTGCATGAGCTTTGTCGCCCCAAACGAGAGATCCGCCCGCCGACGACGAATGAACGATCACTCCCATAGCTTCCGCTCAACGCAATTCAGGCGATATCGATGCGTCACACCCCCAAGCCAAGCTTAAGAAAGTAGCAAAGCTGGTCTCCATCGCCGCAGGTCATCAACACAGATCAATTTTCCGACATATAGAACCCAAAACACTACAAGGAGCAAAGATGCACATTTCACACCTTTCCTTTAAAGGGATTCGTGGATACTCCACGGAAACCTCGTTTGAGTTAAGCCCAACAACTAATTATTTTGTTGGCGAGAACAATAGCGGAAAAAGCTCAATCCTTGACGCTATCTTCTATCTACGGAACGGTACAAGTACACCTGACGAGACTTTCACCATCGGCATTGATAAGTCTTATGTCGAAGCCACGCTGTCCTTCGCGCCCGATGAGGCTAAAGACGCTCTCGGCGATGAGTACAAAAAACTCGAGGACTTCTTTTCTCACAACGGAGACCGGGATACCATTCGCATTCGCCGCCAATCCTACGACGAAGATGTATTAAACAGCCAAACAAAGAAAACTTCTAGAATTACAACAAAGAATATTCTCATACAGAATCCACAAACTGATAAATTCGAAAATCCTACGGGAATCGCTGCACTTGTCCAACGACTGTTTGACACATGCTTCATCTATGCAGACGAGCAAGTCGCAGATCATGCAGATATGGGAAAAACAAAAACCCTTGGAAAGCTAATATCAGCACAGTTGTCAACGATTGAGGAAGGCACCCCCTGGCAACAGTATATCGATTCCCACGCCGCGCTCTTTGAATCAAAGGGGGCTGGGACCGTCCAAGAACAACTTCAGACTACGGCAGAACGCGTCAGCACACTCATGCGCGAACAATACGGTGATACCACTGTCACCTTCGCTTTTACACCTCCAGAGGCGAAAGAACTTCTAAAATCCGGCCAGGTCATTATTTCCGAACCGCAAGAGAAAATTGCTGGGATGCCTCTGGAAAACAAAGGTACCGGCATGCAGCGCGCTTTCATGCTCGCCTTACTTCAAGTGGTTGCCGAGACCTCAACCAACGGTCACTCAGGATCCATTTACGGTCTCGACGAACCGGAAACTTGGCTTCACCCTCGGGCGCAAATACAGCTTAGTAAGGCGCTATCACAGCTTTCAGCCAATGGACGGCAGGTTCTTATCTGTTCTCATTCACCTTATATTCTGAAGAATATTGATAGTATGCAGGACCGCGTCTTTATTGTGGAGCGAACAGAATACACCCATGAGATCAGGCACGAAGAACAACTTCGAACTGACGTCCTCCCTCACATCTCACTGAATGCGATCAACTACTTTGCTTTCAAATTGCCAACAACGGAATTTCTCGACGAACTATATGGAGAATTTCAAGAATCTGTCGGGGGGAAGAATCGTTCACTTAGCGAGAAGCAAATTATCGAGGAGCTGAATCAATGCGGCATACCAACATCGAAACATTGGAAGCGCAACACCGACACCGGCAACAGAGGTGTACACCCGGTTCAAATATGTGTCTATATCAGAAATTATATTCATCACCCCGAGAACAAATGCAACGCTGCATATACAGAAACCGAACTGAAAGCTGCAATTGACGATTTGATTTTAGCCATCATCGAATCCAAGAAGAAGCTGCATAGCCAATCAACATCCACTACGTCTCCGTCTTCATAAGTTGAAGTGGACTCTTTGACACTAAATGTGTCTAAGCGTAGCCGAGCGTAGTACGACAGCTTCACCCCGAACTTGCGTCCGCACACCTGAGGTCTCCCCGACACGCTCGGGGAGACCTCAGCGATGACCGACTCCACAAGCAACTCATCTTCACGGTCAACATCACCTTGAATCATGCTTACCTCTCCTCGCCCTTCCACCACGGCATCCACGAGGCGCATCCATCGGCAGGCGCGGTATTGGACAAGGGCTCAAAACCAAGCTCTGCTGGCGTTTCTGAAATCTGATCGACCAGGAAGTACTTATCCTTGTCGTCGCAGTGCTCGCGAACTATCGTTCGGAACTCCGCCAGCTCACAGTAAAAAACTCCGGTGATTGGATTGCGCTTAAACACCACGATCTTGTAGAGCCAATAGGTAAAGAGCATCACGTTCGCCACCAAGGCAACCACCGCACAAGCAATATTCGCTCGAGGATCCATGGTCGCAAAGTTAAAGATATCCGAGGGAGGCACCAAGGCCTCGGGAAGCAAAGTATTCATCGAAATCCAGAAGACCAGCGTGAAGCAGCGGAACCAGATCCACTGCCCCTTCGCCCAAGTGAACGCGGGGATCGTGCAGGCCAGCAGCAGCGCAAGCGTGCAGTACCACGTGTAGTCTGCCAGCGAGTTGTAGAGGAACGCGTGGTTCCACAGGTCGTAAGCAATGACCCACGGCCACACCATGTCCACCCAGATCAGCCCGCGAACCTTCTGCTTGCCCGGCGAGGTTGCGATGATTTTTCCGAGGCCGGTGATCGTGACGATATTGAGCAGGCCGGCCAGCGCGGAAAGCAGGTTCCAATATCCGCCGATCGTACGGAATCCAGTTTCAGGATCAATACCGACGTGGCGAGAAGACAGGTTCGCTGCAACTTCCTGATACCACTGCATTGAGTGGAGTTCTGCGCTGACGCCTCGCGCCTCGGGCAGGCCTGCTCAGCCGGACCACCACCATTAACTCTCAGATCAGCAAAAGCGCAACCTAAGGAATTCCCCGAGCGCCACGGGCAGCTCATAAACGATCTCACCACGATCTCCGAGAAGCTGACACAGCGTAGGTGACTCACTGCCCGAACAGAAAGCAGTAGCAGTGGGCTGACCGCGCCCTTCGCGACAGCCGGCAACGGCCTCGTTCAGGAGTCGCCCTCTGGCGGCACGAGCCACCGCCGCGCTTCTTCGCAGACCATCTTCAACTGCGAGTTGTCCCGCACGATCTCACGCTGCCGTTCTGCTGGCAGCCCAAGCTCGTACAGGATATTGAGAATTACGACAGCGCTCGTGCTGCTAACAATAGCGTTCAGCTCTTCAATGGAATGACGTGGCGCTTTCCCCTCGTGTGCGAGATCATTGCGAGCTCGCGTTGTTCGCTTCGCCCAATGATCGATGTTTGGCACAAGCTGTCTAACTGCTTCCTGATCGGGACGCGCAGCTAGGGCAAGAAGCCTGTCACAAAGTGTCGGAGAGTTTCTGATCGCTTGTTTGAACCTGCCGCGATATTCTTCAGGAACCTGATCGAGCATCGCGTTACGGATCTCCTCAAACTCTGCCTTAGGGATTGGTTTCTCCTCAATACCGAGTCCTCGATGGAGGGCCTCCGCAGCACCTACTGCCATCAGAAGATTGTTCTCAACAAAATGCGCCGGGGCGTAGCGAAGGCCCAGGATCATATTGATAGCCTCTTGCAATCGAGCTCGCACGTCGCACCAGCGAGGTATGACTTCCTGGAAAGAAAGCATCTCACAGGTAAAGAGGACACTGCGATAATCGATGGCTTTCTCATTATGTTTACCGACCGCTACAGGAGAATACAGCACATTAGCTCGTCGACGCTGCAGAGGCTTCCCCTCTTGCATTCCCGATTCTGTTCCACCAATCTCCAGTTGCATCCAGATAACACCGGCAGGACGGTGCGTTGCCAGCGCAATCAGATCTTGTATCAGTCTCACTGCTTCCAACGCAGTTTTGAGAGCGAACGCCTCAGTCCGAAGGATACGAATGGAAACCGAATCACGCATACGTCCAACTACTTCTCCTCTACGCCACTCAAAAGATGGCAGGAAATAAGCATGCTCAAGGCGATATTCTGTGTCGTTGACTACCGCTGTCTCCATTTCGACTGGCGCCACTGAGAGCATTCCGGTCCCATCAAGCTTTCCATCAGCAGTGCCGAGGAGGGATTTAAACACCGATGATTCAGCCCACAGGCATAAATCATCAACTGAAACTGCGGCCGCCGTAAATACCTCATCTTCATCTCCCCCGATATGTACGCCAATGACTCCCATCCGCGCAATAATGGTTTGTTTTTCTGCATCTTTCATTTGCAAAGACGGGAACCGCTCAGTACTGATAGGAATGCAGTCCAGAAGCGTGACGTCACGAAGCTCGACCTTGCCATGAATAACATCCCATGTCCTCGTACCCTCGTGATAGCACGTAATCCCAGGCGCAGGAGTGGAATAGATGCGATCCTCGAATGCACCAATCAATGAAAGGGAGAGCCCACCTTCTCCGTCATACCGCAAGATGCCGGGCACCCGTTTGTCAGGGAAATCTGGCAACCACCAATGGCCAGTCCATTCGGCAGCTTCGTCAAGATTCAGATGATCGTTGGCCATTGTTCTCCCCGTGATCACGATTCAATTGGTGGACCAAAAGTCCACCTCGTCTCACACTACCCCTTATAGCAGGCTTAAAAGCATCTTTTTTCTACAGAATCACTTAGGGAATATGCTTCGCCCATGAATGCAGTCGCTAAACCCAGCCGAGTGTCTTCGCCACCGCCATAGTCGCCGCTAGTAGCGCTTCTCCGCCAGCATTACTTACTGCTTCTGTCACGCACTGACGTACCCATTTCAACGTCCCTGTCACTACAGGTGATGTCGCCTGTTCGCGCCCCTCAGCAGCGTCTTGCAAAGTATCTGCCGCTTCTTGGAGGGAAGAAGCGCGTGGTTCAGACGAATTCTTCGCGTCCTGTCGAAGAGCCGTAACAAGAGCTCGTAGATTATCTCCACTCAACCTCTGCCCAAAAATCACAATCTGCTCTCCACCGACATTGATTGGACCATTAACATCACCGATGGATCCGATGGATATGTTGGGTTGAACTTTTTTGTTCATGGTCAGCTCCCAAGATTTCTGCGTCAATGCCAACGTCACTGGCGGATAGTTCATCAGAATTTCCACCAACCCCAAGCCATATGGCACGTAAATAAGCCCTCGTTGTTTCATCCAACGACAGAGGTAGATCCACTCGGAGTCACTCAGTCCAAAATTCAGCCAATAACTAGGACAGAATCGAATAGGTGCCCCCGTCTCGGAGGCATTCTCAAACAGATCCTCGACGACCAGCCACGACAACTCTTCGCATCGTTCCTCCGTCAGCCAGGGCTGACTGACCGCCCGCCATCGCCACCAACAAATTGCAATAAATGCAACAAAGCAGGCACCGTATAGCCACCACGTAAGAGACATCATTGTCATCCCCTCCACGCCCAACTATCGTAAGCCGCGCTAATTCCTCGAGCGACCTGGCCACTGCCTTATCAGACTCCGTCCACTCAAGCGACTTCCACCGTCGCAAGAGGAATAATTCCACTCAATGCATCCCCCATCGCATCTTCGGCACAGTCAAGCTCGTAGCGCATCTGCAGGTTCATCCAGAACCCCGGGGTTGTGCCGAAGTAGCGGGACAGCCTCATCGCGGTATCCGCCGTGATCCCACGCTTCCCATGGACGATTTCATTGATACGACGAGGCGGAACCCCAATAGCAACAGCAAGCTTGTGCTGCGTAATTCCGAACCCCTCGATGAAGTCCTCCATGAGGACTTCGCCCGGGTGAATCGGAGCAATTTTAGTGGTAGTCAACGATCTCAACCCTTTCTGGACCAGCATCGCTCCACCTGAAGCAGATGCGCCACTGATCATTGATTCGGATACTGTACTGCCCCGCCCGATTACCGCGCAGAAGCTCGAGCCGATTGCCCGGAGGGATCCGGAGGTCCTCCAAACGACACGCAGCGTCGACCTGACGCAACTTGCGCAACGCGACACGCGCGATGCGCGAGTCCAAGGAAGGAACAGATTCCCTCGCAAACAACCGCTCAGTCTGACGATCACCGAACGACTGGATCATGACACAACAATATAACGTAAAACGTTATTAACGCAAGACGTTATTTTTCGACACCCCATCCCACGTTCACCCTTGATTCAAGAACTTACAACAGCAAAACCGGGCCACACTCACGTGCAACCCGGCCACTGCCTCGTTCAAGAACGATTAAACATTAAACCTGAACTCCACGATATCGCCGTCCTGCATAACGTAGTCCTTGCCTTCCATGCGGACCTTACCAGCAGCCTTCGCTGCAGCCATGGAACCGGCCTCAATCAGATCGTCGTATGAGACGATTTCAGCCTTGATGAAGCCCTTTTCGAAGTCCGTGTGGATCACGCCGGCAGCCTTGGGAGCAGTATCGCCCTTGTGAATCGTCCAGGCGCGCGCTTCCTTCTCACCAGCGGTCAGGTAGGTCTGCAGGCCAAGGGTGTCAAAGCCAACGCGTGCGAGCTTGTCCAGACCCGATTCGCTCTGACCGGACTCCGCCAGCATTTCACGCGCGTCGTCCTCGTCCAGCTCAACAAGCTCGGACTCAAACTGCGCGTCCAAGAAGATGGCTTCAGCGGGGGCAACAAGTGAACGCAACTCGTCCTGCAGTTCCTTGTTGTCCATCTCTTCGGCATCCATGTTGAAGACGAAGATGAAGGGCTTAGAGGTCATCAGCTGGAAGGACTTGAGTGCATCCTGATCAAGCTTTGCCCCCGCGGGGCCGCTGAGCAGTTCACCCTTTTCAAGCAGTTCCATTGCCGCGCGCGCAGTTTCCAGCACGATCGCCTCGGTCTTCTTGCCGCGCACTTCCTTTTCCAGACGCGGGATCTGCTTTTCAAGCGTCTGCATGTCGGCCAGGATCAGCTCGGTCTTAATGGTTTCAATATCCGATTCAGGATCGACCTTGCCATCAACGTGCACAACGTCGGGGTCGGAGAAGGCGCGCGTCACCTGGCAAATGGCGTCGGCCTCGCGAATGTTCGCGAGGAACTGGTTACCCAAGCCCTCACCCTCAGACGCACCACGCACAATACCCGCGATATCAACGAAAGAAACGGTCGCGGGAATGATGCGCTGAGAACCGAAGATCTCGGCAAGCTTGTTCAAACGCGCATCGGGAAGCGGAACAACACCCACATTCGGTTCAATGGTTGCGAAGGGATAGTTCGCAGCCAGAACAGTCGCGCGGGTCAGAGCATTAAACAGAGTGGACTTGCCAACGTTGGGCAGGCCGGCGATACCAATAGTTAAAGACACGCCTCTATCCTATCCGACGAGGCCGCACTCCCGTTTGCCCGCACGCACAGAAAGTACGTGAAAAAGCAGGTGAACTTGCGCTCAGCTGGTGTGATCAGGCCCGGCAGTGCGGCGAGCGTGCGGACGAACATCGATCTGTCCGGCCTTCTTCAAATCTGAACGCAGGTCACGGGGAAGCGCGAAGGTCGTTGTTTCCGTCTCAGTTCGGACTTCCTCAACAGTCGGGAAACCACGTTCTTGCAGCCAGGAAATCACATCACGGACAAGGATTTCGGGTACTGACGCGCCCGAGGTCAAGCCCACGGTCTTCGCCCCTGCGAACCATTCTTCCTGAAGTTCTTCGGCCTTATCGATGCGATAGGCAGCGGGAACACCCGATTCGAGCGCGACATCAACCAGACGTACCGAGTTCGAGGAATTCGCAGAACCCACAACAACCATGACATCGACTTGAGGGGCAATGACCTTCACAGCGCCCTGGCGATTTTGCGTTGCGTAGCAAATGTCATCTGAAGGCGGATCAACAAGTTTGGGGAAACGCTGGCGCAAGCGATCAACCGTTTGACGCGTCTCATCAACAGAGAGGGTCGTCTGCGAAATCCACACAACGCGCTCGGGGTCACGAACAACCAGGTTGTCGACTTCTTCAGGCGTTCCAACCACTTGAATGTGTTCGGGAGCTTCACCAAAAGTCCCTTCAACTTCTTCGTGGCCTTCGTGGCCGACCAAGATGATGTCGTAGTCGTCCTTCGCGTAGCGCACGGCCTCTCGGTGGACCTTCGTGACCAGCGGACAGGTCGCATCGATTGTTGCAAGGTGACGCTGGGCTGCAACCGCATGAACTTCAGGTGAAACCCCGTGAGCAGAGAACACCACACGTGCGCCTTCGGGAACCTGATCGGTTTCTTGAACGAAGATCGCGCCACGCTTCGTCAAAGATTCGACGACAAACTTGTTGTGAACGATTTCTTTACGGACATAGACGGGCGCACCGTAAAGATCCAAGGCCTTTTCAACGACATCAACCGCGCGATCAACACCCGCGCAATATCCACGAGGCGCTGCAAGCAGGATCTTCCCACCTTCGGCGTGGGAATCGCTTTCGCTAGTACGAAGGGTGTCGTCATGAGTCATAGATCAACCGTACAGGCCGCCATGTGCATCTGCGAACCATAATTGCTTTTCCTTCCCAGTCTGGACGCAAATGCTCCTGGCCTGTGTCATGCTTATTTCGTGCCAGAGAACATGCCCCCCGCAGCAAAAGCTGCTGATACGACGCGCGAAAACCCGTGGCCGCTGCGCAGACTCACGCAGAACATCAAGATCTACGTTGACCGAATGTCTTCGCTCTGGGTGGAAGGTCAGGTCGTTCAATACAACCCGCGCCCGGGCTCGCGCATGGCATTTTTCACCCTGCGCGACACAGAATCTGACACCTCGATGACCGTTACAGCTTTCCCAAATGTCATTTCTGCCGTTGGCGCAGGATTTGAAGAAGGCGTCAAAGTCGTCACGCGCGTCAAGCCCGTTTTTTGGGAACGCAGCGGAAGCTTGAACCTCCAAGCCGCCGAGGTTCACCTTCAAGGTCTGGGCGATCTATTGGCTCAAATCGAACGCTTGCGTCAAAAACTCGCAGCCGAAGGCCTCTTTGACGAAGAACGTAAGAAACCTCTTCCTTTCCTTCCGCGCGTTATTGGCCTTGTGTGCGGGCGAAATGCAAAGGCAAAAGATGACGTCATTGTGAATGCAAGTGCACGCTGGCCCGCTGCGCGCTTCGAGGTCCGTGAGGTCGCGGTCCAGGGGCAGTACGCGGTGCGCGAAGTCAGCGATGCCATTGCCGAGCTCGATCAAATCCCTGAAGTTGACGTGATTGTTGTTGCTCGAGGCGGCGGTTCCGTTGAGGATCTTCTACCCTTCTCTGACGAGGCCTTGGTACGTGCCGCTGCAGCCGCCTCCACTCCCCTGGTGTCGGCAATCGGGCATGAAGGCGATGCGCCACTTTTGGATTACGTGGCCGACTTCCGCGCATCGACCCCGACGGATGCAGCCAGACGCATTGTTCCTGACCTTGCCCAAGAACTTGAAGGTTTGGCTGGCGCTTCTCAAGCAATGCGCAATGCGATCGAGCGCAGACTGACACAAGAACGTCATCATTTAGATCTTGTTGTTTCGCGTCCCATCTTCCTCACGCCGGCAGCAACATTGGAACCTCATCGCGTTCTCATTGATTCAGCGGTGACAAATCTGCGTTCCCGGATAGAGCGACGGCTGAGCGAGGAGCGCCAGGGAATCGTTCAGGCCTCGGCAACCCTGCGCGCTCTTTCACCACAGGCCACTTTGGAACGCGGCTATTCCATGCTCAAGCTTCCCTCTGGCGAATTGGTTCGCGATGCCTCGCAAGTACCTAAAGGCACCCTGGTCGAAGGCATCCTTGCCTCAGGCCGCTTGGTTGCCCAAGTCGTTGGCTCCACTCAAGCAACAAATAGCGCAGCACCGGCGAACGAATAACTCTCCCACTTTCTCACCAAAACACCCACCCGACTTGGAGGATCACATGGCAGAAAATACACTCCCGGCACCGGAATCTCTGTCGTATGAAGCAGCACGCGATGAATTAATCACCATCGTAAAGATGCTGGAAAGCGGACAGGCACCCCTAGAAGACACTCTTGCCATGTGGGAACGCGGCGAAGCCCTTGCCACCCGTTGCCGTTCGATTTTGGACGCGGCGACACAACGGATGGAACAGGGAACAGAAAATTAATTCTCCGTCGCTCAGGCCCCCAGAGATTGGTTAGACTGAGAACGTCAATTGTTCGAGGAAACCAGCCGAAGTGGTCTGGAAACAGGAGGAAACATGGACCTCGCAACCGACCCCCACATCCTCTCCATCGGAGAAGCCCTGATGGATATCGTGGTCCCCGCAGATAGCCCTATCCCGGCTGCCGAAATCCCCGGGGGCTCACCGGCAAACGTCGCAATGACGCTCGGACGCTTGGGCCGTAACGTTGGCCTGCAAACGTGGCTGGCACACGATGAACGCGGCGACATCCTCGAAGAACACTTCACGGCCTCCCACGTTGTCATCACCGAGGAATCCTTCGGTGCTGATCACACACCGACCGCACTCGCAAAGCTCAACGAAAAGGGCGCGGCAACCTACACCTTCGATCTCGATTGGTGTCCAAATAGCCCCATCGCCGTATCCACTCAGGCTCGAATCGTCCACTCCGGTTCCATTGCTGCAGTGATCGAACCCGGCGCACACGCCGTTTTGGATGCAATGGTCACTGCACGCCAGCACGCCATCATTACTTATGATCCCAATGCTCGCCCCGCGCTCATGGGAACGCCTGAAGAAGCATTGGCCACCGTCAACAAGTTCATTGGTATCTCCGATGTCGTCAAGGTTTCCGACGAAGATATCGCTTGGCTCACCAACGGGCGCGAGATTGACGATGTAGTGCGCGATTGGCTCACCGCAGGTCCCTCGCTCATCGTTGTGACAAAGGGCAAGGACGGCGCAGCGGCATTCACCTCGAGTGGTGTTCGCCGTTCTATCCCCGCCGGAGATGTCAAGGTCGAAGACACCGTTGGTGCAGGCGATTCCTTCATGGGAGGTCTGATCGACGCCCTGTGGTCACTCGGCCTAGTGGGTGCCATGTCGCGTCCGGCTCTGCGTGATTTGGATGCCTCAAAGGTCGACTTCATCTTGGAGCGCGCAGCAACAATTGGCGATATTACGGTCTCTCGTGCGGGCGCGAACCCACCGTGGCTCTCTGAACTCGCTGAGTTCCTAGCCTGAGGCGCTTCAATGCTAAGACGTTGAAAGACACAGGGGGCGCGTATAAAAAGATCCGCGCCCCCCACGCTGTACCAAGCTGAAGCCTTCACACAGGGAACTACTTCCCCATCCGCCGCTCTCTTTGAGCGTAGGCACGAAGCGCGCGAAGGAAATCAATCTTCCTAAAGTCAGGCCAATAGGTTTCGCAAAAATAAAACTCAGAATGTGCAGACTGCCAAATCATGAAGCCTGACAGCCGCTGTTCGCCAGAGGTTCGAATAACAAGATCCGGATCGGGTTGATCACCGGTATACAGGTGCTCGGCAATGTCCGAATCCTTCAAACGCGAAGCAAGTTCTTCAAGACTCTCACCCCGCTGCCCAGCGTCACGGATCACCTCACGCACGGCCTCGACAATCTCATGACGACCGCCGTAGCCAACCGCAATGTTGACACTCAAAGCGCTCTTTGAGGGACTTTCCTGAGCAGCCTGTCGAAGAGAATTGGCGATATCTTCAGGAAGCAGTCGCAGGTCACCAACAATTCGCAGGTGCCACTTACCGGCCTGGCTCAATGCCGAAACAGCCTGAGAAATAATCGCGAGCAGCTCAGAGAGCTCATCGCTTTGGCGAGATAGATTATCTGTCGAAAGCATCCACAAGGTGACGATTTCAACGCCGACTTCTTCGGCCCAACCCAAGAATTCGGTGATTTTCCCTGCACCAACACGGTGTCCCTGGGAGGCGGTGAAGCCAATCGATTTGGCCCAGCGACGATTCCCATCCAAAATTACGCCGACGTGGCGAGGAATTGGACGCCCCAACAAAGACGCACGAAGGCGCTTTTCATAAACGTCGTAAAGCACATTCCACTGTGACACTGCTAAACCCTCCCACGCGTGAGCGCGTCAACATGGGTTAAGAGTATCGCGAATATGACGCTCATCGCATATTTGTTCCTCATGCAAACATCGAGTTTAACTGTTCACAATCAGCGGAAGACTGCTGCCTTTCCCTTTAAATTGGCGTACCCTACGGTGTAGTAAGTTACGCATGCGTAGGTTGATCTTTCGTGGAGGCACTCATGAAAATCGCTTCCCTCAAACCCACCCAGTGGTTTCCCGGACAGAATGTATCGGTTAAGCCCCACCTGCGGGGTTGGATTCACCTTGTCGCGGCTCCACTGTCTTTGGCGGCCTCGATTGTCCTCACCTGCCTTGCGCCCACCGGCGCAACCAAAGGCGGGTCCGCAATCTACCTTGCGGCCTCGTTGATTCTCTTTGGAATCTCTGCGCTCTACCACCGCTTTTATTGGTCCCCGCGCTGGGAAATCGTGTGGAACCGCCTTGACCACTCAAACATCTTCCTTCTGATCGCAGGCACATACACCCCCCTTTCCATCGCGATCCTCCCACGTGACCAAGCAGTGACAATCTTGTCCATCGTCTGGGGAGGGGCACTCCTGGGGATCTTGCTCAACCTGTTTTGGCCAACCGCACCGCGCTGGCTGGCAACACTGATCTACGTCGCTCTGGGATGGGTTGCTCTCTGGTATCTGCCACAGTTTTGGTCCTTGGGTGGCGCTGTGATCGTGTGGTTGCTTCTTGCAGGCGGAATTTTGTACACAATCGGCGCAGTAGTCTACGCGACAAAGAAGCCAGACCTTTCACCGCGTTGGTTTGGCTTCCATGAGATCTTCCACCTGTGCACCGTGCTTGCGTGGGCATGCCACTGCGTGGCCGTGTATCTCGCTGTCTTGTAATTCTTTTTCCACAGATAGCGCAAATGCGCCCGCACCGCCTTTAAGGCTGGTAGGCTGTCAAATCTGTAGAGTCAAAGAACACGTCGATACTTATCGACACATGTCGGAGGCAAAGTAATGGCTGATACCCAGTGGCTGACCCAAGCCCAGTATGACAAGCTCCAGGCGGAGCTGACGGAGCGCGTCGAGGTACGCCGCCCCGAAATTGCGCGTCTTATTGACGCTGCACGCCAAGAAGGCGATCTGCGCGAGAACGGCGGTTACCACGCTGCGCGCAACGAACAGTCCTTGAATGAGACTCGCATTCAGAGCTTGGAAGAGATGCTCCGTAATGCGCAGGTCGGCGAAACTCCTGCAGATGACGGCATTGTTGAGCCCGGAATGGTTGTGACCGCCATGGTTGCTGGCCGTGAACAGAAGTTCCTTCTGGGTTCACGTGACGCCGGCGGCGACCTTGGTGTGCAGGTCTTCTCCGCGCAGGCTCCACTGGGCGCCGCAGTCATCGGACACCGCAAGGGCGACACCCTGACCTACGAGGCCCCCAATGGCCGTGAGATCACCGTTGAGATCTTGGACGCGAAGCCTTTCGTTGGCTGAGTAAACCCAAACGTACTGTGGGGCCCAGAGTTAGTCTCTGGGCCCCACAGCTTTATGTATTCAATCAGAACAACGCGCTCACACAAGGTCGTATCGCGCTATTCGTTCTCTTCTTCATTCGTCTGAGAGCTCTCTGCGATTTCTTCGGCGACACGCGTCCCTACAGTATCGCCCGGCTCTACACTTCCGGCAGTAACCATACGTTCACTGAGCTCTTCATCCACAGCATAGGTGTGTGCATCAACTTCATCCCCTGCAAGGAGCGGAAGATCTTCCCCATAGGAATGAGCGATCATCGCATCGAGGGTTCCGGGAGCGCCTCCGGGACGGTCCATCTTCGTCGCCAATGATGGCTCAGGATCATGGCCATGCAGGTACAGGACCACTGAGTTAATGAAGGCAATCACAGGAATACAGAAGATTGCACCGGTAATTCCAGCAACCATCGACCCCGCCGTCACGCCGAGCAAAACAACCAAGGGGTGCAAGGACACTGCATTGGACATCAGAAGAGGCTGCAGGAGGTTCCCCTCAACTTGCTGGACGACCGCAATAATCACCAGCATGATCAAACCAACGGTAAATCCTTGATCAACCACCGCGACGAGGACAGCAATAATGCCCGAGAACAGTGAGCCAAGAATCGGAATAAAGGAACCGAAGAAGACCAAAACGACAATCGGAATGACCAATGGAACGCCGAGGAAGTAAGCACCAATACCGATACTCAGAGCATCAATCGCGGCGACCTGCATCTGTCCAACGACGTAGCCACCCATCGACGCCCAACCGCGGATTGCGGCCTCGTGAACGGGTTCGCGCGCGCCCTTGGGAAGCAGACGGACGCACCAGACCCAGATCTCACGTCCATCCTTGAGGAAGAAGAAAAGACAGAAGAGCGCAATTACCGAGCCGGTGGCCAATGAAATTGCTGAAGAGGTGGCGTTGAAGGCACCAAAAACCAAAGTCTGGGCATGGGATTGGACCCAGGTGACAACCTCGGATTGGAGGTTTTGAAGATGGGAATCAATGGTTGAGGTATCAAGCCCCATGGGGTTAGTCCGCAACCAGGTTAAAAGCGCGGATACGCCTTCATTCGCGCGTGTCAGCAGCGATGGAACCTGGTTCAAAATCTGAACGCCAGCCGTCGACAGCGCCGCACCAACGACGAGCAAAGTTGCAAGTAAACCACTGAGAGCAGCCAGAGCCTGCGGGAAATGCAGCTTTCGGTGCAGCCACGACACCAAAGGACTCAAGAAGACTGCCAAGAGCATTGCAACGGCGACGGGGACAACAATTCCATAGACAAAGGTCATCCCAAACACGAGCAGCCCAACGGCAGCCGCAACGATAATCGCTCGCCACGCAACCGCAGCGCCCACGCGCAAGGACCAGGGAACAGCCTCGGCAGCATCACGAGGCGAAGCGTCGCTGGCAGCAGAAGCAGGGGCTTTCTCGGGGGCCGAGGACTGAACTGCGCGCCGCTGATCGCTCACGCGGCGTCGCAGCCCATCCAGGGATTTAAAAAGCGACGAGGCAAGGCCTGAGCTCCCCGCGCTTTCCTCGCCACGCTCCCGATCCGGTTGCTGGGAAGAACTGTGAGTACGCGGTGTTTCGTTCTCGCTCATACCTTGCCTTGTCTATCGTTCACAATCAGGAGACACCGAGGATGTCGGTGACAAAGACTAGCGTATCGCCGCCGCGGATTCCCGCCTGGGGAACACCACGGGAACCGTAGCCATAATCGGAAGGAATTGACAGCAGAACGCGAGATCCAACTCGCTGTCCGATCAGTCCTTCATCCCAGCCGCGGATTACCATGCCGACGCCGATTTGGAAGCTCAGGGGTGCGCCGCGATCATAGGAATTATCGAAAACATTGCCATCCCATACCTGACCCAGGTAGTGGCAGTGGATCGTATCGCCGGGTTCAACAACCTGGCCATCGCCCTCATGAAGAACCTCAACCAGCAGTTCATCACTTGGGGTTGAATCGGTAAATTCCAGAGCGGGCTTGCGGCCGAATTCGCCGCTGACGTTCACGTTTTCCATGGTTCCTCCTTGGGGAATCACAGTGGGAAAAATGGTAACGCTCTAGTTAAACATTCCCAGAACCCAGGCGCGCGAGATAGGCCACGCGTTCCCTAAATTGCACAAATGTTCCTAGCGATCAACCCGGATTCACTGGAGAGACGGGCATATTCAGACTCGTAGGACGCATTCGGTAAGCGGCGGAAAAATGCACTGCGCATAGGAAAGGAGCCGCCTCTATTCGAGAGCGGCCCCTTTCAAACGTCAAACGTCAAACAAGTTTATCGACGATTCAGAATTGCGAGGATGCGCAGAATCTCCATGTACATCCAGACAACCGTCACCATGATGCCAAACGCGCAGTACCACGCGAACTTTGCGGGAGCGCCTCGTTCAACGCCCTGTTTCACGGTATCGAAATCACTAATGAGGCTCATCGCAGCAAGGAAAACGGCAACCACTGAGACGACAATTCCCAGCGGAATACCCATGATGTACATCGAATCAATTGGTGCCATCAAGCCAAAGGCAACCAGCACTGCATTCGCAAGGCGGGTGATCAGCAAACCGAAGATGCCAATCAGCGTGAACTTCATGAGCTTGGGCGAGTTACGAACCTTACCGGAGGCAAAAAGCACCAGCGTCAGGCCGGTAACCACAACGGTTGCGATAAATGCCTGAGCGACGATACCCGGGTATTCCATTTCCATAACGGCCGAAACAGCACCCAGCGTGAGTCCTTCAGCAAAGGCGTAGGCAATGATCAGTGCGGGACGGATGGTCTTGGAGAAGCTATTGACCATAGCAAGAATGAAGGCAACCACGCCGCCAATAACGGCAAGACCGAGTCCCAGAAGCGGACTTGTCAGCGTCAGAATCCATGCCGGGGCAGCGCCCAAAAGCAGGACTAGGAAAGTAATCCCCGTCTTGATCAGCGCATCATCGTAGGTCATGCGACCGCGATCAACGGCATCTGCAGAGGGCGCCTGGTATGCGGCTTGCATATCGGCGTAGGCCGAAGGATCAACCGCCGGGGCCCCGCTTGGCGCACCGTAGGGGTTCTGCGCAGAAGTTTGCGCCGAGGCCTGTTGCTGAGCATAGGGGTAGCGCTGCGGGTCCAGCACCGCTGTTCCAGAAGGCTGAGCATTCGTTGGTTGATAGCCGGGCATTGTCGGGTAGCCAGCGGGAGTCGAATCAGCGCGCGACCAATCGCGCTCCATCTTTGAGAACACGGGGTTTGACATGTCAGCTTCCTTTCCCTCGGTTCCTGTTCTAATGAGTACCCCCAGTCGGACTCGAACCGACAACACACCGATTTTAAGTCGGTTGCCTCTGCCAATTGGGCTATGGGGGCACAGCCCACTATCGACGATTAAGCATCGAAAGTGCGATACCGTCAAGGATATCGTGTTCTGAGACTAACGCGCCCGAGATTTCGTGCCCGCTACTCTCACAGCGAAGAGTTACTCGATCCATGACGCGTTTCCAAATGAGCGCTCCGCCTGCAATAACGTCAGCGCGCCCCTCAGGCATAAAGCCCAGAGCCGCCTTCACAGCAAGAGGTTGCTCAAGCATAAAACGCACGGAGGAATCGGTCGCCTCGTGGCTCAAGAAAGCGCCATCAATCTTTTCGGGCTGGTAGGAGTTCAAACCCAAAGCGTGAGCAGCAATCGTTGTGATGGTGCCGGCGACACCAACAACGGCGCGGACTGAAGAAAAATCAACGACCTCCTCGGCCTCGTCAAGGCGAGCATCAATCCACTCACTTGCCTGCGCCTGCACCCCGTCGGGAATCGGTTGGTCGCTCGCGCAAGACGCAAAGAACTTCTCCGTCACGCGGACTGAGCCCATATCCGCCGAATAAGCCTCGGTCACTCCCTTTCCCAGAGTTCCCACGACCATTTCGGTCGAACCTCCACCGATATCAACGACAAGTACCTTGCCACGTTCTTGTCCAACGACGCCGCTGGCTGCACCAGCAAAGGACAGCGCGGCTTCCTCGGTTCCGGGGACGACCTCGGGATAAACGCCCAGAATTTCCTTCACAGGTTCAATGAATTCATCGCGGTTTTCCGCATCGCGCATTGCCGAGGTTGCGACAAAACGAATCTCTTCGGCTTCCAGATTGTCAATCATTCGCTTGTACTCGCGCACTGCGGTCAGTGTCCGCTCGATCGCCTCGGGAGCCAGTCGTCCCGTACGATCAACGCCCTGTCCAAGGCGCACAATGCGCATCTGGCGCGTCAGATCGCTCAGCGCAATGGCATTACCCTTGAGCACGCCATCGGCCACTAGAAGTCGAATTGAGTTTGTTCCACAGTCAATTGCCGCTACCCGCGTCATGATCTCATTCTTTCTTACTCGTGTTGTCAGTCAGCAGGTGCAGACGGCCGGGTCCCAAAGGCCGCGCTCGCGCATCATATCCAGCGCGCGGTCCCCGATGGGATTCACGCCCCTCCCAGCAGCCAAGGCGTGTCCAACCAGAGCGTGCAGACATTTGACGCGGGTTGGCATTCCGCCAGCAGAAACTCCATGAATTTCAGGCACATCAAGTTTCAACTGCGCGCCCAAGTCCTCGCGCGCTGCGATGTAGGCCTGATGGGCATGCTGGTAGGCCGCACGCAGTTCCTCGTCTTCGGCAAGGTCCTGATTGAATTCCTCCATCACCTTGGCTGCTTCCAAGGTCGAGCACGCACGGACAGCGCCGGGGCTGGTCAGGTAGAAAGTCGTGGGGAAAGGCGTGCCGTCCTCAAGACGAGGCGCGGTTGCCACAACCGTGGGTTTTCCACACGTGCATCGGGCTGCAATCCCAACAACGCCACGCGGAACACGTCCCAATTGTTCTTCAAGGACCTGAAGATCGGCGTCGCTCGCCGGCGTAATGGCGCTCATCATTCCTCACCTTTCGAATGAACCCGGTTTATTTTACTCGATCGCTCGCATATGACGGCAGTAAGCCCAATGAAAAAAGACACGAAACCGGCCGCTACCTGCACAGGTTATGCGGGATGAAAATGCCCACTATGCGAGGCCTCACTCTCAGCGTGAGCGTTGAAGAGGAAGTTAGTTTCCTGACCCCTGTGAGCTTGGAGTTTGCGAGGCGCCGCTCCCCTGCCCCGTACCCGCCGTTTCGCTGGGCTGCGGGGTCTCACTGGGAGAGGGCGAAGAATTGCCCCCCGTAGTCTGAGCGGTTTGAATATTCCCCGTTGGGTGATCTGCCTCTTCAACGGTGAGTGAAAGAACTTGGATCCACGGGCGAGCCGGTCCTGCTTCACGCGCGGCAGCAACCTGAGCCTGATCCTGGTAGTCCTTGCCGGGATCAAGAACCGAATACTGAGTTTCTCCGGGTTTGACGTAGCCCAAACGCTCTCGCGCCTGAGAAGCAATGTATTGCGGATTCGACCAAAGTTGAAGTTGCTGACGTTTGGCTTCGTTATCGGCTTGCGTCTGCTGAACCTTGTTTTTGATCGCAGACAGTTCGCGTTCTTGGCTCCACAGCTGCATAAATGAGGGAACCAGAAGAAGGGCAAGGAGCGCACCCAAAAGAAGAAGGCCCAAGATCCTCAAAGAGATCTCGATTCCGCCGAAGGACAGGGAGGCAGGGCGCTGCGCTGTTGCCGGAGCAGAAGAACGCGTCCGGACCGTTCTTTCTTTCTTCCTTCCGCCTTGCGGGCGAGAAGAACTCGCTGAAGTTGAGGCTTGCGAGCCTGCCGCAGAAGAACGCAGAGGATTTCGACTTCCTTGCCGAGGCCGCCGCTGCGCATCGGGCTCAGAGACACTACGCCGCCTACGGGCGCCTGGAACGACCGGTCGTCCCTTTCTCGGTTTCTGAGCCATGTCCCTATGGTGCCTTACAACGGGCAGTCGGGTCGACTCTAAAACTCGCGTGGTAACAAATGAGGGGCGGATCGCAAAAAGAAGGGTGGGTGACGATTTCTCGTCACCCACCCTTTTTCACGCTTCTAGGAGCGTGTCAGTGCGTTCTTCTCAGAAGGAAGCGCGGGGGAAGGAGGAACGACCCGCGTACACTGCTGCATCGTCGAGATCCTCTTCAATGCGCAGGAGCTGGTTGTACTTCGCCACGCGCTCGGAACGAGCGGGAGCACCGGTCTTGATCTGGCCGGAGTTGGTGGCAACTGCGAGGTCAGCAATGGTGGTGTCCTCGGTCTCGCCGGAACGGTGAGAGGTCATGGTGCGGTAACCATTGCGGTGTGCCTCTTCCACGGCGTCCAGGGTCTCGGTCAGCGAACCGATCTGGTTCACCTTGACCAGCAGGGCGTTTGCTGCGTGCAGCTCGATGCCCTTGCGCAGACGCTCGGGGTTGGTGACGAAGAGGTCGTCGCCAACGAGCTGGACGCGGTTGCCAATTTCTGCGGTAAGAGCGGTCCATGCGTCCCATTCGTCTTCCGACAACGGGTCTTCGATGGAGACCAGCGGGTAGTCACGGATGAGCTTCTCGTAGTAGGAGACCATGTAGTCGGTCGAACGGCCTTCGCCTTCGAACTGGTACAGGCCATCCTTGAAGAACTCAGAGGAAGCAACGTCCAGTGCGAGTGCAACATCGGTGCCGGGCTTGAAGCCGGCCTTCTCGATGGCCTCGATGATCAGGTCCAGCGCAGCGGCGTTGGAGGAGAGGTTCGGCGCAAAGCCACCCTCGTCGCCCAGGCCGGTGGACAGACCGCGTTCCTTGATGACTGCCTTGAGGGTGTGGTAGACCTCGGCGCCCCAGCGGAGGGCTTCACGGAAGGTCGGGGCACCCAGAGGAGCAATCATGAACTCCTGGATGTCAACGTTGGTGTCCGCGTGAGAACCACCGTTGAGGATGTTCATCATGGGAACGGGGAGGATGTGAGCGTTGGGGCCACCCAGGTAACGGTACAGGGGCAGGCCTGCGGACTCAGCTGCAGCCTTTGCAACAGCAAGGGAGACACCGAGAATTGCATTGGCGCCGAGCTTGCCCTTGTTCGGGGTGCCGTCCAGCTCGATCATGATCTCGTCGATACGGCGCTGATCAGATGCGTCTTCGTCAATGATTTCAGGGGCGATGATCTCGTTCACAGCGTCAACGGCGTCTTGAACGCCCTTACCCTGGTAACGGCCCTTGTCGCCATCACGACGCTCAACGGCCTCGAATGCACCGGTGGATGCACCAGAGGGAACTGCTGCGCGCTCAAAGGTGCCGTCTTCAAGGACGACCTCAACCTCGACGGTGGGGTTACCGCGGGAATCAAGGATCTCGCGAGCTCCGATTGCTTCAATGCTTGCCACGTTAATTCTCCAATCGATTAACTACGTGACTACTGTCGTGTCTAACGCTAGTACATTCGGCGCTCAAGCAGAACTGCTACACCCATGCACCACTGCATATTCATGACGGCATTCGTGCGTTATTTGGCGAAAATTAGACATAGGTCCCCATAAATGCCGTATCGCCCACCCTCTCGGGTGGGCGATACATCACATTTAGACGATCGATCAGTCTTGGTCGAGCTACTGCTGCGCTCCACTATTGGCGCGGATAACATCACCAAAAACACCTTGAGTCAGCGAACCGCTTTGTGCATCCAAGGTGCCGTACCGGGGATTGATTTCAACCTTGGTTGTTTGAATCGTATTCGCCAATTCCGCATTCACCTGGGCCAATTGCTGTTGAGACATCCCGGAGGAACGCAGCTTCTGCTGGGCGATCGAGTTCTTAATGATGGTCTTCAGCAATGAGCTGGGATTCGTAATGGGCGTGCTCTTCCCACCACGCTGAACAACTTCTTGTCCCATTTCAGCAAGGCTGTCAGTGATTTCCTGGTCAGAGACCGTGATGCCGTTCTTCTCGGCAAGTTTGCCGATGGCCAGGTTCTGGTTCAGAGTCGGAAGCAACTGTGAGGCATCAACATCTTGACCAAGCAGCCCACTGAGCTGCTGGCTGGTCAAGCTCACATCGGCTTCACTGATACGCGTATCTCCAACGATTGCGGCAGTTCCCGGGTGAGCAGAGCAAGCTCCGAGTCCCAAACCACACACGGCAAGAAGGATCGCGGCCTTTGATGCGCGCGCACGTGAAACCATGAAAATATCCTCCGGTTCATTCACTTCGTAGTCAGTGTCAGTGTAGCGCTCTCATCAGCGCGTTGACGCCACGGTCGGATTGAGAACCTTTGTCAGAAGGTTCTCAATCCATTCAAGCAAGGCATGATCGGTCAAAGGCACTCCCCCGACCCGCGCCGTCATGGGGAGCGGAACCAAAAGTTGGCGAACCGCAGCCTTAACAACACAACCGGGGTACAAACGCTTCAGACGAAGCGCCTGAGATTCCTTCAACTCGATCGGGTGAATACGCAGGTACTTGCCCTGCGTAGCGACTTCGTCGATTCCGATTTGCCGAAGAAGAGCACGCAGACGCGCAATTTCGAAAAGCAAGTCCACCTGAGGCGGAATGGGACCATAGCGGTCTGTAATTTCGTCGCGCAGATCCTTTTCCTGCTCGCTGTTTTCCACCGCGGCGATCTTTCCGTAAACCTCCAAGCGCAAGCGTTCTGCGGAAATATAGCTTTCGGGAATATGCGCATCAACGGTCACGTCTAGGCGCAGATCCTTCTTCTCTTCCTTACGCTGACCCTTGAATGCCGCAACCGCATCGGCAACCATCCGCACGTAAAGGTCAAAGCCCACACCTTCAATGTGCCCCGACTGTGCACCGCCCAGAAGGTTACCGGCGCCTCGGATCTCAAGATCACGCTGCGCAACGGCAAGACCCGCCCCCAGATCAGCGTTCTGGGCAATCGTCTGCAACCTCTCATGAGCGGTTTCTGAAAGCGGGCGATCCGAGGGATAGAAGAAGTAGGCATAGGCGCGCTCGCGGCCTCGGCCCACACGCCCACGCAACTGGTGCAATTGGGACAGACCAAAGGTATCCGCACGGTCAACGATCAACGTATTTGCATTGGAAATATCCAGACCGGTTTCCACGATGGTCGTGCACACCAGCACGTCAAAATCGTGGTTCCAGAAATCAACGATGACGCTTTCCAATTGATGTTCGTTGAGCTTTCCGTGGGCCACTCTAATTCGCGCTTCGGGAACAAGTTCTTGAATATGTGCTGCAACCGAAGAAATCGAATCCACTCGGTTGTGGACGTAGAACACCTGCCCATCACGCAGGAGCTCTCGGCGAATCGCCGCGCTGACCTGTGCATCGGTGTGGGCACCCACAAAGGTAAGGACGGGCTGTCGTTCTTCGGGAGGAGTCTGAAGAATCGACATTTCACGAATACCCGAAACCGCCATCTCCAAAGTTCTGGGAATAGGCGTTGCCGACATCGAGAGAACATCGACATCCGCGCGCAGAGCTTTGAGCGTCTCCTTGTGTTCAACACCAAAACGCTGTTCCTCATCAATGATGACCAAGCCCAAGTCCTTGAAAGCAATGGCACCGCTGAGTAACGAGTGGGTACCAATCACCAGGTCCACTCCTCCCGAGGCCAATCCTTCCTTGACTTTCTCTGCTTCCTTCGGCGTTGAGAAGCGCGAGAGGGTACCGATCGTCACTGGGAATCCCGCGTAACGCTCCGCGAAGGTTTCCGCGTGCTGTTGAACCAAGAGGGTCGTTGGAACCAACAGCGCGACCTGCTTGCCATCTTGGATTGCCTTAAAAGCCGCGCGCACGGCAATTTCGGTCTTTCCGTAGCCGACATCACCCGTCAGCAGACGGTCCATGGGCATCGGCTTTTCCATATCCGCCTTGACCTCATCGATGGTCACCAGCTGATCGGGAGTCTCGACGTAGGGGAAGGAATCTTCCAATTCACGTTGCCAAGGGGTATCTGGACCGAAGGCATGCCCCTTCGTCGCCTGACGGACGGCGTACAGGCGGATAAGCTCTTGCGCGATTTCCTTAACAGCTTTGCGCGCCTTAGCCTTTGTTTTCTCCCAGTCGGCACCGCCCATCTTGGTGAGGGCAGGCTGATCAGAGCCGGTGTATTTCGAGATCTGATCCAGACTATCTGTGGGGATGAAGAGACGGTCTCCGGGCTGGCCTCGTTTCGAGGGAGCGTATTCCAAGACCAGGTAGTCCCTGGTCACCTGGCCATCACCGCGTCCAACGGTGCGGGACACCAATTCAATGAAGCGCCCAATGCCGTGCTGGTCATGGACGATGTAGTCGCCCGGATGCAGGCTGAGCGGGTCAACACCCTTGCGTCGCCGCGAGGGCATCTTGCGCATATCGCGAGTAGTTGCACCAACTCGCCCAGAAAGATCCGACTCAGAGATGATCGCCAGTTTCAGATCCGGAGCGACAAAACCCTTCGTGCGGGGAGCCGCCACAACATCAAGAACCGATGAATCCTGTGTGGGGTCGATTTCTTGAACAATTCGGCTTCCAATTCCAGCGTCGGTCGCAATCGAATACAGACGCCGGGCCGGACCTTCGCCTTCTGCGGCGAGGATGAGCGTCCATCCGCTGCGAATGAGCGTTCGGATATCTTCAAGTGCGCGAGTGTAGTCCCCTCGGTAGGGACGAACATCGCGCGCACCAAGCGCGACCAAGGTATCCGACACGATGACCGAGTGCGCTTCCTTTTTGAGCAGCGCTCCCGATGCGACATCGCTTTCGGCCTCTTCTCCGAGGCCGTGGGAATTCTTGGCCATGGCCTCGGCAAGTTCAGCCGGGGGAAGCGCCGTCAGCTCCCACCACGGGCGTCCCTGCGCTCCCCAAATTTCCTCTAGGGGAATGAAGGAGGCATCGCCCGCCTCGAGGGGGACCGCTCCCCCACCTGCGGCCTGTGACCATGCGGCAGAGAGAAATTCTTCGGTAGTTGCAACCAAGTCAGCGCCGCGAGCGCGAATACGTTCGGGATCGATTGCGACAAATAGCCCGCCCGCGGGGAGTAGGTCGAGGAAGGAATCCATTCCACCGACAAGGATCGGCGCTAGGGATTCGAGGCCGGGGGCGGCGATTCCTTGAGAGGCAAGCTCGAGGATCTCTGCGGCGCCGGGCAGACGATCCATCTCAGTGCGAGCCTTTGTGCGAACTTGAGGAGTCAGCAGTAATTCGCGGCAGGCAACAGCCCATACACCCGAATCAACAACTCCCAATGTTCGTTGATCTGATAGGGAGAAGGCGCGAATTTCATCAACTTCGTCCCCCCACAATTCGATACGCAGGGGGTGTGCTTCCTGGGGCGGGAAAACATCAAGAATGCCACCGCGAACCGAGAATTGTCCGCGTTGCTCCACCATATCGACGCGCGTATAACCCAGGTTTTCGAGCTCCCGGGCAAGGTTGGGCAGATCGACAATATCTCCGGCTTTAACGCGTACGGGAGCGCGATCCGCGATCCCGTGAATGATGGGCTGCATGAGAGCGCGAACTGGGATGACGACGACATTCAGTGCCCCCGCATGTTCGTCTCCCGATTGCGGGTGGATCAGACGGCGTAAGACGGCAATTCTTTGCGCCATAGTGTCGACCTGTGGCGACAGGCGCTCGTGAGGCAGCGTTTCCCATGAGGGGAAAACCTCGACGTCTTCAACCCATGCACGCAGGGCACTTGCGGTTTCTTCTGCTTCACGTCCCGTAGGAACAACGACGTAAATTGTCTGATGACGGCGTTGAGCCATCGATGCGATCAGAGGAATGCGAGCACCCGCAGGCGCAACAACGCATCCTGATTCACCACGATCGATGGATTCAAGGACGCAATGAAGCGCCTCATCCTGAGCAAAGACGGGAAGAAGAGCAGAAAACTGTGGCACTTAGGCTCCCTGACGCGTGTGCAGGCGCTGCTGCGCCTCACTGAAACTGGTGGTCACAATATCTTCGACAACATCGGCGGCCTGAGCGATGGTGACGGCGAGGTCTTCAAGCTCGCTGCCATTCATCCGCGCTAAGACATAGTCAGCTGGATTCATTCGCCCCGGCGGACGTCCAATCCCGATACGAAGGCGGTTGTAGTCTTTTGTCCCCAGTACCTGGGAGATCGACTTCAAGCCGTTGTGCCCGCCTTCGCCACCGCCTGTCTTCAAGCGCAATGAGCCAGCGGGAAGGTCCAGATCATCGTGGACAACCAGAAGATGTGAGGGATCAACATTCATGAACTTTGCAAGGCGCCCAATGGGTCCGCCGGAGGTGTTCATGTAGGAATCGCTGGTTGCGACGATAACGCGGGGTCCGGGGATCCCTCCGGGGAGCATTCCGAGCCGAATATCCGCACAGTGGGTTCCCGAGCGGTGCGAACTGAGCTGAACTCCCGCATTGTGGGCAAGAAGATCGACGAGCATATGGCCGACATTGTGACGGGTATTGGCGTACTGAGCGCCAGGGTTACCCAGGCCGACAACCATCCAGGGATCCGTTGAAGTCATAGAACGATTGTGCCACCCCCTTCCTGCATCTGCGTCCAGGAAAGAGGTGGCACACCTCGCTCATGCGTCAATCAGAGAAATCAGAGTTTGCCGGCTGGCGCGGAAGGTACAGCGACAATGAATGCCGGTGCATCCAATCCGCGTTCGCTATAAGCCTGCGCGACCGCCTGCGCGGTTTCCTCTAGGCGCTCGCGGTCAACAAGGGCGATTGCACTTCCACCAAAGCCGCCACCGGTCATCCGTGCTCCGTAGGCTCCGGCTGCTCGCGCGGCCTCAACAGCAACATCGAGCTCCAGGCATGACACCTCGTAATCATCGCGCAGTGAGTCATGCGAATCATTCATGAGAGCGCCCACAACTTTAAGGCGATCCCCCTCAAGCGGCCCCTCCTTCAGGAGCTCAATAAGGGCACGGGTGCGCGCAATTTCAGAAACAACGTGACGCATACGCTTGATCAAGCGCTCATCACTCAAAGCTTGAGTGGCAGCCTCGAGGTCCTCGACGTCAACAAGCTGTTCAACGCCCAACTGGCGTGCGGCCTCTTCACAATCGGCGCGACGCTGACCGTACTGTCCATCTGCGAGTGAATGAGCAGCACGGGTATCAATGACCAGCAAAGCAAGCCCTTGCGATTCCAGATCGAAAGGAATGTGCTCAACGCTCATATCTCGACAATCCAGTGCCAGCGCGTGTCCACTGAGGCAGCGCAGTGAAGCAGTCTGGTCCAGGCCGCCGGTGTTCGCGCCTGCGATCTGATTTTCTGCCATGCGAGCACACTCGACAAGGATTGCTCGACCCTTATCGTTCGGCGCACTCAGCGGGCCCGCCAACCCCAGCCCATCGGCCTCGTCAATCGCGACAGCCATCGCGCACTCGAGTGCAGCCGAAGATGAAAGCCCACCACCGCGGGGCACGCAGGAGTAGAGCGCGGCGTCAAAACCACGAAGGGGGCCATACCCCGACTTTTCGAGGGCCCAAGCAACGCCAGAAAGATATGCGGCCCAGCCATTTACTTCACCCTCGCAGCCGCGCGGAGCAATGAGGTCGAGGTCTAACTCATCCACGGCCTCGCGAGTCTGGGGCGACACCAGGCGCAGCAAACGGTCTTCGCGAGGGGCATAGGCAATGAACGCCCGATGCGGCAGTGCGATTGGCAGACAGGGACCACCGTTGTAGTCGACGTGCTCGCCAATAACGTTGACACGTCCAGGGGCAGACCAGACATCTTGGGGCTGGTAGCCAAAAGTTTCTTCAAAGAGTTGAGCAGCTAGTTCGCGTCCTTCTTCGGCGCTTAAAGCCGCTGACCATGACAGTTCCACGTGCACACTTCCTTGGGTGTTTCAAACTCGTACGCTACCGACAATCCTAGCCTATTCAGGCAGTTCTCTACGCAACGATCTTTGCCAGCTCAATGTGCCCCGAAGCCCCACGTCCATGTACCATGAGCAGGTTCCTATTCCCCATTTCAGGTAGTTCAATGTATCTTCCACAGCGCTTACCGGGCCAAGAATGGCTGGGCGTTGTTGTTGCCCTGCCTGAACCATGGGTGAGCGTTCTTACCGATATCCGCGTGAGCCTTGGGGATGATCAGGGCACGAAGGTGCCCGCGCACATCACAATTTTGCCGCCCACCACAGTGGATACGGAACGGCGCGAAGAAGTGATTGAGCACCTTCGCAGCGTCGCGCAGCGCTACACGCCTTTCCGCGTCACTCTGGGAGATACCGGCACTTTCCGCCCCGTTTCTCCCGTCGTTTACCTTTCCCTTGCCGAGGGCGAGCGCGAGTGCACGATGTTGGCCGAAGATATTCGCTCGGGTCCCTTGGATGCACCTGTACGCTTCCCCTATCACGCTCACGTCACCTTGGCGCAGGGCGTCCCCGACGCGGTCCTTGATCGCGCAATGAGTTTGGGTCCCTGCGACGAGGCCTCGTGGATGGTTCCCGGATTCCGCTTAGATCGCGTGGATGAGAACGGCGTTTACTCTTCCATGGCCCTCTTTGATTTCGAGAGCGCCTGAGTACTTAGAGTTCGTAGCTCACCGACAGCGGGGCGTGGTCGCTCCACCGTTCCTCGTACGAGGCCGCACGGCCAATTGAGAAAGACTGGGCCTTTGCAGCCAGCGCGGGTGTTGCGAACTGATAATCGATACGCCAACCGGTGTCATTGGTAAATGCCTGACCGCGCTGGGACCACCATGTGTAAGGTCCCTGAACATCTCCAGCAAGATCACGCATGACATCATGCCACCCCGCATCAAGCCACTGATCCAGGAATGCAATTTCCTCATCGAGCACGCCCGCACGCTTATTGTGGTTCGACGTCCAATTCTTAATATCGGACCTGGTGCGAACGATATTGAAATCTCCGGCCACAACGGTTCCTAAGATGTCCGTAGAGCCTGCTTCGGCCTCGGAAAGGAGCTCCCCCATGCGCTGACCAATGCGCGGAAGGTGAGCCATCTTCGCGTCCTGCTTGGGGGTGTCTTTTTCACCCGAGTGGAAGTATGCCGAAACAACGCGGACGCTCCCCGCCTTGGTTTCAACCACCGCTTCTAGCCAGCGTCCCGAATCAACATCGGTTTCCTGATCATCAAGGGAAAGGCGCGGTTCTGCGCTGATATGAGCGCTATCCTTGCGCACTGCAACTGCAACGCCAGCACGTCCCTTGATTCGACAGGGAAGAATGATGCTGTCCCACGAATCGCCCAGCAGTTCAGTGGCGATTTCTTCATCCGCACGGACTTCTTGGAGAAGAAGAACATCACAGGGGTTGGCATCGAGCCATTCCATCATGCCCTTGCGGTGTGCGGCGCGGATTCCGTTGACATTAACGCTGGTAACAGTGAAAGCCATGGGCTTCAGTGTACTTGCTTACGAATCAGCGGGCTGAGAAAGCGTTCTTTACCTTCAGTGAAATCGCGCTCTATCAACTGCAGTATCAGACGTTGACGAACTAGTTTTATGGAAATAGACCTTCCATCCAAGGAGTGCCATCCGCACTGTAGTCATACACGAACGCCGCTTGAGCAGGCTGCCGAAGGATATGCCGCAATGGACGAGCGCCGCGCAACAAAGGTGATGTTGGAACTCTAATCATCAGCTTCATCAACTCTCAGTGCCCTGTCTTCAATGAAGATAGGGCGCTATACTTGCTTTATGCGTTCTTCACTCACTCCTTCTCCCAGAGATGAACATGTGACGGCTCCGTGTGTGCCCGGCGTGAAGGAAGATCCCTGTGCAGAGTCACTGAACACCATCGAAGAACGTCCTGAGTCCACAACGCATTCCCATGCTCACGACCATTCGCACGGACATGCTGCTTCTCGTCAAAGGCTTGCGATTGCGCTGGCAATTTCAGCGACGGTTTTCATCGCAGAACTTGTTGCCGCTTTCTTCACGTCGTCTTTGTCTCTTGCAGCCGATGCCGGGCATATGGCGGTTGATTCTGCGGGACTGGTCATCGCTTTTATCGCGGCAACGCTTGCTTTGCGTCCCCGCGATAACCGAAGGACATGGGGATGGGCGCGTTCAGAAGTTCTTGCCGCAGCCTTCCAAGCGGGCATGTTGGTCATCATCAGTCTTTTAGTTGCGATTGAAGGCATTCAACGCCTGCTATCCCCCGTCGAGGTTCATGCAGCACCCATGCTGTGGGTTGGAATTCTGGGTTTGGCAGCAAACGCACTCTCACTATTGGTACTGATCGGTGGACACCAGGCATCGCTTAATATCCGCGCTGCCGTTCTTGAGGTGGCCAATGATGCCTTGGGATCGTTGGCAGTCATCATTGCTGCAATCGTTGAATTGATCGGTGGATGGAATCGCGCAGATGCCGTGGCATCGATGTTCATCGCGCTCTTAATGGCTCCGCGCGCATGCATGTTGTTGCTTCGAACCTTGCGGATTTTGATGGAGGAAGTCCCCGAGGAAATCGACCTTGCTCAGGTCCGCCAGCACATGCTCTCGATTCCCTTGGTCAAGGACGTTCACGATCTTCACGTGAGTTCGGTGGCTTCAAACCTGGTCACCGTCACCGCGCATATTGAGGTTGCCGAGGCCGTCACTGCCAATCAGCGAGACCAGATCATTCACTCTCTGAACGAGTGCGCAATGCACCATTTCCCCGTTGAAATTGCCCATTCAACCTTCCAGGTCGAATCAATCTCCCACGCAAAACACGAGCATCTTCAACACTAAAACCATTTTTCGACTCTGCGCCTTCCGCTTCTCTCAGACTGCTCAGGGATAGACCCACACGGCACTGCGCACGCATAAGCGAGGGCCGCAGCCACTGCCTCGGCAATGACCACGGCCCTCAGACGTTTACTCGGTGGCCTAACCTCAGCGGTTCGTGCGATAGAACTCAATGAGCGAACGAGTCGAGGAATCCTGTTGGTCCAAGACCGCCTGATCGCCCTCAATTGCGGGAAGAATCTGCTTGGCCAAAACCTTGCCCAGCTCAACACCCCACTGATCGAAAGAATCCAGTCCCCAGACCGCGCCCTCAACGAAGGTGATGTGCTCATAAAGCGCAATGAGCTGTCCCAAGACCGAAGGAGTCAGCGCGGGCGCCATAATCGAGGTCGTGGGACGGTTACCCGTGAAGACGCGGGCTGAAACCAGTTCTTCTGCAGTGCCTTCAGCGCGAACCTCTTCCACGGTCTTACCGAAAGCCAAGGCCTTGGTCTGAGCAAAGAAGTTCGACAAGAACAGCTCGTGCATATCCGCATCAGCGTCACGAATCGGCCACGAAGGCTGCGCAAAGGCGATGAAGTCTGCGGGAACCATGCGGGTTCCTTGATGAATCAGCTGGTAGAAGGCGTGCTGGCCATTCGTTCCCGGCTCGCCCCAGAAAACCTCGCCGGTGTCATAGAAGACCGGGCTTCCATCGCGACGCACGGACTTGCCATTCGACTCCATGGTGAGCTGCTGCAGGTATGCGGGGAAACGGTGCAGGTACTGCGAGTACGGGAGCACTGCATGCGTGTCCGCACCCAAGAAGTTTGAATACCAGACATTGAGCAAGCCCATGATGAGCGGGACATTATCCTTGGGTGCTGCCGAAGCGAAATGCTGATCGATTGCGCGCATGCCTCCAAGGAATTCCTCGAAGTGCTCAGGACCGATCGCGATCGCCAGTGAGGTTCCAATTGCGGAATCTACCGAGTAACGGCCGCCAACCCAATTCCAAAAACCGAAGGCATTTGCCGGATCGATACCGAATTCTGCGACCTTGTCCAGAGCCGTCGAAACAGCAACGAAATGCTTGGAAATTGCTTCCTTTTCTTGTTCGGGATCAACGCCGATGATTCCCTTTTCACGCAGCGACTTCAAGAACCAATCGCGAACCGCATGGGCGTTGGTGATGGTCTCCAAAGTCGTGAAGGTCTTTGAAGCGACGATCACCAGAGTGGTTTCGGGGTCCAGATCCTTGGTGGTCTCTCCCACGTCGGTCGGGTCAATATTGGAAATGAAGCGGCATTCCAAACCCTCTTGGACGTAGGGCTTCAAGGCTTCATATGCCATGACGGGGCCAAGATCTGAGCCGCCAATACCCACGTTGACAACGGTTGCGACGCGCTTACCAGTGACGCCTAGCCATTGGCCGCTACGCACGCGATTAGCGAAGGAATAGACTCGATCGAGGACCTCGCGGACATCTGCAACGACGTTGCGTCCATCGACGATCAGTTCCTCACCGGGGGCGCGACGCAGCGCGGTGTGGAGGACCGAACGGTTCTCAGTGACATTGATGCGGTCACCACGAAGCATGGCATCACGAAGGGGAAAAACCTCGGTCTGATCTGCTAGTTCAAGAAGCTGATTCAGAGTCTCTTCGTTAATCAGATTCTTGGACAGATCAATGTACAAGTCCCCGACTTTCTTCGTCCACTTCTGGGCGCGCTCTGGGTCTTGCTGGAACCAGCTACGCAGATCAGGGTTGAACACTTCTGCATGCTCATCCAGTGCTGCCCAAGCGGGGGTTGTCGTCGGGTCAATTGCGCTCATCGTGCTTTCTCCTGATGATCGACGGTCACGGGAATTTCCCGCTTAGTGATTAAAGCTCTCTGCTTGCATGATAGTCACCGGCTCGAGCTCTCGCGGCTGGGACTGCATGGACACTGCGGTAAGAATCGGGCGAAGATCGCGCCACCACTGATCAAAGGGACGACGATTCGCCATGTCCAAATCATCGAACATTCGGTCTACCGGACGGACCTGGATTGCATTTCCCACGTCACCGATGTAGACAGCCTGCGAACGTCCCTGCGAGAACTGGCTGTCCAATTCACCCAGAGCGGCAAAGACTAGGCGAGTCGCAAGAAGACGGTCATAAGGACTGGGAGCACCGCCCTGCTGGAGATGTCCAAGCGCAGAGGAACGGACGTCGTAAAGCCCATCACTTTCAGCCTCGAAAACATTCGCAAGGAACTCGCGGTTGTAATGCACGTCCGCTTCCTCGTTGACAACAACAAGGAATAGACGGCGACCGGCCTCGAAAGTTTCACGTAGGCGGTGCGCATCCTCATCAATCTCTGCCAGGGTCGTGTTTTCCTCATTCAGATAGGCGTATTCGGCGCCCGAGGCGATTCCTGACATGAGCGTGAGGTAGCCGCAGCGTCGTCCCATGAGTTCAGCGACGAAGCAGCGCTTAGAGGCGGCAGCACTTTCCTTAATACGGTCCAAAGCCCACACCGCATTATTCAGTGCGGTATCAGTGCCGATCGCCAGTTCAGCGCCGGGAAGGTTATTGTCGATCGAGGCCGGAACCAGAACAATGGGGATACGGAAAGCCGGGTACCGATCGAGCTCCGAGGTCATTTCCTTGACAGCCAGGTATGCATTAAGACCACCGACCACCAAGAGGGCGTCAATTTCATTGCGCTCGATCGCGCGCCCCAAGGCGTAGTACTCGTTTACTGAGGGAACGGGGCGACGCGTCCCAAGTTCAGCACCACCGTGGAATGCCCATCCTTCAACGTCATCCCACGTCAGCTCACGAACCTGATTATCGGCAAGTCCTGCCCAAGAACCATCGATTCCAAGCATGGTCCAGCCCTTAGCGATACCGAGCCTGACGGCAGCGCGCGCAGCAGTATTCATGCCGGGGGCAAGTCCGCCCGCGTGGATGATCGCCACGCGCTTAGCGGATCCGCTGGGAGGATTTTCTGCCAGCGTCGGAGGCGTCGATAGAAGTTGGTTAATTCCGACCATCACGGTGAAAGAACGTCCACGAGCTGCCTGCGCGGCTGCGAAGTCCCCCGCCTTGATGAGGTCCTTAACGCCTCGAGTCTGATGGACCGCTTCCATGAGCGGAATTCGGGTCACCCGATTGTGGCGGACAGCCAGAATTGTCGCGACATCGGGATCAGCAGGATTCAAGATCTCTTGGACTGCGGCAAAGCCCAAGAGTGTGGACATCCAGCGGTCATACGCGGAAGGAACACCGCCTCGTTGAACGTGACCGAGGATGGTGATTCGCGCGTCTTCGCCGGTACGCTCTTTGAAGGCATCGGCAATGTCTTGCGAAGAAATGGGGTTACCTGCACGGTCAGTCGCGCCTTCAGCGACGATGATGATGGATTCTCGTCGCCCTGCAGCACGCCCTTCTTTCAGACGCTCGACCATTTCATCTTCCCAGCCGTCACGTGCCGGATCCTCGGGAGTGAAGACATAGTCAGCACCGCCGGCTACCGCTGACATGAGCGGTAGATACCCGCAGTGACGTCCCATGACTTCGACAACAAAGGTGCGCTGATGCGAGGCAGCGGTCGAAGAAATCTGGTCGATGGCGTCAACGATGCGATGGAGCGCGCTATCCGCCCCGATCGTCATATCGGTACCGACCATGTCGTTATCGATAGAGCCAACCAAGCCGACAATATAGAGGCGCTGGTGCAGCTGCGCTTGCTGCGCAGAGATCGCCCCTTCGTCGACCAGCTCGCTGAGATGTTGGGCCCACTCGGTACGGAATTCTTCCGTACCTGACAGCGAACCATCACCTCCGATGACGACCAAGCGGTCGATTCCTTTTTCAATCAGGTGCAAGGCTGCCGCGTGACGACCTTCGTATTCACGAAATTCCGGGCAGCGAGCGGTTCCAATGACAGTTCCGCCTTCTGCAAGGATTCCCGAGGCGTCCGACCAGCTCATTTCGCGAATGCAAGCTCCGCCTTTAACTGCTCCCGACCAGCCGTCAAGGATTGCGTAGGGCTGAGCACCGCGTGCCAGCGCGGTGCGGACGACCGCACGAACTGCAGCGTTCATTCCTTGGGCATCGCCACCGGAGGTGAGGACACCAATTTTTACGGGCTCGGACGCGCTTGCGACACTCACTTGCTCCACGAGTCGTGCTCCATTTCCACAGTGATCATCGGTGAACAACTGCTTTAAGTCTATTGCTTAACGCACGCAGTTGCATCCACCCTAGATCCCGGGTGAAAAACGTTCAGGAACGCGGGCTTTCGGTGATTGTCGTACCGTTCAAGGCCGCGGATTCTGCAAGTTCTTCCGGAGTCACAACACCCTCGACCGAGACCTTGTGCAGGTAGGCCATACCGTCGAAGGCAAGCTCACGCGTGTGCTCTGAATCGCCCTCGGGCCCCAGCTTGCCGCCGGTCAGACGGTCCATGATGATCGCGATCGCACCATCTCCCGTCACGTTCGTTGCGGTACCGAAGGAGTCCAGAGCAATGTAGGTGGCGATCATCAGGGCAACTGCAGAATCATCGAAGCCCAGCATCGACTGCAAAATACCGGTCGCAGCCATAATTGCGCCGCCGGGAACGCCCGGAGCAGCCACCATGGTGATGCCGAGCATGAAGATAAATCCGACCCACTGTGTGGTGGTGACCGTCATGCCCTGGGTGTAGACGATCGCAAAGGCGAAAGCGAAAATCTTCGACGTCGATCCCGCCAAGTGAATCGTCGCGCACAGAGGAATCGTGAAAGAGGAAACGGCATCGGACACGCCATTCTTACGGGTCTGTCGCAAGGTGACGGGAATCGTCGCTGCCGAGGACGAGGTTCCCAAGGCGGTCAGGTACGCCGGAAGCATGGTGAAGATGGCCTTGAAGGGGTTGACGCGGCCAACCGCACCGGCAACAAAGTACTGCGTGAGCAGAATGACTACTTCCAGAATCAGAACAATGACAACCACGCGAATCAGGGTTCGCATGATGTGAACCGCTTCGCCGGTGTAGGTGAGGTTCAAGAAGATGCCAAAGATGTGCAGGGGCAAAAGAGGAACGATGATGTTCTCGATCAAGCGAGTGATGATCGCGCGGAACTCAATAAAGCCCTTACGCAGAACACCCCGGGGCACCAAGGACAGGCCAATTCCCACGACGAAGGACAGCAAGAGCGCGGTCATCACGCCAACGACCGGAGGCATTTCGATGGTGAAGTAGGTCTTGAGGACTTCCTTCGGAGTTTCGACCTGAGTCAGCTGCCCAACAAGAACCTTCGGGAAGAAGTAGGCACACACTCCGTAGGTCAGGAAGCCCGCAAACATTGTCGAGGCGTAGGCCAGAGCCGCAGTCAGACCCAGCCAGTGGCCTGCGCCCTTGCCCAGGTCAGCGATTGCCGGGGTCACGAGACCAATGATGATGAGCGGAATTGAGAAGGACAGGAACTGCCCGAAAATAGTAGAGAAAGTTACGAAAACATCGCCCAGTGCCGACGGCATAATGTGGGAATCACCAATGGTGACAGATCCCAGAACTAATGCCAGAACGATCGCTACCAGCACCCAGATCAGGATGCCGCTCTGTTCAAGAAACTTTCTCATTGCTCAAACCTCGTATAAAGAAGTACGGACTTGGCAAGAGTGACAGCTTTCGCCTAAGAAGTCACCATCGACCACATTATGGACGCTTTGTCTACCGCGTCACATTCACCCGAGCCCCAGCGTTGCAGTGTAGGGCGAGAAGTACCAAATGACGGCTCCAAGCAGGACATACAATCCAACATCCGCCCACCGGCGCCTTGAAGCGAACCAAGGACGCCCAGGCCACACCGCACGCATCACCGCCATGATGAACATCGTCACAACCAGGACCAGGACAGCTTTGTGCGGGTGATTAAAGACAGCAAGAAGGGTAATCAGCACGCATGCAAGGACAACGAAGGCGACGCTCACTAAGGTAGCGACCCCACCTGTCGATCCTGAGTACTGATCTTCCATGCCTTCAGGGTATCGCGAAAGCAGACATAAGCGCGACGCACTTAAATGAGCTGACTACGATAGACCCGTCGGCTCACTTGATTGTTAACCAATCCAGCCAAAAATACATACCGATATAAAGGAGTAGACGTGAGCACCCGTTTTATCGTCATTGCCGCCCAGGCAGAAGCCGCCTCACAGGTCAGTGACGACTTCGCAGCGCTTGTCCCCGCTTCAACGCTGGCACGGGTGAGCGCCGCCGGCACCTCCACTTCCGAGGCCATCACCTCCGACCCCGAGCAAGCCCTCCCCCGCGTCGTGGAAGATATCCGCAGCCGCACAGAAGATGTTGTCCTGATCGACGCACTCCCCGAAGGCTCCGTTTCGACTTTCGACACCTTGGGATGGAACCTCGACGTGGCGGCATCGACCAACACTCGCGTCATTGCAGCTTTCGATACCGAAGGCGCCTCCCCCGAACTCATTGAACGCGAGATCGAGGTTCTTGATCGCCGCGCGCGTCAGCACGCAACTCGCGTCGCAGCGGTTGCTCTCCCCTCAGCAGTCGCCTCGCACGTTAAGACTCAACTTCCCGTTCTCGAACTGCCTTTCAACGCACAAACTCTGGATGCGGCCTCGGCACTGGAAGCCCCCCAGGTTGTTACTCCCCTTTCCTTCCAGGCGGATCTCATTGATCGCGCACGTTCCAACCGCAAGCGCATTGTCTTGCCCGAACCGGAAGACGATCGTGTCCTGCGCGCAGCAGCCATCGTGCTTGAACGCGGAATTGCCGATCTGGTACTGCTCGGCAATGCGCAGGCAATCAACGCACGCGCAGCGGAGCTTGGCTTGGATGTTTCGGCAGCTACCGTCGTTTCCGTCGACGACCCCGCATATGCAGAGCGCTATGCGGAAGAGTTCGCACGCCTGCGCGCCAAGAAGGGCGTGACCATCGAACAGGCTCGCGATAAGGTTCGCGATGTCTCCTACTTCGGCACGATGATGGTCCACATGGGCGACGCCGATGGCATGGTGTCTGGTGCAATCCACACCACCGCTCACACCATCGTTCCCTCCTTCCAGATCATTAAGACCGCTCCCGGTGTCTCGATCGTTTCTTCAGTCTTCCTCATGCTGCTGAAGGATCGCGTGTGGGCATTCGGCGACTGCGCCGTCAACCCCAACCCGACCCCTGAGCAGCTGGCAGATATCGCGATATCCTCGGCCGCGACCGCGCGTCAGTTCGGACTTGATCCGAAGGTTGCCATGCTCTCCTACTCGACCGGCACCTCTGGCTCCGGCGTGGATGTGGACGCGGTTGTCGAGGCCACTCGCTTGGCTCGCGAAAAGGCCCCCGATCTGGCCCTCGAAGGACCGATCCAGTTTGACGCTTCCGTTGACGAGGCCGTCGCCTCGGTCAAGCTTCCCGACTCCCCCGTTGCCGGCCACGCGAACGTCTTCATCTTCCCCTCGCTCAACGCTGGAAATATTGGCTACAAGGCCGTTCAGCGTTCCTCCGGTGCGGTCGCAATCGGCCCGGTTCTGCAGGGACTCAACAAGCCCGTGAACGACCTCTCACGCGGCGCTTTGGTTGAAGACATCGTCAACACCGTCGCCCTAACTGCCGTTCAGGCGCAGGGCTGAGAATTCTCGGGGGTGTGGGGACAATCCCACACCCCCGAATTCCGTCTCCATCACTTCCACGCGTAAACTGCACTCATCAGACCACTCATCCATGCATTACATTGCGCCGCACACCGCGGCCTCGCAGGTGATTCTTAGAAAGGCACGTCGTGACCGACACCGTTCTTGTTATTAACTCTGGTTCTTCCTCTATCAAGTATCAGCTCATCAACCCCGACAACGGCGATGCGATCGCCAAGGGCTTGGTTGAGCGCATCGGCGAATCCGAGGGCCACATCCAGCACAAGTACGGCGAGAAGGTCGTCGATGTGAACGAGCCCATTGCTGATCATGAAGTTGGCATGCGCGAAGTTCTGCGCCTCTTCGATGAGGTCGGTCCCTCTCTTGCCGAGGCCAACATCGTGGCCGTTGGTCACCGCATCGTTCAGGGCGGTAAGTACTTCGACGGTCCGGCTCTGATCACCGACGAAGTTCGTGACCTCATCGATGAGCTGTGCGCACTGGCTCCCCTGCACAACCCCGCGCACCTCAAGGGCATCGATGTTGCTCGCGAGCTCATGCCCGATACTCCTCACGTCGCGGTTTTCGACACCGCTTTCTTCCAGCGCTTGCCTGAGGACACCGCAACCTACGCGTTGAAGCAGGAAGTTGCCGAGAAGTATTCAGTCCGTCGTTACGGCGCTCACGGAACTTCTCACCAGTACGTTTCTGAAAAGGTTGCCTCCCTGCTGGGCGATAACGCCCTGCGTCAGATCGTTCTTCACCTGGGTAATGGCGCATCGGTGTCCGCCGTTAAGGCTGGCCGCCCGATCGATACCTCCATGGGCTTGACCCCTCTCGAGGGCTTGGTCATGGGAACCCGCACCGGCGATATCGATCCCGCGGTTGTTTTCCACCTGCAGCGTCAGACCGGTTGGAGCACCGACGAGGTCGATGACCTCTTCAACAAGCAGTCGGGTTTGAAGGGTTTGACCGGTGAGAATGACATGCGCGCAGTCCGCCACATGGCCGATTCTGAGGACCCCGAGGTTGCACGCCGCGCACGCCTGGCCCTGGACATCTACGTCACCCGTATCATCAAGTACATCGGCTCCTACACCGCTGAGCTCGGTGGTCTGGATGTCATTACCTTCACCGCTGGCATTGGTGAAAACGATGCTGATCTGCGCCGCGAGGTTTGCGAGCGTCTGCTCCCCTTCGGTGTGCGCATCGATGACGAGGTGAACAACCAGCGTTTCTCTGCTCCCACAACCATTTCGACCGACGATTCCTCGATCACCGTCATGGTTGTTCCCACGAACGAAGAACTCGCGATCGCACGTCAGGCTCTCACTCTGATCTGAGTCTAGACGCGACTTTTCATCGCAATACGAGGCCGGGGCTGCCATGTGCACCCCGGCTTCGGCGTATTCTAAAAAGGTTCCATGGACTAAGGAGCCACAATGACCAGTGACATCTCAACCCTTGCGAATTGGATTCGCGCCTCTGCGTCAACGGTATTTTTCGGCGGTGCGGGAGTCTCCACGGAGTCAGGTATTCCCGATTTCCGCGGCGCAAACGGCTTCTACTTCCAAGAGCGCACAATCCCCCTGGAGCAGGTCCTCAGCATTGATTTCTTCTCGCTCCATCCCGAGGCCTACTGGGAGTGGTTCCGCGAGGTGCACAAGCCGGTCGAACCCAACGGTGCCCACCGGGCACTTGCTTCGCTGGAGTCCTCCGGGCTTCTCGAATGCGTCATTACCCAAAACATTGACGGCCTTCACCAGCGGGCGGGTTCACGTACAGTCTGGGAGCTTCACGGAAATTGGGAGCACATTCTGTGCACCGCTTGCGGGTCCGGCTATCCCCTTTCCTCTATTCCCGAGGCCTTTGAAGAGTTAATCCCAACCTGCCCGCGCTGCCACGGACAGCTCCGTCCCGATATCGTCATGTATGGAGAGGCACTGGATGAGGAAGTCATCAGCGGAGCCGTTCAGGCGATTGCGCACGCCGATCTCTTGATCGTGGCTGGAACATCTCTGGTCGTCTATCCCGCTGCGGGACTGCTCAACTATTTCTCGGGTTCACACCTGGTCTTGATGAACGCAACGCCAACGAACGCCGATGCTGACGCCGACCTCATCATCCGCGACCCCATTGCTCAGTCTTTTGAAAGCGTCATGAAGGAACTGAATTAGACACGCCAGCTCAGGTACGGCCTCGGGAAGGCGCAAGGCGCCCAAGTAGGCGACAATAGCCCTAGCAACTCAGGAGGAAAGCCATGAACTTCCATTCCCTTTACGACCAGGGCTTCGCACGCGTGGCGGCAGTGACGCTCCCCGTTCATCCCGCACAGCCACTGGCCAATGCTGAAGAAATCATCGCAGCCGCGCAAAGTTGCGACGAACGCGGTGTATCGATCGCGCTCTTCCCTGAGTTGTGCGTTTCTGGCTACGCCATCGATGACCTGCTCCTTCAAGACGTTCTTCTTGATGAGGTCGAGCGCGCGCTCACTGCAATCATCACCGCCAGCGTAGATCTTCTCCCCCTGATCGTCGTCGGAGCACCACTGCGCAAGGGAGCAGCCCTCTACAATTGCGCAATTGCAATCCACCGAGGCCGCGCACTTGCAGTCATCCCGAAGTCCTATCTTCCGAACTACCGCGAGTTCTACGAAAAGCGCCATTTCGTCACTCCACCGAGCTTTGACAACGATCTTCTTCAGGCTCCGTGGGCACCAACAGAGCCCTACACGGGTGACGCTCCCCTATTGCCTTTCGGCTCCGTGACGATCGATGTCACCGACATTCCGGGACTGTGCGTGGGGATTGAGGTCTGCGAAGACATGTGGGTTCCCGTCACCCCCGCTTCGCTCCTTGCGCTCTCAGGCGCAACCGTGCTGCTCAACCTAAGTGCCTCCCCCATTACCGTCGGACGAGGCGATGAACGCAAGCTCCTGGCACAGTCAACTTCCGCGCGCTGTGCTTGCGCCTACGTCTACACTGCCGCTGGTCCGGGTGAGTCAACGACCGACCTCGCTTGGGATGGGCAGACCCTGATCTACGAGGCCGGTCAGCTTCTTGCTGCGGGGCAGCGTTTCGCCTCGGGAACCCAGATCACGATTGCGGACGTGGATGTCGAACATCTGCGCACCGAGCGCACGCGACAGAACTCTTTCACCGACAACGCTCAAAAGATGCTCGACGGACTCTCGATTCCACGCCCGTACAGCATTGCCATTGAGATGAACCCGCCGCGAACAGATCTGGGGTTGGAACGCGAAGTCGATCGCTTCCCCTTCGTCCCCGATGATCCAAGCCAGCTGGAACAGGACTGCTACGAGGCCTACAACATTCAGGTTGCGGGACTCGCGAAGCGCCTGAGCGCAATTGGTCAGCCCAAGGTTGTCATTGGCGTCTCAGGTGGCTTGGATTCGACGCACGCACTGATCGTCGCGGCTCGCGCAATGGACCTCTTGGGTCGCCCGCGCACAGATATCCTGGGCTACACGCTTCCCGGCTTTGCAACTTCTGCGCGCACGAAGACCAATGCGATCGCGCTGTGCGAAAGCTTGGGAGTGTCCTTCAAGGAAATCGATATCACCCCTGCCGCTCGGCAGATGCTGGCCGATATCGATCACCCCTACGCCGATGGCCACGACGACTACGACGTCACTTTTGAGAACGTTCAGGCAGGGCTGCGCACGGACTATCTTTTCCGCCTCGCAAATCACCTGGGCGGTATCGTCTTGGGTACTGGCGATTTATCAGAGCTTGCACTGGGTTGGTGCACCTATGGTGTGGGCGACCAGATGAGCCACTACGCCGTCAATACCGGCGTCCCCAAGACGATGATCCAGCACTTGATTCGCTGGGTGGTGTCTTCCGGCCAGTTCTCTCCCGAAGTTGGCGAGATCTTGCTATCAATTCTGGGAACCGAAATTTCTCCGGAGTTGGTTCCCGCAAAGCCCGGGCAGAAGATGCAATCCACTCAGGACAAAATCGGCCCCTACAACCTTCAAGACTTCAACCTCTACTACGTGCTGCGCCGTGGAGCTCGTCCGTCGAAGATCGCATTCTTGGCAGAGCACGCATGGTCGAACGCTTCTCAGGGGGACTGGCCAGCTGGCTATCCCGAAGAGGACAAGGTTTCGTATTCCTTGGACGAGATCGTGAAGTGGGAGCGCCTGTTTATCCGTCGTTATTTCACTCAGCAGTTCAAGCGCAGCGCGCTCCCCAACGGCCCCAAGGTTATGGCTGGCGGGTCGCTTTCCCCGCGAGGAGACTGGCGTATGCCCTCGGATGTCTCCGCCGAGGCTTGGCTGCGTGAGTTGGACAGCGCCGTCAGCGGCCTCGTCGCCTAAATCTCTCATGCGAAAGGGGCTGGGTTACTCACAAACCCAGCCCCGATCAGCATTTTCTCACTTTACTTCTTTGGTGATCGCTCGCGCGAGTCGAGCATGAAAAGAGCCAACTTCGAGGGCTCCAATGCGCGCACTGCGTGAGGCAGCCGCGTTCCGAAGTGGATAACATCGCCCGGAGGCAGAATCACTGTGCGGCCATCAGCAACGATTTCCAGAGCACCCTCGAGGGTCTGAAGAATCACGGGCATTGCCGCGGTGTGCTCACTGAGAATCTCGTCCTTATCGAAAGAGAAGAGCACCAGACGCATTCCTTCACAGTGCATGACGGTGCGCGAAACCGTGGCCTGTTCGTTGATCTGGATCATCGAGGCGATGTCTTGAACATCAGTCATGATCGGCACGGGAACCTCGAGATTTGTGTCGTCACTGAGCGTCATGGTCTTCTCCTTTCAGTGGCTTATGAGCCACAATTGCCACTCCGCACATCCACTGTTGATATGCGCGGAAAGTCTTCCTCATTCCTAGCACACGGGCACGTAGCTCTCGATCTGAAAGAACATTTCGAATGATTCGCAGAGTTTGAAGAAAACCCTCATCGCGAATATTCCGCGAGAAATCGAGGAGGGCCATAGGCGCGGTGTGAACGCTATCAACGACCAATCCGCAGTCTTCCAAAAGCTGCGACCACTGCGCGCACGTGAGGGGACGAGCATTCACGTGAATTGCACGCGCCAAGTCCTTGCGAATCTGCGTATGCAATTCCTCGTCGATGGTATCGGGTTGAACGGCAAGCTCATGGATCGCATAGCGTCCTCCCGGTGCCAGCAGCCGCACGGCCTCGGAAATGATGGCTTTCTTGGACTTCTCTCCCTGCATGGTGAGCATAGCCTCGCCCACGACTACGTCGGCGCTTCCCGCGTCCAATCCGGTCGCCGCAGCGTCAGCGTTCACAACCGTCCCACGCGCGCCAACCAACTCTCTTACGTGTTTGGCAGCAACCGGGTCTTTGTCGACCCCAGTGTACGAGGCCGGGCGTGCAGCAAGGATTTCCGATGCGGTTCGCCCCAACCCGGGAGCGTATTCGACCACCCGGGAGCCCGTGAGCTTCGCCTCGGAAAGCATCTGAAGAGTCAGTTCCAAGCCGCCGGGACGTAGAACTTTCTTTCCGACTCTTGCGAGAACCCAGTGCCCTGGTGCGGTAGATGCAGGACGCTGCGAAATCGGAAGGGTCTCGCTTGCGTTTGCGTGTTCGTCCGTCTGATTCGAGTCACTCATCACATACCCCTTACTCAAAAAGCTTCTGGCCGACATAGGTGTCCTTCTCACGCACGCCGGGGAACATGAGGTAGACACCCGATGCTAGGTGCTGAAGGTATTCAGTCAGCTGATCGCTCTTCATCTTGGAAAGGACGGGGATGAAGCCTTCAGCCGGGTTACGAACGTAGGCGATGAAGAACAAGCCCGCATCCAAGCGTCCCAGGTAGTCCACACCTTCAAGGTAGTTGTATCCACGGCGTAGCATTCGCCGTCCCGAATTGTTATTCGGGTTCATCATGGCGACATGCGAATCGGGAGCGATTGCCAGACCTGAAGATCCAACGGTGGGGTTACCCTGCTCTCCTTCCTTGGTGAAATCTGGGTAGGTGAATTCTTCTCCACCCGACAGCGGTGCACCGTGGATCTTGTCACGGCCAATGATCTGTTCTTGTTCAGCCAGGACCAGTTCGTCCCAGACTTCCATCATCATCTTGATCTTGCGCATGCACATATAGGACCCGCCAGCAGCCCACGAGCCCTGATCATCACCGGCTTGGATCCACAAGTGCTTATCCAATTCGGCTTGAGAGTCTTCGGCTTTGATGTTGGATGTCCCATCCTTGAAACCAAAAAGATTACGAGGCGTTTCCTGAGACTTTGAGGTCGATGAGGTTCGTCCGTACCCCAGTTGGGTCCAACGCATGGTGGCGCGACCAAATGCGATGCGCGTGAGGTTGTGAAGGGCATGAAGATTGACCATGGGGTCTTCGGAACAGGCCTGGATGATGAGGTCTCCACCGCCGCGCTTGGGGTCGAGTTTTTCTGCTGCCATGGGCGGAATACCGTCGCGTAGGGCAATGGGAAGTTTGTCGCCGAGACCGAAGCGATCTCGACCTTCATTGTCAATGAACAGAGTTTTTCCTACACCGAAAGTGATGGTCAGACCTGCGGGGCCAAGCCCCATCGATTCACCGGTATCAGCCGGCGCCTTCGTCAATGAAGTTGTGTAGTCCTTGACGAGTTCGCCATGAGTCATTCGTTCAGCGGCCAAGGTCCAGTCTTGGAGAAGTTCAATGAGCGTGTCACGGTTGGTGGTCGTCAAGTCGAATGCGGCTGTGTGCATCTGCTGCTGAGCTGGGGTAATGATTCCCTGCTGGTGTTCACCACGGAACTCGTAGGTCTTCTTCATAACATCGGAATCGATGCCATCACCCATGTGGCGACCGAGAGCGAATCCGCCGGTGCCGCCTAGCCCAAGGGTAAGTGCGCCGAGGCCGGCTAATCCTAAAAATTGGCGACGCGAGAGTCCTTCTTTGGTACCCTCGTGGTCGGCATTGCCATTGTTTTCAGCTGCTTCGTGGTGCTGAGTCATGACTGGGTCCTTAAATGACAGATGGATTTTAATGATGCGGTTGGGCGTGGCCCCCTTAAGGTGCGCCACGCCCAACTCGCTGTGTTCGAATAATTACTGAACGATTGCTGCGGTCAGCTGAGCCAAGTGAAGGCGCAGGGCGTTGACTTTGTCGGCAAGAGCCTTGCGGCCGGCTTCGTCAATGCTGTCGTAAGAAACGTATCCGTCACCATCCTTGTGCTTATCGAGCTCGTGTTGAAGCTCGGTGAAGGCATCAGAGATCTGTCCTGCCAGCTTGGCATCCTTGGCCTTCGCAAGATCTTCAACCTCGCCGTAAGCGACCTTCGAGCCCTCGACGTTTGCGGCGAAGTCATACAGATCAGTGTGAGAGAAGGCTTCTTCTTCACCGGTGATCTTCGTGGTGGCAACCTCTTCAAGCAGCGAGATCGCACCGTTGGAAATATCTGACAGAGAGATCTTGAAGTTGTCGGAGTAGACCAGATCGTAGAGCTTTTGAGTGTCTTCGACCAGCTTGTCAGCCATCTTCGAACGCTGATCCTCATTCAGGCCCTGGTAGCCATTGGGACGCCACAGATCCTTTTCAATGGCGTGCCAGCCGGTCCATTCACCGTCAGCGCCTCCTTCCTGCCAGTCAGCTTCGCGCTGGTCAAGAGCGGGGTCAATGTCGCCGAAGGCCTCGGCAGTGGGCTCAATGCGCTCGTAGTGCATGCGCGTGGGAGCGTAGGCCTTACGCGCTGCCTCAAAATCACCCTTCTTGTACAGCTCAGCGAAAGACTTGGTTTGCTCCAGGAGCTGACCGGACTGATCGCGGAGGTATGCGGTGTAGTTGGTGACGGCAGCGTCGATCTGTGCCTGCTCGTTAGAACTGACCTCGACGGGCTTGCCCGAGTCGCTCACGGTGAACTCAGTGGCGCCAACCAGCGCGCCAACCATATTCTTCTTGCAGGCGGTGAAGTACTTTCCGGGCTGCAGGGTCACGGTGTAGTCAACCGAGGTTCCGGGGCCCAGGTTTTCGCGTTCACCGACAATGCGGAGCTTGTCTTCGGCAAGAATTTCGAACTCATTGCGAACGGTTCCGTTGTTCGTCAATTTGAAGTTCACGACACCGGAAGGTGCGCTTGCGTCAGAGACCTTGCAGGTGTCATCGGTGATGGTCACGGTCAGGGGCGCATCGCTTGCACCCGCACTTCCCGAGGCCGAGGTACTTGAAGGGTTGTTGGCGACACATGCGCTCAAACCCAGTGCTGAAACAGCCGCAACTCCAATGACGAGGCGCGTGCGGGAGGCGTTCATTTCTCTCCTTGTAGGGTGTGGTGGTGTTGTGAGCCGATCATCCCGGAACGCACCAGGAAAAGCGCCAGGATAATGATGATGTAGAGCACCCAGCCAATAAACTGCAGGTGGGTGGGTGAGGCATTGACGTTGAACATTGCTTCCAAAAGCGTCCACCACCACGAGGAGGTGGTCAGCCACGAGTAGACCGAGCCATCTAGATATGCGGTGATGTCATAGATGTGGGTTCCCCATCCCGGAATCACCGAGGATTCCTGAAGGTCGCCAATACCGTAGGAAACGATTCCGGCCGCAACGAAAATCAGGAGCAGACCGGTGATATTAAAGAAAATAGAGAGGTTGATGCGTGCGGCTCCGGTGTAGATGAGCCAGCCGATAATAACAGCGACCACGAGGCCGGTCACAACACCAAGAGCAGGTGCTGCAATTGCATTTTCAGCAGAAGATTTAATTGTTGCCCACACGAAGAGTGCGGTTTCAATTCCTTCTCGCGCCACGGCAATGAAGGCAATCCATACAACTCCCCACTCTGAGCCAGATGCAAGTTGTGCCGCTGTATCCTCGCGAAGTTTGCGCGCAAATTGGCGGGAGTTTGAACTCATCCACAAGATCATCCACGTCACCATGGCAACCGCGACCAAAGAGAGCGTTCCGCCAAGGATTTCCTGCGCCTGGAACGACAGCGTGTAGGGCCCCCAGGTCATGATCGCGCCAAGACTCAAGGGCAGAGCTGCGGCAATGATGACGCCAAACCAAACTTTAGGAAGCAGGTTCCTGCGTCCAACCTTCACCAAGTAGGCCGCTACGACCCCGACGATTAGTGCGGCTTCAACGCCCTCTCTCAGGGCAATCAAGAAGTTCGCGAGGAACATTCATCTCCCAACCGAATAATTTACGATAACCATTCATAACCTAATTAACTGAACTTAGGATAACCTGTGTGACCTAAGCATGTCCCCTTTCCTTGTCTTTCTCACGCTGGGATCACGAAAGGCGGTGTAGGCTCATCCTAGGAATCCTGCCCAAGAAGGAGAAAACATGCGTCCAATCCACTGGATCATCGTTCTTGTCGTCGTTCTTGTACTCTTCGGCGCCCAAAAGCTCCCCGACTTGGCTCGATCCATCGGCAAGAGCGCAAAAATCCTCAAAGAGGAAATGAACGAGCTGTCTCAAGACCCCTCATCCGTCAGCGATCAGGCGTCTACCTCTCAGCCGGAAAACACGGATTCGTCGAAGTAATTTCCCGCTAAACGCACCATCATTTCACTGCGAACCAATGACCCGGGCTGATTCTGACGCATATATGTCATTGACGCGCCACCTCCTCGAGCTGCGCGCGCGCCTTCTGCTCAGTCTTGCAGGCATCCTCGTCGGAGCAATCGGCGCGTGGTTCCTCTACGCTCCGGCAACCACGTGGCTCACGCGCCCCCTCGCCTCAGCCGGGGCCTCGGGAATCAACTTCCGCACGATCATCGGCCCCTTTTCGACCCACATCACTTTCGCGCTCTGGGCGGGCTTCGTCCTGACGACTCCGTGGTGGCTGACCCAACTCTGGCTCTTCATCGCACCTGCCCTCACGCGCACGGAAAAACGACGCACCGCACTGATCGCCATCCCTAGCGCGATTCTTTTCCTTGCGGGAGTCGCCTCGGCGCTGTGGTTCCTTCCCCACGCGGTCAGCCTCTTACTCTCCGAGCTCCCCCAAGGCACCTCTGCGCTTCTGGATTTCGATTCCTATATCAGCTTCGTCGTGATTCTGACCCTGGTGATCGGTGTTTCTTTCCTTTTTCCCATGATCATTATTGGGATTCACGCCTTGGGACTCGCCTCAACTGGGCAGATCCTTCGGCATTGGCGTTGGGCTGTCGTTGGAGCAACCGTATTCGCCGCGATCACAAATCCGCTTCCCGACCTATGGTCGATGATTCTTCAGATGTGCGCGCTTCTGGCTCTGTATTTTGGGGCGATTGGGGTGTGTTGGCTGCGCGATCTTCTTGCACGGCGCCGTCAGCGTAAGCGCGAAGCTGCGCCATCGCCTGGTCCGACTGCTGTCTGAACGAGGCGGTGAGCGCTTGGTAACGCCTGCGTACATCAATGATGCGCCGCGCCGCTTCACTCATTCCTTTGGGGCCTAGAACCGCAAGGATCACCACAGCGATGATGATCGCTTCGGGTCCGCTGATTCCAAGAAAGTCCATGTCTTCACTTTTGCACGCGTAGCTGCCTGGGTGCAAGCACAAGGGACGTCGCCATCAATGCATCGCACACGACGCATCGTCGACCCCAGTTTCGCGCGTGTCTCCCACTGAACCGACCGATTGACCACATCGGCAATTTTTCGTGCGATTCGCGGAGTCAAGGCAAGATTTTGATTCTCTACACCGCTTCCCGCAACCAAGGAATCCCCAATGGCAACCAATCGCAGCGGTCGGGCCGAGGCCTCGGGACTGAAAGAAGAAGAGTCTTGCGCACAGGATTCATCCTTTGACCCTATGCAGATGCTGAGTGTGCTTCTCTTGCATTTTTGCTCAGGTGTCAAAGTAGGACATGTGACCCCTGAAATGTGAAGCTCTACGGGTACGCTTAAGGGGTACAGTCCTGATCACAGAGGTGAAGGAGATACTCATGGCTGAGAACACCCGTACCGAATCAGATTCGATGGGAACCGTTGAGGTTGCCGCAGATCGTTACTGGGGAGCACAAACCGAACGTTCACTGCACAATTTCGACATCGGCCGTAACACTTTCGTCTGGGGCCGCCCCATGGTGCGTGCACTGGGAACACTGAAGAAGGCCGCGGCACTGGCAAACGCCGAGCTGGGAGAGCTGCCCCAAGATATCGCAGACCTGATTGCACGCGCCGCCGATGAGGTCATCGAGGGCAAGCTTGACGACCATTTCCCGCTGGTTGTCTTCCAAACCGGTTCGGGCACTCAATCCAATATGAATGCCAACGAAGTGATCTCGAACCGCGCCATCGAACTTGCGGGTGGCGTCATGGGCTCCAAGACTCCCGTTCACCCAAACGACCACGTTAACCGTGGCCAGTCCTCAAATGACACCTTCCCCACCGCGATGCACATTGCCGTGGTTCAGGAGCTTCAGGCGATGTACCCGCGCGTCGAGCAGCTGCGCAACACCCTGGACAAGAAGTCGAAGGAATACGCCGACGTCGTCATGGTTGGCCGCACCCACCTGCAGGATGCAACGCCCATTACGCTTGGCCAGGTAATTTCCGGCTGGGTTGCACAGATCGACTTCGCACTTGACGGCATTCACTACGCGGATTCTCGTGCACGTGAACTGGCAATTGGCGGAACCGCGGTGGGAACCGGACTCAATGCTCACCCCGCATTCGGCCAGCTGGCTGCTCAGAAGATTTCTGAGGAAACCGGCATCGAGTTCAAGCAGGCCTCGAACCTGTTTGCAGCACTGGGCGCACACGACGCGCTGGTGCTGGTTTCTGGTGCGCTGCGCGTTCTGGCAGATGCACTCATGAAGATCGCCAACGATGTACGCTGGTACGCTTCCGGCCCGCGCGACGGCATCGGAGAGCTCATCATCCCCGAGAACGAGCCCGGATCGTCGATTATGCCCGGCAAGGTCAACCCGACCCAGTGCGAGGCCATGACTATGGTCGCAACCCAGGTCTTCGGCAACGACGCAACCGTCGGTTTCGCTGGTTCACAGGGCAACTTCCAGCTCAATGTGTTCAAGCCCGTCATGGCATGGAATGTTCTGGAATCGATCCGCCTCCTGGGTGACGCCTGCGTTTCCTTCGATATCCACTGCGCATACGGCATTGAGCCGAACCGCGAAAAGATTCAGCACCACTTGGATATCAACCTGATGCTGGTCACCGCACTGAACCGCCACATCGGTTATGACAAGGCCTCAAAGATCGCGAAGAACGCCCACCACAAGGGCATTTCACTTCGCGAGTCCGCTCTGGAGCTCGGTTTCGTCACGCCCGAAGAGTTCGATGCATGGGTTGTTCCCGCGGATATGACACACCCCAGCGCCGCTGACAAGTAAGCCTACTGGGTATCACGCGCAACTATGCCCCGGTTTGGATGGTGTCCAAACCGGGGCATAGTTGCGCGTATTAGAATACAAGCATCAATCTTGAAGGAAAGAGGATTCTGGTGGCACTTTTCGAACGTCAAACCGACGGCGGCTTCATTGTTGCGCTTCCATTTGAGAATGCATTTTCTTTGCTGGTTCAAGAAATACAAAAGCTGGGGTGGGGAATTCATATGGTTGACCCCACGACAGGTCACATTAATGCAACAACCGGTATGTCCATGCTGACCTTCGGTGAAACGATTTGGATCTCAGCCTTCTCCGTCCCGCAGGGCACATCGGTAGCAATGCGCGTTGAAGCTACAGGTTTTGCTCCCGCATTCCAGGGGAGGCAGAACCGTAAGAACATTAAGAAGCTTCGCGATAACATTTCGGTCTTTGCCCAGACCTTTGACGCCCAATAACTTTTGCTTCTACGGAACCTTCAGGAAGATTAGTACACTTTCGATTAACTGAAATCACAGGCTTTTTCACTGAGAGTGTCCTGAGAATACCCCTATGATTTCTTCGTGAGAAAGTCATTTGTTACTGCCGCCTGCGTAACGCTTCTTCTATTCGCAGGTCTTTTTATACCCGGCCTACGCGTCACCGTTCTGGTAACCGGTTTACTTGCGGCTATTTTCCTGCCCTTCACAGCAATCTGGAACCGTTCTGAAGCAGACGGCCCATCCTATGCGCACAATCTGGGCTACGCCCTTGTCATGGCATTGATTCTTCTCAGCCCATCTGTCACGGTTCTGTTGATCGACTCGGCAGCTTAATAGGCAGAACCTTTTTTATTTCGTGGGACGGCACTTCGTGGCCGTCCCACTTTTATGCCTGATCTGCATAAAAGACTCTTGACAAGAGCTCAAGAGCGCGAGAATAATAATTCATGGATGCACCAAAGAATCGCTGCATGCCACCTGTGATTTCATCGCGGTTTTCCGCCACCGCCAGATCGGCACTTCATTTCAACTTTCTCGTCTCCAAGGAGACATTATGAAAATCATCGACGAGAAGAGATCATCACTCGATAGCTTGATCTACGTCTTTTTCTTCCTTGGCACCCTTGGAATCGTCTTTTCATTGAAGGGAATGTTCAGCGATCAGCCGATGTTGTGGCTCTCCAAGCCACTCGCATGGGGCATCATCATTGGGTTTGTATTAACTCTTGCGGGATTGATCCTCAGGCTGGCGAATCTGGTCCAACTTTCACGGTCAATCCGCTGGATCGCGATCGCCTACAACTTCGCAATTCCATTCGTAACTCTGGGAGTTCTGATTGGAACCTTCCAGATGAACGCAATGCCCAGTTTTGGTGCTTTCCTCAACGAATACGCTGATGTGATCACCGCGCCAGCACTACTGCCATGGCTGTTCACAGGTACTCTTCTCTCCACCCTTTTCCTTCCATACAGGATGGGAGAACTCAAGTCCCACACTCCAACTTTCGGCTCGGAAACCGAAAAGACAGCATAGGTGAACACCTGTCATTCTGGGTGGTGAACAATCAAGTTCACCACCCAGATCTATTAGCGCCAGTAGGGGCTGACAACGACTTCGGCCTTCTGTAAGTCCTTCACTTCCGAATAGCCCGTCGAGGCCATTGTCCGCTTAAGGGCACCAATGAAGTTGAGCGTTCCATCCGCTCGCGTTGACGGCCCATAGAGAATCTCGCTAAAGGTCCCCGAGGTCCCCACACGAACACGGTGTCCTCGCGGAAGCTCTGGGTGAGTAGCCTCGGACCCCCAATGCCATCCACGTCCGGGAGCTTCTTCGGCGCGAGCCAGGGCCGCGCCCATCATGACGGCATCTGCTCCACAGGCAATCGCGCGTGTCATATCACCAGAGCGTCCAATCCCACCGTCTGCAATCACGTGGACATAACGACCACCCGATTCATCCATGTAATCACGACGCGCTGCAGCAACATCTGCGATCGCCGTTGCCATAGGCGCATGGACTCCAAGAGCCTGGCGCGTTGCATGCGCCGCTCCCCCTCCGAAGCCAACCAAAATGCCTGCGGCACCGGTACGCATAAGGTGCAGGGCAGCAGTATCTGTTGAGACACCGCCAACAATCACCGGAACGTCGAGTTCATAAATAAAACGTTTAAGGTTCAGAGGCTCCGCACGCGATGAAACATGCTCAGCTGAAACGGTAGTCCCACGGATGACGAAGAGGTCCACCCCGGCCTCGACAACTGCACGCCAGTAGCGCTGAGTGCGCTGGGGCGAGAGTTTTCCAGCGACAACGACACCTGCCTTGCGGATATATTCCAAACGTTCGGTGATGAGGTCTTCTTGAATGGGAGCAGAGTAAATCTGTTGCAGACGCGCAATCGACCCGTCTGCCGGAAGCTGCGCAATCTCATCCAAAATCGGCTGGGGATTTTCGTAGCGAGTCCATAATCCATCCAGGTCCAGAACGCCAATTCCACCGAGTTTGCCGAAGAGGATCGCAGTATCGGGACTCATCACCGAGTCCATAGGTGCTGCCATGATGGGGACGTCGACGTGATACGCATCGATCTGCCAACCAACATTCACATCCGCGGGATCCCTGGTCCGGCGTGCCGAAACTAGTGCAATGTCATCCAAGGTGTACGCGCGACGACCACGTTTTCCCCGACCAATTTCGACCTCGTTAGCCATGCCGCCATTCTAGTCGCACAATCTCGCCGGATGCGTCACCAAGGGGCGCAAGACACGAAGCCTTCCCACCGCATTAATGTAAGGCATTTCACATATTGTCTACATGGCGATACGGCTTTACATTCGATCAATAACACCTGTGGACACATGACAAAACGCCCAAAAATTTTACTTTAATTTTATTTTCTTTATGAGGATGCCTTGGCTAAACTTCACCAGTTCCTCACCTTTACTCAATCGCGATTTTCCCTTGAAGTGAAAGAGAAAAAGCCCCTTCATAAAACACTTGAAACGGGCTGAGTAGACAGGCACACTGTGTATGTCATCACAGAGATACACCTACTACCGGTGTTCGTCATTTGATCCGCAGGAGGTCACCATGTTGACAGCAGCAGCTGCCGTTACCAAGGATTTCCGACGCAGTTCACGCACGGAAAACCGTAACCGTCAGGATGTATCGCGCCGTACAAGCGAACGCGCACCCCGGAAGCTCGGATCGCGAGATCGCGCTCAGATGCCCTGCGCATACACGCGTTTTTCCTTCCCCTTGCCTTTGCATCCCTGATCACTGGTCAGTTCCACTCTGTCCCGCTTCTTCGTCGAAGCGGGACACTTTTTTGTGCCGCGAACTGAAAAACTGGACGCAAATGACAATGCGCTGATGCACACTTAAGTCATGGCAGACACACACCCCCATTCTTGGGCTCAGCTTCCCTGGCTGGGCTTCGATACCGAAACGACAGGCGTCAACCCCCATCGCGACCGTCTTGTCAGTGCGGCTCTGGTTCTGCGCAGCGAAGGCGCATCTGGATCACCCAATTCCGACGCCATTACAACGTGGTTGGCTGATCCGGGCGTCGATATCCCGGATACAGCCGCACAAATCCACGGCATTACCACCCAGTACGCACGCAGCCATGGACGTCCCATCGAAGAAGTCCTCGAAGAAGTGGCATCTGCACTGACAGCACACATGGCGCAGGGCTACCCAGTCGTTGCCTTTAATGGAAGCTACGATCTGACCCTGCTCGAAGAAGAGCTTCGCCGTCACTCGCTTCCAACACTCAGCGACAGACTCGGAACCCCAGAACCGGCACCGATCATTGATCCCCTGGTCTTGGACCGCCATCTTGAGCGCTACCGCAAAGGAAAGAAGCAGCTGTCATTAATGGCAGCGGCTTACGGTGTTCCGGTCTCAGAAAACGCACACACTGCCGAATACGACGTAATCATGACCCTTGACGTATTGGCTGCTATTGCTCGGAAATATCCGGACTGTGCATCTAAAGACTGCCGGGAAATCCACACCTTCCAAAAGGACGCCCACGCAGCTTGGGCAGAAAACTTTGAGAATTTCATGCGTTCAAAGGGCAGGGAGACACACATCGATCGCCGCTGGCCCCTGCAATAAGGACACACCGCAAATACATTAAGGGCACGGCTTTAAGCCGTGCCCTTAAAGACTTCCTACTGACGAATCACTTCGCCGAAGAGTGATAGTTCGGAGCCTCAGTCGTCATCTGGATGTCATGCGGGTGCGATTCACGCAAGCCTGCAGAGGTGATGCGAACGAAACGACCATTACGCTTGACCGCGTCAATCGTCGAGGCACCCAGGTAGAACATCGTCTGATGCAGACCGCCAACCAGCTGGTAGACAACTGCAGCGAGCGAACCGGTGTACGGAACCTGGCCCTCGATGCCCTCGGGAACGATCTTGTCGTCCGAAGAGACATCGGCTTGGAAGTAGCGATCCTTCGAGTACGACTTGCGTCCGCGCGAACTCATCGCGCCCAAAGAGCCCATGCCACGGTAGCGCTTGTACTGCTTGCCATTCGTGAAGACGACCTCGCCGGGCGATTCCTCGCAGCCAGCAAGAAGCGAACCCAGCATGACGGTGTCCGCGCCGGCAACAATTGCCTTACCGATATCACCGGAGTACTGCAGGCCGCCATCAGCAATCAGAGGCACACCTGCCGGCTTGCACGCAAGAGATGCCAAATAGATCGCAGTCACCTGAGGTACACCCACGCCCGCAACAACACGCGTTGTACAAATTGAACCCGGGCCAACACCCACCTTCACAGCGTCAACGCCTGCATCAATCAGAGCCTGAGCACCTTCGGTTGTTGCGACATTGCCGCCAATGATCTGAACACCATCGAAAGAAGAGTCAGCCTTGATCTTTCGGATCATTTCCAGAGCCAAGGCAGCACCACCGTTAGCGGTATCAACAACTAGGACGTCAACGCCGGCATCACGAAGCGCACAGGCGCGTTCCCAAGTGTCTCCCCAGTAGCCAACTGCAGCACCGACCATCAGACGACCGCGATCATCCTTCGTCGCATTCGGATACTGCTCAGTCTTCACAAAGTCCTTCACAGTGATCAGACCGGTCAGATGCCCGTCCTCATCGATAATCGGCAGCTTCTCAACACGATTTGTCGCAAGCAGTGCCTTCGCTTCCTCACGACTGGTCCCAACCTTGCCCGTCACCAGACGTTCGCGAGGAGTCATACAGTCACGAACCTTCAGTGTTGACCACTGATCGGTAGGAACAAAACGCAGATCGCGGTTCGTAATAATGCCAATGAGCTGCTGCTGATCGTCAACAACGGGAAGGCCTGAGACACGGTAGTGGCCACACAAACGATCCAGTTCCTCGATGGTTGCATCGGGACCAATAGTCACCGGGTCCTCAACCATTCCTGATTCAGAACGCTTCACCTGACGAACTTGGGACGCTTGCTCTTCAATCGAGAGGTTTCGGTGCAAGATTCCAATACCGCCCTGGCGAGCCATTGCAATCGCCATGCGCGCCTCGGTCACCGTATCCATCGCTGCGGAAAGCAGAGGAATACGCAGGCGAATCTTCTTCGTCAACTGAGCAGATGTATCAACCTCAGAGGGAACAACATCGGTCAGTTCAGGAAGAAGCAGAACGTCATCGTAGGTCAGTCCGGTCAAAGCAAAAGGATCATTGTGAATGTCTGCCATGAACAGAGTCTAGGCCCGAAAGTGGGCCAGAGCATACTGGGTTTGACCTAAAACCCAGTATGCGTGGCTAAGCTCACCCCAGAAAAGTGAGAGCAGAAGCGGACTAGGCCTCTTCTTCTGCCTTCTCCTTCAAAGCCAGAGCAAAGCACGGGGTATTACCAACCTGCGGCAGAAGCAGCATCTGCGCGACGTGGTAGGCATCCGCCTTCCCTTCCCAGGTCGTCCCAGACTCCACACCCGAGGCGTCAACTTCGTGGATCCAGCGACCGGTGGCCTCGCGAAGGTAGCGGTCCGCCCAATCAGCCCACTGCGCATACAGAGAACTCAGCTCCGCAACACGCGCGTCGTCTCCGGCCTCTTCATGAACGCGACCTAAGACACATGCAGAATTGACGGCCTCGCACAGCACCCAGTGCATGCGAGTATCCACAACCGCGCGCCCATCCCAGTCAGTGGTGTAAACGAAACCTTCCGCACCATGTTTATCCCAGCCATCAGAGCAGGCACGGTTGAAAAGCTGCTCAGCAGCTTCGAGCATCCAATCGTCGCTCTCTCCCATAGCCAAGAAGGCCGCACGAGTGTGGAGGATCAGTCGTGCCCATTCCATCCCATGTCCGGGGGTTGCGCCATAGGGACGGAAAGGATCCGAAGGACGATCGATATTGTGATCGGGAAGCATATTCCACTCGACATCGAAGTGTTCGGGAATGCGCCAATGCAGCTGCTCAGCGACCTTGGCAACGAAACGACAGATTCCACGTGCACGATCCAGCCAGATACGCTCTCCCGTCGCATCATAAGCAGCTAGGTAAGCCTCAACGGTGTGCATATTTGCGTTGACACCACGGTAGGTCTCGCCACGAGTGTAATCGCGGTTCCAGGATTCACAGACGCGCCCAAACTGAGGCTCCCACCAATGGAGCTCTTGGTCAGCCAGCGCACGATCAAGAAGCTCACGGGCACCCGGACGTCCAAGCACTGTTGCAGCGCTTGAGCAGAGGATGACAAATGCATGTGCGTATGCCTGCTTCAGACCGTCATTGGCTGGTTCAATCGCCTTCCAATGCGGGCCATCCTCGCGTTCAACAATCTCTGTCACGAGCCCGGAGAACCAGCCGCCATATTCAGCATCGTGCAGAGGGCCTTCAGTCAGGCAACGAATACCATGATCAACCAGGGGGATCGCCCAGTCGTAACCCTTAAGCGCCGCGAGCGCGAAAACATAGGTCATTCGCCCAGTAATCCACAGTTCAACTGGCTTTGAAGGATCCACTACCCCATTGCGATCCATGTACCCGAAACCGCAATCTACAACCGAGCCCGCCGCAAAATGAACAAGTTCTTCGAATTCTTCATCGAAGGCTTCGATAAGCTGGCGATCTTCCCACGGGGTCATCTTTAATCCTCTGTGCATGCCGCACCTGCGCGACCTAATAGATACGCGTCTACGCTAACACGTTGCAAGAACATGCAGTAATTGAACGAGGTAACGCAAAAGAACTCAGCGAACAGAGGCTGCGGGGGCCTTCGCACCCAGCAAGGCCAAAGTCTCTTCAACACACGCTGAGACCGTACGAACGCGAAGAACATGGTCGTCCAGAACGCGCGGGGATTGAGTTCCCACCTCGATGACGTCGATTCCGTGGTTGTGAACTGCCGCAGAGACGAAGTTCTTGCAGTCCTCACCCTGTCCCATGGTGATAAGAGCAGCGACATGCGAATCGATATTTTCAACAAAAGCATCAAGTTTTTCGCGGCCACCAGTCCAGCCACGGCTACACGCTCCCAGCACCACGACATTCGGGCCGTACCACCGCAGGGCGACTCCAATGACATGCGCGGGAAGAAGATGCGCACGATCGCCCAAAATAATGATGCTGGGCGAAGAGGGGAACTTGGGTTCGGGACGTTGTTCTGACATCACGCGAAGAACGTCATACATCGCTTGACTGAGCATTGACGAACCTGCGATACCCGGAATTTCACCGTGATAATCAGTAGCCATGATTTCAAAAGCGGGTTCGACCAAAAGCATCCATGTATGAAGCAGGCCTTTTTCACTGACACTTGCTTCGATGAGATGAACAAGACGGTCTCGATCACCTGCTTGTGCGGCAACAACCAGTTCATCTGCCGTACGCGGGGGGCGAACTTCCTCCAGCTCTCCCTTATCTTGAGCAAGGACGATCGCAGCAGAATCAGCGGGAGTGACTCCGCTTTGGATCAGCTCGATCATATGCGTCAGTCTGGCAACATCTTCCGGAAGGTAGCGACGGTGACTACCCGCGGAGCGCTCTCCGGGCCCCAGACCGTAGCGCCTTTCCCAGGTTCGCAGTGTCGAGGCCGAAACACCGAGTTTGGCAGAAACTGCAGTGACGGTCAGCGGCGCATCGTGAGCAGCGGGAGGCACGAGCTGTGCACGGGGCATGGCCACTCCTGACGTGTTGAAGGATACCTAAGTGAATGCTACCTAATTGATTGTCAGATTTCCTTCTTGCCTTTTCCAGTCGAGCGGTCAGATTTTGTCCGCTGACAGCTAAGAACGACTATGTAACGGGCAACAAAATTACGCTTTCAGTATTTCTGCAGCATTTCGTTATCTCCTGTAATAATGCGGTTTTCAGCGTTACTTCGGCCGGCTCAAGTTTCCTGTGAAACAACTATGATTCACTGAAGGGGCCTTGAATAACTCTTGCACAATTCGGTACTCTTTTTGCAGTCTTTCTCGCCGAGAACGTCTCGCGCAGGGAAATGCAATGAATGGAGGTACTCATGTCTGACGTCTCTCGACTGCCAGGCCCGTCGATTGACGCGTGGGAATGGCAGTACCAGGGCGCCTGTCGCGACCTCGATACGGAACTTTTCTTCCACCCCGAAGGTGAACGCGGTTCAACCCGTCGTCGCCGTGCCGCCAACGCAAAAGCCATTTGCGCAACTTGTCCTGTCATTGAGCAGTGCCGCGAGTATGCTCTGCGAGCTCAGGAACCCTATGGAATCTGGGGCGGCATGACTGAAGAAGAACGTCGCGAAGAAATTCAGCGCCGTCGTATTCGTCGAGTTTCCTGACCCCCTCACAACGTCACCTCGAACTCGCTCGGGTCGGTGTCCCGAGCGAGTTTCTTTTACCTAGTGTCAACCGCTTCCCTATTCCCCGCTCTCTTCCCCTATTCCCCACTCTCTATGGAATAGACTGAAACCCATCCCCGTCATCCCGTGCGAAATGCGAAAGGTGCCCCATGGAATCTCGAGGCCTCGGCAAGCAGAGAATCATCGCCATTCTTCTTCTTGCATGCGCTGTTGTTCTTGTTGCTGCTGCTGTCTGGTGGACCAGCCGGCCGTCAACGTCTCAACCCCAAGCGACGGCCTCGGCTAGCGCAACTCCGATGCAGCAAACACAGGCAACTACCGCTTCCCCACAGCAAGCCCAAGCATCCTACGCGCAGACCGTTACCGATCAACAGGGACTCGACATCATCCACTCTCAGCAGCGTCGTGATGCCAATGACGCGCGAGCAAAGGGTTCGATCGACGCTCCCGTCGTGATGGTGCTTTACTCTGATTTCTCTTGCCCCTACTGCACGCGTTTCGCGCAGCAAGTCGAACCGCAATTGCAAGATCTGGTCGATAACGGGACCTTGCGAATTGAGTGGCGCGATCTGGCACAAATCTCACAGTCTTCCCCTCTTGCCGCTCAGGCTGGCATTGCCGCAGCCAACCAGGGACGTTTCTGGGAGTTCGTGAGTGCAGCCTATGGCGAGGCCAACCCATCCGGCCACCCCGAGTACACGATGGATTCTTTGACCGCTTTGGCGCAGAAGGCGGGCGTCCCCGATATCTCGCGCTTCCAAGCCGATACCAACGATCCCGAAACGGCGGCAGAAGTCAAACAGGCCCAAAACGACGCCTACAAGATCGGCATCCAAGGCACACCTTTCATGTTCATTGGCGATAGCTTTATCTCAGGCTTCCGCGATACCGACTACGTGCGGGCAACTATCCAGAACCAGGCAGAACACCTCAAGAAGTGAATCCTCTTATTGCATTCCTCGGTGGAGTATTGACACTGCTCGCACCGTGCTCCGTCATGCTTCTGCCCGCCTTCTTTTCCTACGCGTTTCAATCTCCGCGGAAATTGATCGCTCGCTGCGGGATATTTTGGCTGGGCTTACTCACTCCGCTGATCCCGCTGGGAGCAGCGTTATCAAGCGTTGTCACGCTGATTAGAGAACACTCGGCCTTCATTACCCACATCATCGCCCTTTTGGTGATTATTGCTGGACTGATCACGCTCTTCTCCTTGGATCTTCCTGTTTTCCGCGTACGTTCCCTAGAAACGGCTTCTCAGTCACGTGATACCGCATGGGCGGTCTACCTCTTGGGTATTACCTATGGAATTGCAGGGGTTGGTTGCGCAGGTCCCATCCTTGGAGCAGTACTGGCAACTTCCTCTTTGGGCGGTTCAGTCGTAGAAGGCATTATCGCAGTCGTTTTCTATTCCGCTGGAATGGCATTTCCCCTTTTGGTGCTCGCACTACTTTGGCAGCATTCCGCGGGGCGTATCCAAGCGATCGTGCGACCGAAGCCCTTAACTCTGTTCAAGCGTCAGACGACGTGGACAAATGTAGTCTCTGGACTGGTTCTCATCATTTTGGGTCTCACAATTTTCAAAATCGACTTGAGTAACCCTCTTGGCGGGATCGTCTCCATTGACACTCTTGCGTCGTGGGAAGAATCCATCATGGGACTTTTTGGAGCACTACCCACATGGGTGATCACCCTTGCAGGAGCACTCATTATCGGCGCTATTGTTGCCCTGCTCTGGAAACCGCGCTCTGCTTCTCTTCCCTCTTCCACGCCCTCGGAAGATCAGCAGGACTAGCGCGATTGCCACTAGCGCAGTCACGACGAGTAACAGCGCTAACAGCATCACTAGCCGTACTAACACCGCCAGCGGTAACACCGCCAGCGGTAGCGCCGATGCAGTAAGTAACAGCCACGCATCTGCACTCAGAACGCAAAAAGTGGTGAGCCAGGAGGTTCACTCCGGGCTCACCACTTCATGCATCACGCGGATGCATGAACGTCTATTCAGCGCTCAACAATTGCCAGCACGTCACGTGCAGACAGGATCTGCAGTTCTTCGCCGTCGTACTTGACTTCGGTGCCACCGTAACGGCTGAAGATCACGTGGTCGCCGACCTTGACGTCCACGGGGACGCGGTTGCCGTTGTCGTCAACGCGTCCGGGGCCCACTGCCAGAACTTCGCCTTCCTGCGGCTTTTCCTTAGCGGCATCGGGAATGTACAGACCGGAAGCGGTCTTCTCTTCGCTGTCAACCTGACGGATGACAATACGATCTTCGAGGGGCTTGATGGTGATAGCCATTTCAGCACTCCCTTTCTTCTCATAACGATTAATGTCATCCCGTCCCTGCCGTCGCGGGGGTCAGGTTTGGGATCGCATGTGTGCTTACCCACTCAGTCTAGGGCTCGATTGGCACTCTAGCAAGCTGAGTGCCAATGCTGTCTACCGCCTCCACTCAGCCTCCCACACGCCCCATATCTTTTCTCTAATTCCCTGAAATTCCGCAACAATAGAGACCATGTCCTCCATTGATCCACTCTGCTGCTCCCCCGGACGTGAACTTCTTGCCCAATGGGAAGAAAACGAGGAATACCGCCACCTCTCACCCATGGAGCTCAGTTTGGCAATCCGCGCGCAAACGGATGACCCGGCCACGGCCTCGGCAATCGCCTCTCAACTGCAGTTACGCACCCAGGCGGAAGGAAAATTCGGCTCTCTTGCGCGCACAATGCTGTGGACGCGCGACGGCTACGAACAAGCAACGCGATGGGTTCTTGCCCGCGAGCACGCCGCGCGCTTCGTGGGTTCCGGCGCAACGCATATCGGAGACCTCGGATGCGGGATCGGCGCAGATTCCCTTGCTTTCGCGCGTGCGGGCATGCGGGTTACTTCGTACGACATCAATGACGAGGCACTTTCCGCCGCTCGCGAAAACCTTTCCTCGTTCCCCTCCACTCGCGTTGAGAAACGCGATGTGAGCACGCTGGGTCCTGAAGATTTCGAGGCGGAAGGTTTCGACGCGCTTTTCGCTGACCCCGCGCGCCGAACAGGAAAACAGGGTGGTTCCAAGCGCATTTCTTCGCCCTCGGATTGGTCCCCTTCTTTGGACCGCGTTTTGTCTTGGGCGCAGTATGTCCCGCGCTTAGGGGTAAAAGTTGCGCCGGGTATCCCCTACGAACTTATTCCTTCCCAGTTCCACGCGCGCTGGACCAGTGTTGATGGAGATCTTCTCGAGGCCGCGCTGTGGTCTCCTTCCCTGGCCAGCGAAGGGGCAGGGCGCTCAGCATGCGTCATCACCCACGATGAGGTCCGTACCCTTGAGGACCCCCAAACACCTTTCGCCGATTCGCCTGCCCGGCAGGCAATAGTTGGGCAGCTGGGGAGCTACCTCTACGAGCCAGATTCTGCGGTTATTCGCGCGGGTATGGTTGCAAGGCTCAGCGAGGATCTCGACGCGCATCTGATCAGCGAATCGATTGCCTACCTCAGCGCATCGCAGTTGATCCCCACTGCCTTCGCGGCAATATTCGAAGTCATCGACCAGGTCAACCTGCGCGCTAAAAATATTCAACAGGCACTTCGAGCACACGATATTGGACGTGTCGAGGTCAAGAAACGCGGCGCCGACATTCAACCCGATGTGCTGCGCAAGTCCCTCAAACTCACGGGGAGTCAGCCGGGTGTCGTTATCGCCACGCGAATTGGCCAATCACACCGGGCAATTATTGCCCGACGAATCAGTGCCGGGGAAGCATAGAGGTTTGCGTCAAGGGCATACCGGAATCGGGAGAGAAATCCCAATCTGACGGTTCAACCCCTGCACGCACAAGCTCTGAGCCCATGGCGGCAATCTGTGCCCCATTGTCCGTGCAAAAACGCAGCGGAGGCATGCGTACTTCCAAACCTGCAGCCTTACCGCGCTCAGCCAGCAACGCACGAAGTCGGGAATTAGCGGAGAAGCCACCGCCCACAACGATCGTCGAGCATCCGTGATCGAGTGCAGCGCGAACTGCTTTCGCCGTTAAGGAATCGTTGACGGCCTCGGAAAAGCCCGCGCAAATATCCTCAGCGGGAATTTCCTCACCACGTTCTTTAAGGCCTTCAACATAGCGGGCGACCGCGGTCTTGAGGCCCGAGAAAGAGAAGTTGTACTTGTGGCGTTCCTGATCTTTGCCAGCTGCCAGACCTCGCGGGAAACGGATAGCAGTGGGGTCGCCCTTTTGTGAGAGGCGGTCGACGTGCGGACCACCCGGGTAGGGAAGGTCAAGGAGACGTCCGACCTTATCGAAGGCCTCGCCAGCAGCATCATCAAGGGTTCCACCGAGCTCACGAACATCCGTTGCGATGTCATTAATGAGCAGAAGATTCGAGTGGCCACCGGAAACAACCAGTCCGATAAAACGTTCGGGCAGAGGACCTTCAGCGAGCTTATCGACCGCAAGGTGACCAATCACGTGATTGACCCCGTACAGCGGTTTTCCAATTGAGGAGGCCAGTGCCTTAGCCGCACAGATACCAACCGTGAGGGAACCCACCAAGCCGGGACCAGCAGCAACGGCCACCGCATCGACATCGTCAAGAGTCACGCCGGCTTCATCAAGGGCGCTATCAAGCGTGGGAAGGAAAGACTCAAGGTGAGCGCGCGAAGCGATTTCGGGGATAATTCCGCCGTAACGGGCGTATTGATCCATTGATGTAGCCGTGCGATCAACCAGGAGCTCGCAGCCGCGCACCAGCGCAACGCCCGTTTCATCGCAGGTTGACTCGATACCCAGTACTAAAGGCTCTTTTTCACTCACCCGGCCCAGTTTAGTCCGCTGCTGTGCTTGGTGCATTCGCCCCGACCTTCCTACAAAAAGGTGTGGGGACGACCCTAATGGATCGTCCCCACACCGGTGTTGCAAAGATTCCTTTTAAGGATCACACGCCCTTGAGCGCTGCCTTACCCAGCTGACGGTTCAGCGTGGAAATGACATCAAGCGGAATCTGCTTGGGGCAGACGGCCGCGCACTCGCCGATGTTCGTGCAGGAACCGAATCCTTCTTCATCCATCTGGTTGAGCATGCTGACAACGCGACGGTAGTTCTCAGGCTTGCCCTGCGGGAGCAGGTGCAGGTGAGTGACCTTCGCCGAGGTGAAGAGCATTGCCGAGGCGTTCGGGCAGGCAGCCACGCAGGCGCCACAACCGATGCAAGCAGCGGCTTCGAACGCGCGGTCCGCATCCTGCTTGGGAACGGGAGTGCCGTTAGCATCCGGTGCGGCACCGGTGTTCACCGAAATGTAGCCACCAGCCTGAACGATACGGTCCAGAGCGCTGCGGTTAACAACCAAGTCCTTGATGATCGGGAATGCTTCCGCACGCCAGGGTTCGATGGTGATGACATCACCATCGTTGAAGGAACGCATGTGCAGCTGGCAGGTCGTGGTGACCTCAGGGCCGTGGGCAATACCGTTAATGACAATGCCACACTGACCACAGATGCCTTCACGGCAGTCAGAGTCAAATGCGATCGGTTCTTCGCCGCGAGCAAAGAGCTCTTCGTTCAACACGTCGAGCATTTCCAGGAACGAGGATTCCTCAGAGATGCCGCGGACTTGGTATTCGTGCATGGCACCCGGATCCTCGGGTCCGTTTTGGCGCCAAATCTTCAGTGTCAGGTTCACTTGTAACTCCGCTGCTTAAGCTCGATGTTGTTGTAGATCAAGGCTTCCTTGTGGAGGATCGGAGGCTGATCCTCGCCACCCCACTGCCAAGCTGCAACATAGAGGTACTTGTCATCGTGGCGAAGGGCTTCACCTTCGGGGGTCTGCGACTCCGCACGGAAGTGACCGCCACAGGACTCTTCGCGGTGCAGGGCATCGATGCACATGAGCTCGCCCAGCTCCATGAAGTCTGCAACACGGCCAGCCTTTTCAAGGGACTGGTTGAGTTCACCAATCGACTTGCCGGGAACGCGAACGTCACGCCAGTAGTCGGCGCGAAGCTTGCGGATCATCTCGATGGCCTTCTTCAGGCCCTCTTCGCGACGCTCCATACCGCAGTATTCCCACATGATCTGGCCCAGTTCCTTGTGGAAGGAATCCACCGAACGGGAACCATTGATCGACATGAGCTTGTCAATGCGACCCTGAGCGGAGTTCAGTGCTTCAACAACATCCTCGGAGGACTCATCCAGCTTGGGGAGGTTGAAGCAGTGTGCCAGGTAGTCGTTGATGGTGTTCGGAAGAACGAAGTAACCATCGGACAGCCCCTGCATCAGTGCGGATGCACCCAGGCGGTTCGCGCCGTGATCAGAGAAGTTCGCTTCACCGGCAACGTAGAGGCCGGGGAGGTTTGATTCCAGATCGTAGTCAACCCACAGGCCACCCATCGTGTAGTGGACAGCCGGGTAGATACGCATGGGCACTTCGTAAGGGTTGTCACCCGTGATGCGCTCGTACATATCGAAGAGGTTGCCGTACTTAGCGGAGACCGCTGCGCGGCCCATACGGGAGATTGCCTCGGAGAAGTCCAAGTAGACGCCGCGAGCCACGCCGTCAATCTTCGGACCAACACCGCGACCCTCATCGCACATGTTCTTTGCCTGACGGCTTGCGATATCGCGAGGAACAAGGTTGCCGAAGGAGGGGTAGATACGCTCCAAGTAGTAGTCGCGATCTTCCTCGGGAATGTCACGAGGATCCTTCTCGCAATCTTCTGCCTTCTTAGGAACCCAAATACGACCGTCGTTACGCAGAGATTCGGACATCAGCGTCAGCTTGGACTGCTGATCTCCGTGCTGCGGAATACAGGTCGGGTGAATCTGGGTGAAGCAGGGGTTCGCGAAGTATGCGCCCTTGCGGTATGCTCGCCAAATTGCGGTGGCGTTGCAGCCCATGGCGTTCGTCGACAGGAAGAAGACGTTTCCGTAGCCGCCGGTTGCAAGAACAACCGCATCCGCAATATGGGTTTCAAGCTTGCCGGTGGTCATGTCGCGTGCGACGATGCCGCGAGCGCGGCCGTCAGAAACAATGAGTTCGACCATTTCGTGGCGGGAGTGCTCGGTAACGGTACCGGCAGCAACCTGACGCTCGAGCGCCTGGTAGGCGCCAATCAGCAGCTGCTGACCTGTCTGGCCGCGTGCGTAGAAGGTACGCGACACCTGGACGCCGCCAAAGGAACGGTTATCGAGCAGGCCGCCGTATTCACGTGCGAAGGGCACGCCCTGTGCGACGCACTGGTCGATGATATTCGCGCTGACCTCAGCCAGACGGTAGACGTTGGTCTCACGTGCGCGGTAATCGCCGCCCTTAACGGTGTCGTAGAAGAGGCGGTAGACGGAGTCATTGTCGTTGCGGTAGTTCTTCGCGGCGTTGATACCACCCTGCGCTGCAATGGAGTGCGCACGACGAGCGGAATCCTGGTAGAAGAACACGTCAATGTTGTAGCCCATCTCGCCCAGCGAGGCGGCAGCTGCACCACCGGCAAGGCCGGTACCCACGATGATGACGTGGAGCTTACGACGGTTTGCGGGGTTGACCAGAGCCGCAGTGAACTTTCGCTTTTCCCAAGCGTCTGCGAGGGGAACATCCAGCGGGGCCTTGGTATCGGCGATGTCGTCGCCTTCGCGGTACAGCCCGTGAATCAAAGTATCAGTCATGTCTCAATATCCTTGTCAGGAGATGTAACCGGCGACGATCGCCAGCGGGGGAAGCGCGAACATCAGGAAGATCAGCGCACCGACCAAGCCGGAGAGAACTTCCATGAACTTGCGGGTTCCACCGCGGACCCAACCCAGAGATTGGAATGCCGACCAGAAACCGTGAGAAACGTGGAGCGCTGCCAGACCAATGAAGATCAGGTAGACAACAACCATCAAGGGATTCTGGAAAGTCGCGACCATGCGCTCGTAAGGAGTGGAGTCTGCGACGAATCCGGTACGGATGGTTCCCGTGGTGAAGTGCAGGATGTGGAAGACGATGAGGAAGAAGAGCAGAACACCGGTCATACGCATGGTGCGTGCTGCATAAGCATCAGCTGCACTGCGCTTGACAACGTACGCACTGCGACGTGCGCGGCGTGAGCGCTTCCACGTCACTGCTGCTGCCCAAATGTGGATCACCAGCATGAGAACCATAGCTGCGCGGAATATCCAGATAAACCCACCGTGAGGGAAGATCGGTACAAAGGCTTCTTCTTTCAGCCAGTGTGCGTAGTGATCGTAGGCTTCTTGCCCCAAGAACATCTTGAGGTTGCCGTAGGAGTGGAAAAGAAGGAAGAGCACGAACACGATGCCGGAGATCGCCATAAGTTGCTTGACGAAAACGGTCGTAGTCCATGCGCGACGCTTGCGAGTTGCGACAGTTTTTGTGGCCATGACTCAAGCCTAAGCTGAAGGAGTGTCATTTCCGTAGGACTGCTGGCCCGAGCGCTCCTTATCTGCTCACAGCGTCAGATAAGTCTTCCCTAAAACCCTGATTTTTCAGGGAAATAGCGGCGCGGAGAAGCCCCGTGAAAATGCGTCACAAAGTCGACAAAATCTGTCAGAAAACACCGTATTAGGGCAACATAATTTTTCGTATTTTCATGCGTCGAAAACAAGGCGCATGTTTACCGCATCTTCGCGCGGGTTTCGGAAATATGCCTTGGTGACACCGACACGTTCAAAACCTGATTGCTCATACAGCGTGATCGCTGGGGTATTGGACGCTCGCACTTCCAGGAAAACTCGTTCACTCCCCCGCTGCCGTGCAAGTTCAAGCAAAGCGTCCATCAGCGCGCGTCCTAAGCCACGGCCTCGAAAATCAGGAAGAACCCCCATGGTCATCACGTCGCTATCGAGGCCAATCTTGACACCCGCATAGCCACACAACACAGGAAGTTCACCCTGGGGAGCATCAGCACACACGCCAAAGTAGACGCTCAGTCCCGAGGAAAGTTCCTCGGCTAGCATCCCAGGCGTCCACGGGTCCTCGGGGAAGATCGCCTGTTCCAGTGCAATAACTGCGCGCCAGTCCTGTGGCCCCAACACGACAAGCTTTCCTCCCGAGGCCTGGGCAAGCCTGTGCGCGCAGGCGCTTAGCGTTTCCTGAAAACCTTGGGCGGGGGCAGCACTGGGATTTGCTGTGCTCACATACGCTCCGGCGCTTGCCCATGAATATCGGGGCGACGCAGATACAAGGGTTCGGTACCCAAACGGTCCTCTCCACCGCGAGCCAGGCGCGCTCGGACAATGCGAACCATGACTGAAGGGTCTAGAGGAAGAACCGGTCCCATTTCTGCGCCGGCAAGTTCATCGGCACTGTGCGCCGGGATCGGCGCATCAGAAACCAGCAGTCCTTCTTGTTCACGCAAGGCACTACTCAAGGTACGCGCGTAGCCAACCTCAAGACGCCCAAGCAAGCGAACATCATCGGGGCCTTCTGCAAGGTAATGTCCCCAATACAGTTCCTTACGGCGAGCATCGGTCAATGCATACACATGAGTGTCCGGCGACAGGTGATCCAAAGCAGCGCGGGCGATCACATCCAAAGAGCAGACGCCATAGACCGGAATCCCCGCCGCCTTCGCGAAGACACGTGCTGAAACAAGTCCGGCTCGCAGACCGGTGAAAGGAGCAGGACCAGTGCCTACGCACACGGCGTCAAGACCGGCCTTTGCGGCGTCGGTCGGCAAACCGGCCTCTTCAAGGGCTTCGAGGACGCAGGGGGTAATCGATTCTGCGTGGTGACGACCCGACTCATTCCTCGAGCTCCCCAGTATCTTCCCGTCATCGACGACGGTTACTGCAGTTGCTCCAGAGGTATCAATGCACAATTCGGTCATAAGTCGATCCTATTCCACGCTCGCACGCAACTGTGGTGCAAGGTCATCAAAGACACCGTCCCAGCGGTGCGAGTAGGGCGTAAATGTGATGATGCGTTGACCGTCATCCATGCTTTCGAGGTCAACAACATCACCGTCACGTGCGGCCTCTCCCCCGCTCGCGCGCCGCACCTCAATTTCAAGGCGCGCATCACTCATGGCTTCGGTCTTGCCCTCGCCCCATTCAACAACTGTCACAGCCTGATCAATAGTTGAATCCAAATCGAGAGTCTCCAGATCATCGAGGTCACGAATTCGATAGGCATCGGCGTGGATGAGGTCAGGTCCTCCGACCAACGAGGGGTGAACGCGCGCAACGATGAATGTCGGGGAGGCAACTGTCCCTCGCACTTGAAGCCCGCGGCCAATTCCCTGAGTGAAGGTAGTCTTGCCGGCGCCCAAGCCGCCTCGGAGCATGAGGAGGTCGCCCGCGCGTAAGTGACGCGCAAGCTCTTCACCTAACTCGCGAGTCTGCTCTGCATCGCTCACACGATAGCTGTACTGCTTCGTTTGTGTCTGCGTCATTATTCCTCTTCGTTCACGTACTGCCTGGGAATGCGTTCTCCCAAACGAGTAATGACCTCATAGTTGATTGTGCCCGCATGCGCGGCCCATTCATCTGCGATCGGGTATCCCTTGGCCGGATCGCCGAAAAGAACGGCTCGATCGCCTACATGGGCGGGCGCATTGCCACTGTTCTGCGTAGCTGTGTCTTTCTGCCCGTCAGCGGGCCCCAGGTCGATGATGAATTGGTCCATGCAGATCCGACCAACGATCTGTGCCTTCACCAGACCTGAATCAGTCTCAACAACAACCGGCGCACCATTGGAGGCCGCTCGTAGAATCCCGTCTCCGTATCCCAGTGGGACCAAACCCACCCAACGACGGCTCGGGGCCTGCCAGGTTCCTCCGTACGAGGCCGGGGTCCCTTCTTCGATGACCTTGACTGAGGTTAGTGGAGCGCTCAGCGTCATCACGGGTGTCAGGCCCAGTTCCTGAGCACTTGCAACTGAAGGATCAGGGGAAAGTCCATACATTCCGATCCCCGCACGAACCATGTCGTAGTGGGTTTCCGGGTGCCATAAAATCCCCGAGGTTGCAGCAAGATGGCGAATCTGCGGACGCAGTCCAGCTTCGGCGAGAATACGCAAGCCCTCTTCAAATATCTGACGGTGCCGGCGCGTCGATTCCTCGCCGGCCACGCTGGGATCATCTGCTCGCGAAAGGTGACTCCAAGCGCCAACTACCTGAACAAGACCAGCATCTTCTGCGGCTCGTACAGCCAGGGCAAGCTCCGGCAGATCGGCCAAAGTTGAACCCGCACGCGACATCCCCGTGTCGACCTTGACGTGAATTCTGGCGGGGCGCCCGCAGCGGCGCGCCGCCGCACAGACCTCATCAAGAACCCACGTCCAGGACACAGACAGGTCAATATCTGCACGGATCGCGGATTCGAAATCACTTCCGCTGGTGGAAATCCATGCCAGGATCGGTGCGCTATCACGCGCGATCCCTGCGCTATCGAGTCCTTCACGTAGCTCAAAAGCCTCGGCTAATTGAGCGACACCCAGCCAATCGGCTCCAGCACCCAGGGCAGCTTGGGCAACGGGAAGCAAACCATGTCCATAGGCATCGGCCTTAACGATCGCCATCTGCAGAGAAGACGGGGCGCAGGTTCGCAAATGAGCAAGATTATGCGCGAATGCTGCAAGATCAACGGATGCTACCGAAGGGTATCCGCATCCACGTTTGGAAGTTTCCACTCCCCAAGTATCGCACCCTCAGCGACTAGGAACACAGTCCACCGATGACTTCTGGAAGAGCGCGGGCAATATCAATGGCCTGGATGGGGCGCGCTTGCCCTTCCGAACCCAGGCTTGCCCGAAGAGCCGCTTGGGCATGCACCCACGCTCCAAGGCTCGCAAGGGTTGCGCAGTCGGCCTCGGAAATCGACGGGCTCCCCTGCCTGCGCTCAGCTCGCGCTTGGAACCCCGCAGTGATCCCCGCGACCGTCCCGGCAAGCACATCACCGCTACCCGCAACCCCAGCCCAGGGAGTTTCTTGAGGAATCGAGACGATTTCTTGCGTCCGACTCCCCTGGTCATGTTTGAGATACGAGCACACAGTAGTCGCACTTTTCAGAAGGATAATCGCTCCCGTGAGCGAGGCAAGTTCCTTGGCAGAAGGGGCGGGATCAGCATCAACGTCTGCGCGAGAATGCGGACTACCCAACTGAGTGAGAAGGCGCGCGGCCTCGCCGTGATGAGGGGTGAGTATAGTGCGCGAAAGGGAACGCGAATGCGTGTCTGCATAGTCGATAAGGCCTCTGACTAAGTCAAGCGCGCCCGCGTCAATAAGCAGAGGAAGCGTGGAATCAATACAGAATTGCGCGAGCTCACGGCAGTCGTCGTAGCGCTCATTCGTACACCCCGGACCAATTACTCCGCTTTGGATGCGACCTCCCACAGTCACAACACCAGGAGCGTAGTGAAGAACCAGATCTTCTACCCGACGGGTCGAATTTAGACGAACCATACCCACGCCGGTGTTCGAAGCGGCAAAGGCAGCCAGCAGCCCGGCCCCCGGGTAGGTGTCAGAACCCGCGACAACGCCCACGACGCCTCGGCGATATTTATCCTCATCAGCGGAAGGCGCGAAAAGAAACTCGCGCGCGCTTTGGGGATTAAAGAGAGGAATCTGCTCAGCCATGTCCCCATTGTTTCACGTAACCAATGGGGACATCCGGCGCACGTCTGATCTAACTGAAGGAGCGAGCAACGCCCACCATGATGACGCCGATAACCATGATGACAACGCCAATAATGGTCCAGCGCATCTCACGACGCGTGCGCGTCTCGTGGAGAATCAAGATTCCACCGAAAGTCTGAATAATGACGCCCATCTGCGATAGGGGGAAGGCAACTGAGACGCCAAGGAGCGAGGAAGAAACTTGAGTCAGGAGAATAGCCGCACCCCACATCAGGCCGGGGATCAGTTGGCGAAGAGTGAGCAGACTCCAGCGATTGTCTTCCTTGCCAAGTTGAGGCGAAAGCGCAGGGATTGTTCCAACGAGGCCGACCAACAAATAGCCAACCGCTTGGGGCAGGATCACGGAGCGGCCGTCAAGGCCAAAGCCTTGCACCAAGAGAAGGAACGCCACGAGGGCGGCCGTTGAGATCACAACTAAAGGAACTCCACGTTTCCAATCAACATGCTCTTCGGTCGCTTCTTTAGTCTTCTCACTCTTTGAAATGAACAGAACACCGATAACTAACAAGGTGATTGCGCTGAGCGCACACACCAGAGCCAAACCTTGATTCATCTCGCCGAAGAGAATGATGCCACCCAATGACATGAAAACAATCTGACCAGCCGTTGTCATTGGCATGGCACGCGAAACTCCCAGCAGTTTCAAGGAGAGAATCTGCAAGTACTGACCGAATCCCAACAGGAGTCCCGAGATAAACGAGATCACAAGAGTCTTCGTCGTCCAGTGCACTTCAATGAAGGGGGTAGCCAAAAGGGAGAATAAGAACGCGCCACCCAAAAGACCGAGACTCTTCTGCCGATCATCGCCACCTTGTGCGACTAAAACAATGGCCATAAAGCCATTGAAAAGTGCCGGAAGAAAAGCGATGAGATAGTCGATCACGGCATACTCACTTTCTGGTGCGTCAATTGGCACAACCAAGTAACGATGTTTTCAGGCTAGTGGACAAGCAAGCAAATACAAGGTGCAAGATCCCTGTCTGAGCTGCGCGATAGATAACATTTTCAGACGCATAGGACCTCTGATTGCGTGTCCAGTCCACGAAGTTGCCACAATTAACACTGTGAGTGATATCAACAACACTGAAGAATCTCCCTTCGATTACTTCTCGCGAGAACAGTGGGACCAACTTGCTGATCGTTCTCCCCTCCCCCTCACTCACAACGACCTTTCGCGTTTAGCATCCCTTGGCGATCCCATCGATATTGCCGAGGTCGACGCAATCTACCGACCGCTGACCGCACTCTTGCAGCTCTACGTGGAAGGACACCGACGCGTTGAGCAAGAGCGTTCCGATTTCCTTACGCGCTCTCACCGATCTCCCGTCCCCTTCATCATCGGAATCGGCGGCTCGGTTGCCGTTGGAAAATCTACCGTCGCCCGCCTCTTGCGTTTTCTCTTATCCCGATGGGAAAAGACCCCGCGAGTTGATCTGATCACGACAGACGGTTTCCTCTTCCCCAATGCGGTTCTCCGTTCCAAAGGCCTGCTCGGGCGAAAAGGTTTTCCCGAGTCCTATGACCGCCCCGCACTCATTTCCTTCCTCTCGGCAGTGAAGTCAGGGATGCGTAATGTTCAGGCTCCCGTCTACTCGCACGTCGTTTACGACATCATCAAAGATGAAAGTGTCGTCGTAGACTGCCCAGACATTCTCATCGTTGAAGGACTCAATGTCCTCCAACCTCCCAAATGGGGACCTGGCGTTATGCCGACCGCAGTCTCAGACTTTTTCGACTTCAGCATCTACGTGGATGCCGACGCCGAACACATCCAACAGTGGTACGTCGATCGTTTCCTCACCCTGCGTCAAACCGCATTCACCCGCGAGGACTCCTTCTTCCGCACCTACGCTTCACTGACCGATACACAAGCCGAGGCGACGGCCCGCTCGATTTGGGAGGAAATCAACCTCCCGAACCTCTTGGAAAATATTGCCCCAACCCGCGAGCGCGCAACGATGATTTTCACCAAGGGTGCGGATCACCGTGTCGAGTCACTGCGGCTCAGAAGGTGAGCTCTATTCCCACCGCATAGCGCAGATCGGTCTGAGGAATCACGAGGCGTGATGAGCCTTCACGCGCCTCGACGATGACTCTGTCCTCGCTTCCAAGAATCCGGGCGCTGCGTACCTTCCCGGGGACCTCAAGCCACGTCGATGCAAGACCGGAAGGAGCAAAGGTTCTTTCTTCGAGGGAACGCTCCTCGGCCTCGTCAGTCGATGGAGCCGGAGGCATCCCAAAGAAGAAAACTCGAGACTCACTGTCCTTGGGCTGGGTTGCGTACCAGGACCAGCCGTTTTCCGAACGCAGTGTATCGGTATCCATCCACGGACGAGTCGCGTAGATTCCTTCACCGTTGATGCGCAAGAAATCACCCAGCTGCTCGAGGCCGCGCTGAATCCACGTGGACATGCTTCCGCGCGCGTCGGGACCGATCCCAATGAGGTAGTTCCCGCCTCGCGACACGATCGCCAACAGGTTGGAGATGATGTGGCGCATGGGCTTGATCGGTTCTTCGGGGCGCATCGAGCACCAGCCGCGAGTCATGGTGATGCATGATTCCCAGGGGTAGAGCCGAATATCGTCCGGAATTTCCTGTTCGGGGGTTCGGTAGTTTTCGTTCACCCCATGGACTTCTCGGTCAACGACCAAGATATCGGGTTGGAGGCGACGTGCATTCTCAGCGATCTCATCGATATCAATCGGTTCATCTGGTTCGCAAACCCAACCGGCATCGAGCCATAGCACGTTGATACGCCCGTAATTGCGCAAGAGCTCGTCAATTTGATTATGGGTGTAGCGAACAAAGGAATCCCACTTTGCGCGGTGCTTCTCGATGTCGAAGTTGTGGTAGCGGTCAGTAATAGTGCGGGCGCGATCCCAATATCCCGGGTGGTTCCAATCAGCCTTGGAGAAATAAACACCCGTTTCCATACCGTGAGCACGGAAGGCCTCGAAGATTTCGCGGACAATGTCGCGACCAAGTCCGGATTCTTCACTGGTCGACTTGAAGTTCGAGAAGTCCGTGTCGTACATGGCATAGCCGTCATGATGCTTTGTCGTAAAGACGACGTAGCGCATTCCGGCATCGGCGCACGCGGCGGCCCATTCTTCGGCATTGAAATCGTCCCCCGTAAAGGAACGAGCTTGATCGCAGTACCACGAGTGATACTCCTCGTCAGTCCCCTTCCAATCCTCAGGCGGGTCAGTAAAGCCGCCCAAACGCTGGCGGTGCAAAGACCAGGAGCCATCTTGACCAATGTGAGAGAAGATCCCCCAATGGATGATGACACCGACCTTGTGGTCCCTCCACTGCTCAAGTGCAGCGACAGTGCGCAGGTTCGTTGGCCAGATGTACCCGGGATCCGGGTATTGACGCAGCGCACCTGCAGCTTCTAGCGCATCGGGAGCGAAGTCCTCACTCAGTTCGTCACTCATTGGTGTGTACCTCTATCGATCTAAAACTTCAATCCGCCATCTTCGATTCCACGGAAGAAGTACTTCTGCGAGAAGGCGAAAACTACAACGACAGGAACCAGTGCAACGACCGCTCCGGCCAAGACCAGTTGATAAGTCGTTCCCTGAGCGGAATTTTGAATGGCTGTCAGTTCGAGCATCAAAGTGTGCTTGTCGTTGTCGACCAGCATGAGTAGCGGGAAGAGGAAATCGGACCAGGCGCCGATGAAGGAGGTCAGTCCAACAACCGTGAGAGTCCCACGAACCTGAGGAAGGAAGATCCTCCAAAAACGCTCCCATTCGCCTGCCCCATCAATCAGTGCGGCATCTTCAATTTCTTCGGGGATCCCAAGGAAAGCAGCGCGCATCATCAGGATCTGGAAGGGGCCGATCATGGCAACCATCCACACACTGGTCAGGGTCTTGTACGTGCCGATGGACACCATCATCGAGTACAGGGACAGCATGATTGATTCAAAGGGGAAGATCATCGCCGAGAGCACGACGAAGTACATGATGTTACGACCGGTCCATCCCCGTCGCGAGAGCATGTATCCGCCCAAGCAGGACAAGACGATATTTGAAACGACCGTCAGCGTTGCAACGATGACCGAGTTGCCAATCGCACGCAGGATCGCGGTTTGTTTAAACAGTGTTGTGAACGCTGCAAGCGACCATGTCTGCGGGAAGATCGTGGCGCCTTGGCCGAAAACCGACTCCCCCGGAGCTTTGAATGCCGCGAGGAGAGGAAGCAGAAGCGGTCCCACCATAAGGATCGCGACGACGACCAGCGTGATGTAACGCAGGACTAGGCGAGAGCCTTTGAGTTGGCGTGATGCGACGTTGCGCGATTGGTGCTCCAGCTTGCGAGTTTTGCGCCAGTTCGCAAACTTTGACGAGGCCGTGGCTGAGTTGGTTGAAGAAACTACGGTACTCATTGGTCTTCAGCCTTCCTCTGGAGTTTCTGGGAGGCAATGATGAATCCGAAAGTGATGAGGAAGAGGCAGACCGAGGCTGCATCGCCCTTGCCTAGAGACCCGTATGTCGGATCGGTCCAGTCTCGGATGTACATGGTCAAGGTCTTTGTTGGGGAGGCACTTCCGCCAAGGAGGTAGACCTCGGTGAAGATCTTGAGGCATCCGATGGTTGTGAGTGTCGCGACCAAGAACATCATGACTTTGACGCCCGGAATAGTCACGGTGAAGAAACGACGAACGCTTCCCGCCCCGTCGAGTTCTGCGGCCTCGTAGAGGGACTTATCGACGTTCGCAAGAGCGGACAAGTAGAGAATCATGTAGTAGGGCAAGCCCTGCCACAAGGTAATGAGCATCGCGCAAAAAAGGATCAGCCATTGGTTCGAGAGGAATGGGACCGCATCCATTCCCCACGAGGTCAAGAGGTTGTTTACTGGTCCTCTTTCATTGAGCAGGTAGCGCCAAGCCAAGGAAATGACGACGAGCGAAGAAACCGCAGGCAGGTAGTAGAGCGCGCGGAAGAACCCGATGCCCGGAACATAGGACTTGACCAGGAGGGCAAGGAGAAGAGGGAGAAGCACCATTAGAGGGACAACGCAGACCGCGTAGATCAGCGAGTTACGAAGAGAACCCCAAAATTCCGCGTCGTTCAGAACGTAGGTATAGTTCTCGATCCCAATGAAGGGACCAATTTTTCGCAGCGGTTTTGTTTTTGTGAAAGAGACGAAAACCGTTGTGATAAAGGGATAGATGTAGAAAGTAATAATTGCCAAGACCGGGAGTGTAATCCAGATCCACGGCATCCATCCCGGGCGGAAACGCGCGGCCCCATTAAGAGATCGGCTTGGGGCACGCCCTGTACGCGACGACATTGTCAGGTCCTTCGGTGCTGTTCAAGGGTTTTGCCGGGGCGAAACCGTAGTGTTTCGCCCCGGCAAGGGTGAGATCATTCGCCCAGAGCCTTGAGCTTCTTGTTCATCTGATCTTGTGCAGTCTTCAGAGCGGTCTTGGGGTCGACCTCTCCGCGGATTGCCTTGTTCACATTCTCAACGAGGCTGTCCTGAACAGCGCCGGTGGTGTAGAAGACGTCGGTGTAGGCCTCGGCGTCCTTTGCAGCCTTTGCGGCTTCCTCGTAGGCAGCCTTGAAGACCGGATCATTTGCGATCTCCGGCGGGTTAGCAACGAGCTTGTCAAGAGCAGTTGTTGCTGCCGGGAAGATGATCGCACCACCGTCGTGGGTCCATGCGTATTCGTTCTCAGCGTTGGTGATCCATTCGGCAAACTTCATTGACAGAGGAGCGTTCTTGGTTGAGACGGACACGCCGATGTACTGGCCTTCGAAGACCGGCTTGATTCCGGGGTTGGTCGGGAAGGGGCCGACACCGGTGTTGTTGTAGACGGTCGCGTTGTTTGCCTTGACGGACTTGAGGAAGGAGGCGTTCGGGGTACCGAATGCGAGGTTTCCATCCGCGTATGCCTTGCCCGGATCAGGTTCGCCGGTCAGCGAGTCCTTCGGGATCGCACCGCTCTTGTAGAGCTCGGCGAGACGGGTCACGTACTTGATGGCCTGCTCATTGTCAGCAAAGTTGAACTCGGTCTTATCAGCGTTCATGAGGCTGACACCCATTCCGTGCAGCTGAGCGGTCATGTACCACTGCGGGGAACCGTAGATACCGTAGTCGCCCTTGCCATCCGCTCCGACCTTTGCAGCGTAGTCAAACATCTCTTCCATGGTCTTGGGAGAGGTGTTTTCATCCAAGCCTGCGCGCTTGAAAACTTCCTTGTTGTAGGTGGTGATGTAGGGGCCGAAGTACCACGGGAGTGCGGTGTGGTGCTTGTTTGCGCCCAGCTCGGTCGAGCCCCAAATGGTCTTGACAAACTTGTCACCAATACCGGGAGCCTTCACGTCGAAGTCCATGAGGAGGTTGGACTTTGACAGAGCCAGGATGGTAGAGGAAGGAACGTTCACAACGTCTGCCATCTGGCAGTTCGTTGCCTGAGCGGTAATGGTCTGATCGAATTCGGCGCCGCCCGCCTGGTCAGTCCACTTGATCTTGACGCCGGGGTTTGCATCCTCAAATTCCTTGATCTTCTTGGTGAAGAAGTCGCCGAAGTCGGTCTTGAGCCCCTGAGTCTGGAAGGTGATTTCACCTTCGACCTTCGAGGTGTCGATCTTCGAATCATCGAGATTCGTTGCGGGAATATCGCAGGAAACATCGGGCTTGGGGATTGAACCCGATGCGGATCCACCGCTTGCAGAACTTGAAGAAGAGTCGCTGCTGCCGTTCGAGCAGGCGCTCAATCCTAGAGTGCTTACCATGGCCAGGGCGATGACACCAGCGGCCATCTTTTTCTTCAACATGCGAAACCTCCATTGGTTCGTGTCGTAGCTCGATATAAATACCGAATCACTAACTATCTCGTGTTAGTTGATAAGGCTAGGCTACCGTCGAGAAGCTAGCTTTACGTTGCATAGCGGACAATTGTTATAGATCCGTTACACAAACAATGAATTCGATAGTCAGCGGATTCATCCGTGCACCGAATTCGGGGCGCGCATCCGGGCCACACGAGCGAGTCCCGATGCCATCTTGAATGGCGTCAAGCCAAACAAAAGTCCGATTTGAATGCGGCAAGTCTTCCCAGTGTCCCGCCTGGGCAAGCTCTTGCTCACTCCACGGCGAGGCACTCCACCCCACCTCGCTTCGAGGAATGATCGTGAATGCACAGTCCTCCCCGCGCAGCTCAAGAACCTTCAGTCCCGGTCGGTGCCCACCTTCTTGAGGCTTGACACCCACATCCCATAGATCTTCGAGTTCAGCGCACCCAAACCCATTTGGATTGCCGCCGGGCATATCCGCATAAGCAATATCCGTCTCCCCCACCCACGAGGCCGTCCACCCCGTTCCCGGGATGCACAAACGAACCCCTGCACGAGGGATGCGCTCGGGCCACTGTCCGTAGGGAGTCATGTCGACCTTAACTGCGAGGCAGTTGCCCGGCAGCGGAGCACCCACAGATGCGCCTCCATCCTCTGCACCTACGGGAGTAAAACTCCAGCGAGCCTCAAGTCCAAACTGTGCAGCAGGCGGCGCCCAGCGTTCGACAAGCACCCGCTTTCCGTTCTCACGGGCGCATCCGTTCCAGGTTCTGCGCAGGAGATGCAAACGTGCCATTTCCCATCGCTGGGCGTGAGAGACTCCCCATTGACCGGTCCCCGTTCCCAGTGGACCCAAATCATCAGAGGAAATCCCCCAATAATCGACAGGACCGCGACCCCGATCGTTGTCCGTCGGTGCACGGTAAACACTGATCTCCGCCGCGATCACAAGCCCGCCCACGGACTCCACACGCCCTCGATCATCAAAGACGGCACTGCACTCGGCCTCGCCACAGGAGAGACGGGAAGAAGCTGAACGAGCCAGCGCACGCAAGCGTTCCTCGGCCTCGCCACCCGATTTTTGCGAGCGCCCCTGAAGGATCGGCGCGTCAGGTGCGAGCGCGCGAATCCATGCCCAGGTCCCCGCGTAGGGACGCGAAAGCGCATCAACCAAGCCGTCGCAGACGAAATTTCCGTCGTGCACTAGCTCCCCGAAATCGCCACCGTAGGCAAGAGCGCGGCGCCCATCAGGAAGGGTGCGCCACAGCGCATGGTCACGCCACTCCCACACGAAGCCTCCAGCATGGCGAGGATGGCTCATTTGCTCGACATAAGCGGCCGCCCCACCGGGGCCAGTCCCCATCGCGTGGAGGTACTCACACATGATGTAGGGAGCGCTGCGGATACGTTCTTTCGCAGCGTCATCCACAGCCGCACTTGCATGGCTCGGAACAGCAACCGGCGCATGCATATCCGTATCGTCGAGCACCGCAGCAACTTCTTCAAGTGTCGGGTACATCCGCGAGTAGATATCGACGTACTCCATGGCATGGTCACCCTCGTAGTGGACGAGGGCGCGTCCGTGGGTGCGTTCACGGAGCCAACGCGCGGACCCTGCCAAGTTACGTCCCGTTCCGGATTCATTCCCCAGGCTCCAGCAGAAAATGCTGGCATGATTCTTGTCGCGTTCAAAAGCGCGTTCGGTGCGGTCAAGGTAGGAGGCTTCCCACCGCGGATCGTCGGAGGGATTATCGATCCAGGTACGATTCCCCTCAAAACCGTGGGTTTCAATATCCCCCTCGAGCATAACCCACAGCCCAATTTCATCGGCCAGATCAAGAAGGCGCGGGTGAGGCGGGTAATGGGAGGTTCGGATCGCGTTGATTCCCATCGATTTCATGAGTTCAAGATCGGCGCGCGCAAATTCTTCACTGAATACCCGCCCTTCGTCGGCACGAATTTCATGGCGATTGACGCCATTAATCGTCAGCGGCTGCCCATTGGCATGCAGAACGCCATCGACGATTTCAACCCTTTGGAAGCCGAGGCGCAGGTGACGTTCTTCCGTTTTGCGGCCGCTCTCCCCCACCACTTGCACGCGTGCGGCGTAAAGTTGTGGCGATTGTGGGCTCCACGGCTCGACATTGCCGAGGCCAATGCTTTCACTCCGGTAGCGCCCGTCTTCCCCGCGCGAGAGAGTGAGCACCGAGGCGCCGAGGCCTTCGATGTCCAGGCTCGCTTCAAGCGTTTCGCTTTGCGCCCCGCGCACTCTGAGCTCAAGGGTCGCAAATCCTTGCCCGGCCTTGTAATCGGTATTGACCCACAGATCCTCAATGGAAAAGTCAGGAAGGTATCGCAGCGAAACTGAGCGGAAAATTCCGGGGAGCCACCACTGATCCTGATCTTCAAGATAGGATCCTGCGCTGAACTGATGAACGCGAAGAGTCACCGTATTTTCACCGGGGACAAGCATCTGGGTGACGTCGAATTCATGGGCGAGGCGTGACCCGCGAGCCATTCCAATCCACTGGCCATTGACCCAGACAATGATCTGGGATTCAACGCCCTCGAAGCGCAGACGGATCTGCCCTCCCTGCGAAAACCACGACTTGGGGCATGTGAAGCGGCGAGAATAGTCGCCGACAGGATTATCTTCCGGAGGGAAAGGCGGATCCACAGGGAAGGGGAAATCAACGTTGGTATAGGCGGGGGCACCCCAGCGTCCATCTCCTCTGAGAACCCAGTGGCTTGGGACATCGATCGTCTCTTCGCTTGATACGCGGGGAGAGGGACATGCCTCCTCGGGATTCGCACCGGGATTGGGATCAACGCGGTGATAGGTGAAGGCCCAGCGGCCATCGAGGCTCATCTGCCCTGGATCATCAGCGAGATACGCACGAGCAGGAGAAAGTGCTCCCACACAGGGTGCGTATGAGGGCATAATTTTCATGATGAGCCTTTCAGGTGAGTCAACATTGAAACTCCTTGCAGTACACAAAGACTAACACGTTATAGTTATTGTGTTAACGCACTTTTATTCCATCGCAGATCCGGAGCAGAAAGAATGGAACGAGCAACGCGGGCCGATGTGGCCCGAGCAGCAGGAGTTGCTCCTTCGACGGTTTCTTTGGTACTGAACGGCCGCGGACCGGAAGTGAAGATCGCACCGGCAACAATTCAGAGAGTCCAAGATGCAGCGCGAGACCTGAACTATATTCCTAACGCTGCTGCACGTTCACTTCGGCGAGGCAGTTCTCGTCTGATCGCGCTGCTCATGGCAGAACTCCCAGATAATCCCTTCGTCCCGGTCGTTCACACGGTTCTCACAACCGCCATGATCGAAATCCAAAAGCGCGGATATTTGCTTCTTCCCCTCTTCCAATCAAGTAATGACCCCTCAGACGCGCAGACAATTCGCTCCGTCTTAGGGGACACGCAATTAGCCGGGGTCATCCGCGAAACGACCTCCGCCGAGAGTTTTACCTCCACGCTTCTGGCAAACCTTGGTATTCCCATCGTTGCAATGTCGATGATTAATACGGAAGACACCCAAGGAGCCAGCGCTCTCGTGAGCATTGACGAATGCGTGGGAGTGAAAGAAATCCTCAGCGATCATCTGAGCGCACAAAGACGCGGACACGCAGTTTTTCTTGCAGGACCGAATACCAATCACTCACGCCAGCTCCCCCTTGAAGCCGCCTTCGGCGCGGGTTTCACTTTGCTTTCGCTTCCCGATTGGGATGCCTCGACCGCATACCAGGCAGCCCTACGCCTTCTCTCAGATAACCCGGATATCACCTTGATCGCCGTCGCCGATGACTCGCAGGCACCGGGCGTGTTCCAAGCCGCCATCGATCTTGATCGCCGCGTTCCACAAGACCTTTCCATCCTGGGATTTGGTAATCAAGAACCCGCGAGCAGCCAAGCCCTCGGCCTCACAACCGTCGAGTGGCCGCTGCGCGAAATGACGCAGGGTGCCGTTGAGGCGGTGATTTCGGCGATCGAAAAGCCGCGCAAAGCAAAGAAAGTTGAGCGGCTCATCGTCCCCACTCGCGCGGTTTGGCGCTCTTCAGTCGCCCGTCCTTAGAGCGACAGGCTTTCCTTCACCACGTCAGCCAGGCGTGAGGCTACGCCATCAGCTTGCGCCTGCGTCGCTGCCTCGACCATGACGCGAACCAAGGGCTCGGTGCCGGAGGGAGTGAAGAATCTCCCTTCGATTACTTCTCGCGAGAACAGTGGGACCAACTTGCTGATCGTTCTCCCCTCCCCCTCACTCACAACGACCTTTCTCGTTTAGCATCCCTTGGCGATCCCATCGATATTGCCGAGGTCGACGCAATCTACCGACCGCTGACCGACGCTCAAGCCGAGGCGACGTGCGTGGGGACCACAACCTCGGTGTGGGGATCGCTCTCGTCGAGGTCGGCGGCGACTTCCTCTAGGGCCGGCTACATGCGCGAGTAGATGTCCGTGTATTCGAGGGCATGACCACCCTCGCAGTGGACGATCACTCGGGAACCGCTGCGCTCGTGGACCCATCGACCGGCAAAAGAAGCGGGCGGGCGGTGCTTGATACAACACAGGGAGGGGTGGATGCCGCCTGGCATCCGCCCCTCCCTCACACTTGTACCTCGCTCCGGACACCTCCCACACGCTCACAAAATGCGGGAACGCACCCAGAGGCGCCGCTATTAATCGCCGAGGCCGCAGGCCCGGTAGATGTTGGTCAGCATGGCCAGGCGCTGCTCGAGAGACGCATCCTTGGGGACGCAGACCTTCGCGCCGAGGTACTTGGCACCACCCTCGATGGCCGCCTGCGCACAGCGAGCGATCTCGGCCTCATCCATGAGCGAGGTCGGCTCATCGGCTTGCGCGGGCAGGTGACCGTCGATCCACGAGTATCCGTACTGGGTTTCCTCCGGGCCTGCGCCCGAGAAGATGATCCCGTCCAGGACGCCACGCTTGCCAGCCTCGAGTACGTGCTCGTACGCAGTGTTTGCGCTGCGGCCCTCCACGGCGGAACGTCCCCAGTTGAGGTGAATACCGATGCCAACCTCGGAGGCGATGCCGATCTCGGATTCGAGGGACAGGAAGCCCTTCTCGGGGTTCTGCTCGGGCACGAACTTATCGCAGTGCTCAATAACGAGGCGAGCCCCACACCAGTCCCAGGTGGCCAGCTCAGCGAGTGAACTCTTGAAAGCGTCCTCCTGGGCCAGGCGCGTGGGCGCCGAGTGCAACTGCACGCGGGCGACCAGCTGGCGGCCCGCTCGCTCACACAGGGCAGCAAGGTCGTCACGCAGCGCGCGGGTGAAGTCAAGAGCGGCGGCGCGTCCGGCCTCGTCGGGCGAGGCCAAGCCGAAGTTCTCGTTCTTCCACACGTTCTGCATGGTGCCGGGGATCGCAGTGATCGTGTTGAAGTCCCAGTGTGCAGCCAGGTGGCTGGCCAGGAGCTCGCCTTCGGTGGCAAGCTGACCCGGGTAGGGCATCTCGACGCCGCTCACCCACGGCTGATCCGCAAGGAGGCGGTAATAGTCAGCCTCCAGCTCCTGTACCGGATGCGACGCGTACGCGCCGATAACGAAAGGAAGTGTCATGGCGATCATCCTTCCTTGATGATTTCATCGTTTCCATCTTCGGGACGAACATACTCCGGACCCACGGCTTTCTGCAGGAGACGCGGGATATTCGCACCGATGAAGACCATGACGATCGCGGCGAATCCGAAGGACAGGATTGCCAGCGCCATGCCCAGGCCCATCTGAGCGGCAATTGCGGCACCGAGAACGGGGCCGACCGCGCCACCGAGGGCACCGACGTTGTAGCAGAAGCCTAGGCCCGCGGCGCGCTTGTCGACCGGGAAGTAGGAGGAGACCCACTTGGGCAGCAGGCCCGAGACACCCTGGCCGAACATCTGCTGGAAGAAGAGTAGGCCCGCCACAAGAGAAACATACTTTCCATCCTGCATGAACAGCGGGAAGACAATGACCTGCGAGAGCAGAAGCGAGATCGCGTACCAACGACGCATACCAAACTTGTCACCGGCGAAGCCGGCGATAATGTAGCCCGCGGCGTTGCCGAGGCCGGCGAAGGACACGACGTTCGCGACGACCTTCTGGTCCATACCAACACCGTGTAGGTAAGTCGGCAGGAGGCCCTGGATCGGCCAGGTGTACATGAAGGACGCGAAGATCGTCAGCATGATCGCGATGCCAATGATCCAACGATTCGAGTCGAACTGGATGATCAGGTAGATGAAAACGATCGCGCACACGACGCCGATCAAGCTGACCGCAACAATACCAGCCACCTGCTGGGTGAAGATCAGCAGCAGGCCAACGAAGGCGATTACAACGACGATGTAGTTGAGGACCTTGCGCTGCCCACCAAAGAGCACGGCGAGCATGTCATTCTTTTCGTCGCCACCCTTTTCCTTGGCCTCGCTCCAGTCTGCGGCCTCGGGCAGGGTGCGCCGCATGTAGATGGCGACGACGATCGGGACAATGCCCGTCAGGAACAGGGCTCGCCAGCCCCAGCCAGGGCGCACTGAATCAACCCACGTCACGAAGTACTTGTCGACCTGAGCGGCGGCGATAACACCGAAGGCGTAGCCAGAAAGCAGGAAGCCCGAGGCCTTGTTACGCATGTGCTTGGGCCACGATTCGATAACGTACGCAGCAGATGCGGAATACTCGCCTGCCATCGCGAAGCCGATGATGAGGCGCAGGACAAACAGGATCCAGAAGTTCGGAGCGAGCGCGCAGGCGATCGATCCGAAAGCGAACATGAAGATCGATAGGATCATCGCGGGCTTACGACCGTAGCGGTCGCCTACAGCTCCGAGCACGAGGCCACCGATCCAGCGACTAATGAAGGCGGCTGAAATCAGGGATGCGCTTTGGACGAGCGTCAGGTGGAACGCCTCCCTGATCGCGGGGAGCGCAAAGGAGATGAGGACGAAGTCGTAGCCGTCCAACAGAACGCCGATCCAAGCGGCGAAGAAGGCCTTGCGATCTTCTTTGGTCAAGTATTGATACCAGGGCTTTGTGGGAAGCGCCTGCAGCGGGGACGTACTCATGATGAGTGCCTTCCTGAAATTTCATCGTTGAATAACGAAGGGCTTTGAGTCCATGTGTCTCATTAGTAAGTTGTCAGACAACTTGCTGCAATGCTAGCTCTCACCCACTCTAGAGTCAACACAAAATTCCAACCCAATCCGTGTATTGCCAATGAAATATCGCAGTGATAACATGTCTGACAACTTAATACTTGTGGTTGACCACACGCTCCACTTCGTAACGATGCGAAGCAGAATGAGCAACTAATAGAAAGATGTCAAGCATGACCTTCGACGCAAGTCAACCGGGATTCTCCTGGACTCTACAGTTCCGCGCACGCATCGACGGAACACTTATCAAGCTCAGCAGTGCGGATGACACAGGGTGGGACCTGTTCATCCGTTCCAGTGCTCTCTTCCTCGAGGGATCAACGGCGTCAATGACGTTCGCCCTAGACTTGGAGGACACCGCCTCCGTCACAGACGACACCTGGCATTCGCTTGCGCTCACAGCGACGAGCGCCGGATCGAAGATCTTCCTCGACGGTTACCAGTGCTTCTCAACCTGCGCAGACCTCTCTCCCGCCGGAAGCGGCCCCGAGGCTACTCTCGAGCTCACCCCGGGAGCTGGCATCGAGATCCGTTCCTTCGCGACGCACGACTCCGTCCTCTCCGCAGAAGAGATCCTCGCGCTTTCCCCCGCCCCCACACCCCTCATTGAGTTCGCCGCCGCCCACCTGTCGGATTACGACGTCGCCGAACTCTCTGAGCTGACCGCCGGCACAATCTTCGCCCGCTACCGCGTGCGCGGACCGGGCCAACACGGAACGATCCTCGCAGCCGGCGGCGCCGGCAGCGAGCAGCTCAATCTGTCGGTCACAGCGGATGGTATCGAATACAAGGTTCTGGGCCGCAGGGGCCAGTGGCGCACTTTCACCGCACACGGCCACTGGGATCAGGGGCACTGGCACGACGTCGTCGTGCGCGTCGGTCACGGCGCGGTGCAGATCTACGTGGACGGTTACCTTGAAGCACACTTGCCCGGACAGGCGTTCTTCGCGGCCGTCAATTCCCTCGACGAGGTCGTCATCGGTCAGGACACCTCGGGCTCGCGCCTATTCGGCGAGGTCCGCAACGCGGCGCTCTACTCCTCGGTCCTCAACGATTCACAGATTAAGAAGCTCTCCTCCGTCGCCCCACTCGACACACAGTGCCTCTTTGATGCCGGGTTTCACGACTCCATCAGCTACCGGATTCCCTCGCTGATCACCCTCAAGTCCGGGGTCGTCGTTGCCGGTGCCGACCAGCGCGAAACCATCGCAAACGACTCCCCCAACTCCATCAACTTCACGATCCGCCGTTCCTTTGACGGCGGACATACCTGGGGAGACCTCCAGACGGTGCTCACCTACCCCGGCCACGGGGCAAAGGGCGCATCGGTCATCGATTCGTGCGTCGTGCAGGATCGCCGAAACGGACGCCTCGTCGTCCTCATCGACCACTTCCCCGGCGGGATCGGTCAGCCTAACGCCGAAGCCGGCCTCGGCGTTGACGAGAAGGGCCGCTACATCCTGCACGATTCCAACGGAGCCACCTACACCTGGAACGAGGATGGAAGCGTCACAGACGCTGACGGCAACACCGCCCCATTCAGAATCTCCGAGCGCGGCGATGTCACCGTCACCTCGGGCGGCCAGGAAAACCCCGGGGGCAACGTCTTCCTCGCCGATGGGGAAGACCCCCACCAGACACTCCTCACCGCCCGCACCTGCTTCCTGCAGATGATCTACTCCGACGACGACGGCGAGACCTGGTCCGGCCCCTTCAACCTCAACCAGGACGTGAAGGAAGAATGGATGTCCTTCTGCGGTACCTCGCCGGGCACGGGTGTGCAGCTGCGCAGCGGGCGCCTCGTCATCCCGATCTACTACAACGGGGACCACAAACGTCACTTCTCCGCATCTGTTGTCTACTCCGACGATGGTGGTGCAACGTGGAAGCGCGGCAAGTCCCCCAACGACGGGCGTATCTTCGAAGGCCGCGAGATCGATTCGCGCACGCTCGACACCGAGGCGGCCGCAACGCACGAGGCCACGCTCATCGAGCGCGCCGACGGTTCGCTCCTGATGCTCATGCGTAATCAGCACCCCAGCGGAAAGGTCGCGGCGTCCGTCAGCACCGACGGAGGCGAGACCTGGAGCGACGTGTTCTTTGCGCAGGAGATTACCGAAATCTTCTGCCAGCCGAACGCGGTTCCCTGGCCGACGGAGGACTGCCCCGAGCGCGTCGTCTTCGCGAACGCCTCGCAGATGCGTCCCTACCGCGGTCGCGGCGTCCTTCGCCTGTCGGAGGACGGAGGCCGCACGTGGATCGCGTCGCGCACCTTCAACCCGGCGCACTACGTCTACCAGTGCATGACGATCCTGCCCGACGGAACCCTCGGCCTACTGTGGGAGCGCGAGATGCAGGGACTGTACTTCACACGCATCCCGCTAGAGTGGCTCGAGGCCGCCAAGATCTGACAATTCGCCTTACCTTGACGCGAGGCCGCCTGCCACACTCTCCACACAGGAGAACGGCAGACGGCCTCGCACGCCGAGGGAAGATATACAAGGCGCAGGGCGGGACCCACCGGTGCCCACCCTGCGTGCGTACGTCTCTCAGACGTTCACAGCGCTAGGTTCTCCTTGACGACGTCAGCCAGGCGCGAGGCTACGCCATCGGCTTGCGCCTGCGTCGCCGCCTCGACCATGACGCGAACCAAGGGTTCGGTACCGGAGGGGCGGAGCAGGACGCGTCCGGTATTACCCAGCACGGCCTCGGCAGCAGCAACTGCCTCTGCCACGGTTGGATCGGTGTTTGCGCGAGTACGGTCCACTCCCCCAACGTTGATCAGGGTCTGTGGGAGGCGCTTGATAAAGCCGGTAAGGTCTGCAAGATCACGTCCAGATTCCTTCACCATGCGTGCGAGCAGGAGCGAGGAAAGGATGCCATCACCGGTAGTTGCGTACTTCTTCGCAATGATGTGTCCGGACTGTTCGCCGCCCAGAGAGTATCCACCCTCGAGCATGGCTTCGAGGACGTAGCGGTCACCGACGCCGGTCTGAATCGTCTTAATACCGGCCTCTTGCATGGCAAGAATCAATCCGAGGTTCGACATCACCGTAACAACCAGCGTGTCCTTGGCAAGCTGGCCGTCATCGCGCATGTGGACAGCCAGTGCGCCCATGATCTTGTCACCGTCAACAAGATTTCCGTGGCGGTCAACCGCAAGACAACGGTCCGCGTCACCATCGTAAGCCACACCAAAATCGGCCTCGGAGGCGACGGTCAGCGCCTGAAGCTGTTCGGGGTGCGTCGAGCCGGCTTTGTCATTGATGTTCCGACCATCGGGGGCAGCATTGATCACGACAGCGTCAGCACCGGCCTGACGGAAAGCTTCAGGGGCAAGGAAAGAAGCACCACCATTTGCGCAGTCAACAGCAATACGCAAGCCGTGCAGGTCTGTTCCCAAAGAAGTCATAAGGTGCTCAATGTAGGACTTTTCTGCCCAGTCATCGTCGTATTCAACCTCGCCAACAGCGGCGCCTGTGGGACGATCCCAAGGAGTATTGAGGAGCTCTTGGATCTGATCCTCGACCTGGTCAGGGAGCTTGTAGCCGCCGTGCGCGAAGAACTTGATGCCGTTGTCGGGCATGGGGTTGTGCGAAGCGGAGATCATGACTCCCAGATCAACTGAGGACGAGGCAGTCAAGTGAGCAACGGTCGGGGTGGTGACGACGCCAACGCGGACAACGTCCATTCCGGCACTTGCAAGACCTGCCGCCAGCGCGTGGTCGAGGAACTCGCCGGAGATTCGTGTATCGCGACCGATGATAGCTTTTGGTTTGTGTCCCGAGGCCGGGCGTCCCTGAATCGTCAGGCGAGCTGCCGCTTCACCCAGTTCCAGTGCGAGGGGCGCGGTCAAATCAACATTTGCCAGTCCGCGTACGCCGTCAGTTCCGAACAACCTGGTCATCGGGGTTCCTCCCAAATTCGATATCGAACTCTCCAAGTTTACCCGGCCTGCACAAAAATGACTCGTGGCTCCAACCAAAAGGTGGAGCCACGAGTCGAAGTAAAGGCGAAGATCAGCGCTTCGAGAACTGCGAAGCCTTGCGTGCCTTCTTGAGGCCTGCCTTCTTACGCTCAACAGCGCGGGCATCGCGGGTCAGGAAGCCAGCCTTCTTCAGTGCGGGACGGTTCGCGTCACGATCGATCTCGTTCAGTGCACGCGAAATGCCCAGGCGCAGCGCACCGGCCTGGCCGGAGATGCCGCCGCCATTGATACGAGCGATCACGTCGAAGCGACCGTCGATATCAAGCAGAGTGAAGGGGGACTTCACGAGCTGCTGGTGCAGCTTGTTCGGGAAGTAATCTTCAAGAGTGCGTCCGTTAATGGTCCACTGGCCGTTGCCGGGAACCAGGCGAACACGGGCAACGGCTTCCTTACGGCGGCCAAGGCCCGCGCCGGGCGCGGTGATGGACTGACCAGCACCAGCAGGCGCTGACTCAGTCTCTGTGGTGTAGGAGCTGGGGACAACTTCCTCATCCAGCTCAAGAATCTCGGTGGTCTCAGCCACAGTTCTCCTCAGTGCAGTTCGTTGGGCTCAGAAGCGCGACGCGCTCACTGGGCGACCTGGGTGATTTCGTAGGGAATCGGCTGCTGGCCGATGTGCGGGTGCTCAGCTCCGGCGTAGACGTGCAGCTTCTTGAACTGCGCGCGGCCGAGGCTGGTGTGAGGAAGCATGCCGCGGACTGCCTTCTCGACTGCGCGTTCAGGACGCTCAGCCATGAGATCGCGATAGCGTGTTGCGCTCAGACCACCGGGGCGACCGGAGTGGCGGTAGGCCATCTTCTGGTCAAGCTTCTTACCGGTGAGGGCAACCTTGTCCGCATTGATGATGATGACGTAATCGCCCATATCGAGGTGAGGGGCAAACGTCGGCTTGTGCTTCCCACGAAGGATAGCGGCAACTTGAGCCGCCAGGCGGCCGAGGACGACGTCAGTGGCGTCAATGACGTACCACTGCTTGTCGGCATCCGCCGGCTTAGGTGAATAGGTGCGCACGGGCGTAACCTTCAATTCTTTCTGTCATGGGGCCTAGCATCGAGTGTTCGACGCACCGGCCCGCTATGAAACGGTTCCGCGAGGCATCAGCCGAATTTCTTCTCCGGCGAGTGGGAAGGCACCGAAGGTCCAGCTGACACACAGCACCTGTTAGTTTATGCGCCAAAAGGCAGCGGGGTCAAAGCGCAGACCAGAGTGTGGCTTATTCCTCATATCGTTTCTGAATCAACCAGCGCAGCAGTTGCCGCCCATGGCCCATTCTTCAAGACTTCCGTCAAAGGCAAAACCGCGTATACGGCGTGCCCGGTGGACCTGATCGCTCCACTCGGCCTCGTCGGGATAACTCACGGATTCCAGGGTCAGCCCATGCGCGGGGGCAATCGGTGCCGCCTCTTGGCGCGAGGCCTTCTCAAGCAGCTGTGCGGGCCAACTTTCCTCACGCACTCCCCTGCCCACCTCAATTAAAGCGCCAACAAGAGAGCGAACCATGGAATGGCAGAAGGCATCAGCGCGCACATGACACTCGAGGACCCCGGTCGCCCCGATCTCGGGAACAATGCGCAATTCCCGCAGTTCACGAATCGTCGTCGCCCCCTCGCGCGGGCGGCAGAAGGCAAGGAATTCGTGCTCACCCAGAAGAGGCTGCGCGGATCGGTTCATTGCCTCGATGTCAAGGGCGTGGGGGACCTCGTAGACATCCCAACGCCGCGCCAGTGGCAGTTGTCCCTCGGGGACGAGGCGATAGGTATAGGAACGCTCAAGCGCTGCGAAACGCGCATCAAAGTCAGCTGATACCACGCTTACTTTTGAGAGACGGGCATCAGCAGTCCCCCGGGGCACTTTGACACCTGTTGTCGCCATATGTTCGATGTATTCACGACCGAGAAGCGAATTCACTCGTCGCAACAGGGCGCGACAGCAGGCCTGGTTGAGGTCATCTTCGTTTTCGGGGCGGTCGGATTCTCGTATCAACGACTGGAAGGCGTCAGAAGCGCAATCAAAATGGGCGACCTGATGGCGTGCGTGGACTCCGGCATCGGTTCGCCCAGCGACGGTCAGGATTACAGGACGGCGCAAAATTGTTGAAAACGCTTGGGTGAGAACGCCCTGAACAGTGCGAAGGCCATCTTGTGCAGCCCATCCGTGGAAGAAAGTGCCATCGTAGGCAAGATCCAGACGAATCCGTAGCTGGGAAGTATTTAGAGCTCCCATGAACGCACGCCTCCGATAATGCCAGCATCATTGGGGACAATGATCACATCCTCCCCGAGACGGTCACGGTAGGTTGGGACAATTCGTTTTGAATTGCCACCGCCCAGATACAGACGATCCCACATGTACATAGGACGCAGACCATCCACGACTCGCCGAACGCGGCGAGACCAATGGACGTCACCGAGGCGAAGTCGCTCATGCTCGCCGATATAGTCATCGTAGGTAAGGCCCCAACGAATCGGCCCCTGTGAGACCTCGACGTGCGGAGAAAGCTGCCCACCATCGAAGACCGCGTTTCCCAGTCCCGTGCCCAGCGTGATGATCATTTCTAGGCCGCGTCCGGTGATCACACCGGCTCCTGCAACTTCAGCATCATTGAGAACCTTGGTCGGAATTCCAAGAGCACTCTCAACCGCCTGCCCCATATCAAAGTGATCCCACTTCTCAACAAGTTCGGGAAGAACACGCGAGCGAGGACCGTCCTTCGTGATGTAGTGCGGAGTTGCAATCACAACCCCATGGCGAATCATTCCTGGCATACCAACGGTCGCGCGATGAGCGTCTGGAAGCTGAGCCGCAAGATCGACAATCGTCTGAACCAGCAATTCAGGGGGAAGCGGATAGGGCGTGGGTGTCCGTTTTGGCGGGGCGACCATTGTCCCCTGCCCATCAAGAACGGAGGCTTTAATTCCGCCACCGCCACAATCCACTGCCAGTGTCATCTCGCGAGTCATAGGTACAGGCTAGCGCCACCGATGACTTTCATCCCGAAAAGGCAAGAAATATGAAGGCGACGATTGGCACAACAAAGGGGCCGGCACCACACGTGGTACCGGCCCCTTTCAAGTCGCTTACGCGAAAGAGATCACTTCTCTTCTTCGACCTGCTCAGCGGCGTCAGCCTCTTCGCCGGCCTCGGCTGCGATTTCCTCAGCCTCGTTAGCCTTGGTGAGATCGCCCTCTTCGCGAGCCTCTTCGGCGCGCTCGAAAGCGGCCTCTGCAGCTTCCTCAGCCTCTGCTGCAACCTCGGCTGCAGCGGCCTTTTCGGCGGTCTTCTCAGCAGACTTCACGACTGCCTTCTTCTCGACGGCCTCCATGCAGAACTCAATCTGCATCAGAGGAGCGTTGTCGCCCTTGCGGTTACCCACGCGGGTCAGGCGGGTGTAGCCGCCCTGACGCTCGGGATCAAGCGCAGGAGCGATGACGTCGAACAGGGTGTACAGGGCGTTCTTGTCGGTGATGACGCGAGCCACGGTACGGCGAGCGTGCATATCGCCACGCTTTGCCTTGGTCACGAGCTTCTCAACGAAGGGGCGCAGGGCCTTAGCCTTGGCCTCGGTCGTGGTGAGCGAGCGGTGTTCGATGAGCTGAGTCGCAAGGTTCTTGAGGATCAGCTTCTGGTGTGCCGGGCTTCCGCCCAGACGAGCACCCTTCTTGGGGGTGGGCATTTTGTCTCCTAGGAATTTATGCGTCCATCGGACGCAGCATGTCAGATGGACTGATCGTCGCTGAAGTGGATGGAACCGGATTCGCTAGCCTCGCCGGAGGGCAGCACAGAATCCTTCAGGGTCATCCCAAGGGTTGCAAGAGCTTCCTTGATTTCTTCAATCGACTTCGTACCGAAGTTGCGAATGTCAAGCAGATCCGCCTCGGAGTGAGCCACAAGCTCGCCAACAGTGAGGATTCCGCGGCGACGCAGTGCGTTGTAGGAACGCGACTGCAGGCCGAGGTTCTCAATGGGCAGCGCGAGGTCGGCAGCGAGGGTGGCGTCCGTGGTCGAGGGACCAACTTCGATGCCTTCGGCTTCCTCGTTCAGTTCACGCATCAAACCAAAGAGCTCAACCAAGGTCTTGCCAGCGGAGGCAACGGCGTCACGCGGGCTGATTGCCGGCTTGGTCTCAACATCAATGATCAGGCGATCGAAGTCGGTGCGCTGCTCAACACGAGTTGCCTCAACCTTGTAGGTCACCTTGACAACGGGAGAGTAGATCGAATCGATCGGGATGCGGGAAATTTCAGCCTGGGGATCCTTGTTCTGAGCAGCCGACACGTAGCCGCGGCCACGCTCGACGGTCAGCTCGATCTCAAGCTTGCCCTTTTCATTGAGGGTCGCCAGATGCAGATCGGGGTTGTGAATCTCGACGCCGGCCGGAGGGGTGATGTCCCCTGCGACGACCTCTCCCGGGCCTGCCTTACGCAGGTACATAACAACAGGCTCGTCGTTCTCGGAGGAGAGAACGATCTGCTTGATGTTCAGGATGATCTCGGCAACGTCTTCCTTCACGCCCTCGATCGTCCGGAACTCGTGAGGCACACCATCAATGCGGATGGAGGTCACGGCAGCGCCGGGGATCGACGAGAGCAGGGTTCGGCGCAGGGAGTTACCCAGCGTGTAGCCGAAACCGGGCTCAAGGGGCTCCAGGATGAAACGGGAGCGCAGTTCGCTGACCTTCTCTTCGGTCAGGATGGGTCGCTCTGCAATGAGCACGTCTTAGTCCTTTCTTCCCGGCGCCCGCCATATGACGCCGGATCGGGGTCCCGCATTGCGGGGAAAAGGTAAGGACGAGGCCACGTATTCTTGTGTGATCCCGCCCAGACGTGGGGGGTGGATTTCCGTGGGATCTCCACCCTCCGGGGCTCAGACGCGACGACGCTTCGGGGGACGAGCGCCGTTGAATGCCTGGGGCGTCACGTCCTGAATCGAGCCGACCTCCAGGCCAGCAGCCTGAAGCGAACGGATCGCGGTCTCGCGGCCGGAGCCGGGACCCTTCACGAAGACGTCGACCTTCTTCATGCCGTGTTCCTGTGCGCGACGCGCGGCGGCCTCGGCAGCAAGCTGAGCAGCGAAGGGGGTCGACTTACGCGAACCCTTGAAGCCCACCTGGCCGGAGGAGGCCCAGGAGATCACCGCACCGGTAGGGTCGGTAATGGAAACGATAGTGTTGTTGAACGTCGACTTGATGTACGCGTGTCCGTGAGTGACGTTCTTTGAAATCCTGCGGCGCGGCTTGCGTCCCGCGCCGGAACGAGTGGTCTTTGCAGCCATGTGTTTCAGTTCCTTCGAAGTCGTGTGTTAAAAGTCCACGCTGGACTTAGCGGCCTTACTTGGCCTTCTTCTTACCTGCAACGGTGCGCTTGGGGCCCTTACGGGTACGCGCATTGGTCTTGGTGCGCTGACCGTGGACCGGCAGGCCACGACGGTGACGAAGTCCCTGGTAGGATCCGATCTCAATCTTGCGACGGATGTCTGCCTGGACCTCACGACGCAGATCGCCTTCCACCTTAAAGGTGTTCTCGATGTATTCGCGAAGCTTGACGAGGTCTTCCTCGGTGGCATCCTTCACGCGAAGATCGGGGCTCACGCCGGTGGCCTCGAGGGTCTCCTTGGCGCGGGTGCGTCCAACTCCATAAATGTACGTGAGCGCGATCTCCATACGCTTTTCGCGAGGGAGGTCGACGCCGGCAATACGTGCCATGTTTATGCTCCAAATTGTTCATCGGAGGTCGTCACCACTCCTCCCGGGTGAGCCACCCGGCCCCGGCCTCCGAACCGAGGGTCGCGCAAGCGCGTGTGGAATGATGCTGCCGGATTACTCCGGCGTTATCGCAGCGAGGATTCAGCCCTGGCGCTGCTTGTGCCTGGGGTTGTCACAGATGACCATGACGTTGCCGTGGCGACGAATCACCTTGCACTTGTCACAGATCTTCTTGACACTCGGCTTGACCTTCATGGTGTGTACCTCCGCTACCCGCAGGTAGCTTGTGTCGGTGTGTTCACTTGTAGCGGTAGACGATGCGGCCTCGAGAGAGGTCGTAGGGGCTCAGCTCGACGACCACTCGGTCCTCGGGCAGAATGCGAATGTAGTGCTGACGCATCTTGCCGGCAATGTGGCCAAGCACGATGTGTCCATTGCTCAATTCCACGCGGAACATCGCATTCGGCAAGGCTTCGATAACCGTGCCTTCGATTTCGATGACGCCGTCCTTCTTCGCCATATCCTCCGTCTATCCTCTACTACTTTTTCGGATTCGAACGGCCTCAGGCCGCTCGGGATTGCCCTTGGAAACAGGCATACTGCCCCCAAAGACACGTCCAAGGGTCGAGCCTACGCTATTTTGGCCCTTCTTGGAAAGCTGGATGCGGTGTCTATCACCTCACGCTTAATTCCAGCAAGGCGTTGGCATATTCATGCGCGCAAGCGGATCAGTCCAGCAAAACAGGAGTGACGCCGAAAGGCGCAAGCCCTGCTACTCCCCCGTCAATGGCACTCAAGATTGCGACACCATCATCCAAAATTGCGATGGTGTGCTCCCATTGAGCGGCATCTGAGCCATCAACGGTGCGAACCGTCCAGTCATCGTTCTCGGTGACATTCTCAATGTCCCCGCTGGTCAGCATCGGTTCAACAGCCAGAACCATTCCGGGACGTAGCCTGGGCATCATGCCACGCACGCGATAGTTCAGGACTTCCGGGTCCTGGTGCATCGCGGTACCAATCCCGTGTCCGGTGAAGTCCTCGATAATTCCCGCTTCCCAGCCAAGGTCCTCCGCACGCTCGGCAACGACGCGCTCGACGGCCTCGCCAACTGCGCTCACGCGCTTTCCACGAGCAACCGAGGCGAGTGCCGCCCACAGCGCCTCACGAGTAACGAGGTCGAGCTCGCGCCTGCGTGCAACGCTTCCCTGCTGCGAAACTTCCCCTGCCGAGGCCGCCTTGGTTTCGCCCACCTCAGTCTGAGGAGCTGAAGGGATCGCACTCCCCCAGCGTTTTCCCGCGCCCGGTCCTTGGTGACGACGAACCCAAGAACGCGCAAACTCTTCATCAGAGGTGAATTCATCTCCGACGATCATTGAGAATGCTGCATCTCCGTGCCACTGTTGACCACTGCGCTCAAGCCATGCCCCGCAGTCGAAGGTCACAATGTCACCGACAGCGAGCTTGCGCTTTCCGGGGATACCGTGAACGATCACGTCATTGGGGGAAATACACACCGTTGCGGGATAGCCGTAGTAATTGAGGAAGTTTGAGCGCGCACCGCAACGACGGATCGCGTCTGCGCTTACCTCGTCCAGCTCACCGGTTGTTATACCGGGACGAGCCGCCTCTCGCAGACTTCGGTGAATTTCTGCAACAACCAGCCCGGCTTCTCGCATCCACTTGATCTGATCAAGGGTCTTGTATTCAATGTGGGACATTGTGCTTCCTTTGGATGAAACTCCGGGGCGCGATGGCTTTCACCACCGCGCCCCGGTTCCGTATCAGCGCTGAGCAGCGCCAAGGTACGTGTTGCTTACTTGTTGAGACCGTCGAGAAGCGCGAAGATGCGCTCGCTCACTTCGTCGATCGAACCGCGTCCGTCAACGACCTGAAGTAGGTCTTGATCGGCGTAGTAGGTTGCCATGGGCTCAGTCAGCTCGTGGTAGATCTCAAGGCGGTGACGAATCACGGGCTCAGTATCATCCGAGCGGTTCTGCTCGGTTGCACGCTTGAGCATGCGAGCCACGACCTCATCTTCGTCAACCTGAATCTCCAAGACGACATCCAAGCTCACACCAAGTTCGGCAAGCATGTCGCGCAGAACATGTGCCTGTTCCAGGGTACGGGGGTAGCCGTCGAGGAGGAAGCCGTTGGCGGTATCCGGTGCCGAAAGACGCACCTTCACCATGGGGTTCGTTACCGAATCGGGAACGAACTCACCGCGTTCCATGTATTCCTTGGCTCGTTTACCCAATTCCGTGCCCTCAGACATATTGGCGCGGAAGATCTCTCCGGTGGAGATAGCGGGAATGTTCAGGCGCTCGGCGATACGCGCGGCCTGAGTACCCTTACCAGCTCCGGGAGGGCCGAGGAGAACGATAGCGGTCATCGCAAGAATCCTTCGTAGTGATGCTGTTGAAGCTGAGTGTTGATTTCCTTCACCGTCTGTAGGCCGACACCGATGATAATCAGAAGGGTCGTGCCGCCGAAGGGCATCTGTCCTTGGGAAATGTGCAACGGAATGATCGCCAACGAAGGAATGAGCGCGACGATGACCAAGTAGAGCGCACCGGCGGTGGTGATTCGGTTCATCACGTAACGCAGGAACTCAGCCGTCGGACGGCCTGCGCGGTATCCGGGGATGAAGCCGCCGTAGCGCTTCATGTTATCCGCCACCTCATCCGGATCGAAGGTGATCGCGGTGTAGAAGAAGGTGAAGAAGAGTGTGAGCAGGGCGTAGGTGGTCAAGTAGGGCCAAGCGTCCTGGTGGAAGTTCGCGCTAATCCACTGGACCCACCTGGAGTCCTGACTGCCGAACTGTGCAAGCATCGGGGGGAATGCCAGAAGTGAAGAAGCAAAGATAACGGGGATAACGCCCGACATATTGATCTTCAGAGGAATGTAAGTCGTTGTGCCGCCATACTGACGGCGACCGATCATGCGCTTTGCGTACTGAACGGGAATTCGGCGTTGAGCCTGTTCCAGATAAACTACGACGATCGAGACGAGAAGCATCAGGCCGATGATCGCGAAGACTGCTCCCCACTTACCACTTTGTCCGATGGTGAGAAGCTGGGAAGGCATACGCGCGGTAATAGAAGTAAAGATCAACAGCGACATACCGTTACCGATACCGCGTTCGGTGATCAATTCGCCGAGCCACATGATGACACCGGTACCGGCGGTCATGACGATCATCATGAGAAGGAAGGTCCACACTGAATTCGAGGGGATAACCCTCTCAGAGCATCCTGCGAAAAGATTTCCCGAACGGGCCAGCGAAATCATGGTCGTGGACTGAAGGACACCCAAGAAAATTGTCAGATATCGCGTGTACTGAGTGAGCTTCGTTTGGCCGGTCTGACCTTCTTTGTGCAGATCGTCGAAACGAGGAATCACGACGCGCAGAAGCTGAATGATGATCGATGCGGTGATGTAGGGCATGATACCCAGCGCAAAGATCGACAATTGGAGGAGCGCACCACCAGAAAAGAGGTTCACCAAGTCCAGCAGCGAAGCGTCACTCTGTTGAGCGAGACACTTGTTTACTGCCTGCGAATCAACGCCCGGAGTTGGAATGAAAGATCCCAGACGGAACATCGCCATAATAAATAGCGTGAACAGAAGTTTCCGTCGAAGATCTTGGGTACGGAATGCCTGCGCGAACGCACTGAGCAAGGCTTCCTCCTACGTAACGAAATAATTGCGACCATTTAGATCGCACGACTCTCAAAAGACTACCTGAAATGACAGAGATACTGTGAATCAAAAGTAGAGAACTTGAGAAACTGTGATATGGGTAAAGGCCCTCTCCCACAAGAGAGTCACTGAAATCGGGGGGCTTCAGCGACTGGGGAAACGGCCTCGACGTGCAAGAAAGCGAAACGGGGGCAGCCCGGAAACCGAGCCACCCCCGTGGCAATCACCACTCAGCGGGTCTTGATAGAACCGCCGGCAGCAGTAATCTTCGCTTCTGCCGAAGCCGACCAGGAGTCGACCTCAATATCGAGCTTAACGGTGAGCTCACCGGTGCCGAGCACCTTCACTGCCCAACCGTCGCGCACTGCGGAACGTGCAACGAGATCCTCAACAGTCACCTTTCCACCTTCGGGGAAGAGCTCCTGCAGACGACCGACGTTGACGACCTGGTACTCAACGCGGAAGGGATTCTTGAAGCCGCGCAGCTTGGGAAGGCGCATGTGGATGGGCATCTGGCCACCCTCGAAGCCTGCGGGAACCTGGTAACGAGCCTTTGTGCCCTTGGTACCACGTCCAGCGGTCTTACCCTTTGAACCTTCACCGCGACCGACGCGGGTCTTCGCGGTCTTTGCACCAGCGGCGGGACGCAGGTGGTGCAGTCGAACGACGCGACCCTGCTCCTCACCGGTGTTCTTCGTGGAGTCCGCCATGGTCAGTCGACCTCCTCAACTGTAACCAGGTGACGAACGGTGTGGATGGCACCGCGAACGGTTTCTGCATCCTCACGAACGACGCTCTGGCCGATCTTGCGCAGCCCGAGGGTGCGCAGTGTGTCCTTCATGTTCTGCTTGGCGCCGATGCTGGACTTGACCTGCGTGATCTTCAGCTTTGCCATCACTCAGTCACCCCCGCAGCAGCCTTATCAGCTTCGCTTGCCTCTGCGGCAGCGCGCTTTTCAGCTTCGCCTTCTGCGCGTGCACGGAGCATGGAAGCGGGAGCAACGCGCTCGAGCGGAAGACCGCGGCGAGCTGCGACTGCTTCAGGCTGTTCCAGAAGCTTCAGTGCAGCAACAGTTGCGTGAACAATGTTGATTGCGTTGTCAGAACCGAGCGACTTCGTCAGCACGTCGTGGACGCCTGCAGCCTCGAGGACTGCACGGACGGGGCCGCCGGCGATAACGCCGGTACCGGGGGCGGCGGGGCGAAGGAGAACTTCACCTGCCGCGTCGAGGCCCTGAACGACGTGGGTGATGGTGCGGCGGATCATCGGGACGCGGAAGAAGTTCTTCTTCGCTTCCTCAACACCCTTGGAAATAGCCTGGGGAACTTCCTTGGCCTTTCCGTAGCCGACACCGACGGTGCCTTCACCGTCACCAACGACAACCAGAGCGGTGAAGGAGAAACGACGTCCACCCTTCACAACCTTGGAGACGCGGTTGATGGTGACAACACGCTCGATGTACTGATCTTTACTTTCGCCCCGACGGGTGTCGCGGTTCTCGCGACCGGAGCGGCGGTCACGGCGTTCGCCGTCGCCAGAGCGCTCGGCGCCTTCCTGACCGTTCCTGCCTCGCTGCGATGCAGCCATCAGTTGATCTCTCTTTCCTCGAGGCTCAGTCACAGCTCAAGTCCGCCCTCACGGGCGGCTTCTGCGACTGCCGCAACGCGGCCGTGGTACTTATTGCCACTGCGGTCGAAGACCACAGCGGTGATGCCTGCGGCCTTTGCGCGCTCTGCAATGAGAGTGCCGACCTGGTAGGCCTTGTCCTTCTTCGTCCCTTCAGCGGCAACGAGTGCTGCTTCCTTGGTCGAAGCGGAGACCAGGGTGTGACCGATGGTATCGTCCACAACCTGTGCGACCATGTGGCGGTTCGAACGGGTGACAACCAAACGCGGACGCGAAGGGGTGCCCTGAACCTTCTTGCGCAGGCGCAGGTGACGACGCTTGCGAGCGACGAACTTGCCCTTGCCCTTGACTGTGTACGCCATCACTTACCAGCCTTTCCAACCTTGCGACGGATGGTCTCGCCCACGTAGTGGATACCCTTGCCCTTGTAGGGTTCAGGCTTCTTGAGCTTACGGATGCGAGCGGCGGTCTCTCCAACGAGCTGCTTGTCGATGCCCGACACGGTGAACTTCGTCTGAGATTCGACGGAGAACTCGATGCCTTCGGGCGCCGCAACGAACACGGTGTGCGAGAAGCCGAGGGAGAACTCGAGGTCCTTGCCCTTTGCAACGACACGGTAACCGGTACCGGCGATTTCAAGCTGCTTCGAGAAGCCCTTCGTCACGCCCTCGATCATGTTTGCGATCAGGGTGCGGGTCAGGCCGTGGAGCGAACGAGCAATACGATCATCGGAAGGACGGGTCACAACGACCTTGCCTTCGTCGATGGCGGCACTGATAGGTTCAGCCACAACGTGGCTCAGTGTTCCCTTGGGGCCCTTAACGGTAACGTCTGCACCATTGATGGTGACATCGACGCCCGCGGGAATTTCGATCGGATTCTTACCAATACGCGACATTCTTCAGCCTCCTCATCACCAGATGTAGGCGAGGACTTCCCCACCCACACCCTTCTCGGCTGCCTGACGGTCGGTAAGCAGGCCGGAAGACGTGGACAGAATTGCCACGCCGAGGCCGCCGCGGACCTTGGGCAGGTTGGTGGACTTGGCGTAGACGCGCAGACCGGGCTTGGAGACGCGCTGCAGACCCTCAATAGCGGCCTCGCGGTGCGAGCCGTACTTGAGAGTAAGAACCAGCGTCTGGCCGACCTTGGCATCCTCGACGTCGATAGAGGCGATGTAGCCTTCCTCGACGAGAATCTTCGCGATCGCGGCCTTGAGCTTCGAGTACGGCATGGAAACCGACTCGTGGCGCGCGTGGTTCGCGTTACGCAGACGCGTCAGCATGTCTGCGATCGGATCAGTCATTGTCATTTGGGGATTCTCCCCTTCCTCGTCGCGGTTTCTCCGGAAAACCGGGACCTACGACGTCAGTTTTACCAGCTGCTCTTGGTGACACCCGGGAGATCGCCACGAAGGGCGAGCTCACGCAGGCACACACGGCACAGTCCGAACTTGCGGTACACCGAGCGGGGACGACCGCAACGGTTGCACCGGGTGTAGCCACGCACGCCGAACTTGGGCTTACGCGCAGCCTTGATCTTCAGTGACGTCTTAGCCATGGTCAGTCCTCCTTAAACGGGAAGCCGAGGTGACGCAGAAGAGCACGGCCTTCTTCGTCGGTGGAGGCCGAGGTAACGACCGTGATGTCCATACCGCGAACGCGGTCGATGGAATCCTGATCGATCTCGTGGAACATGGACTGCTCCGTCAGGCCAAAGGTGTAGTTGCCGTGTCCATCGAACTGCTTCGAGGACAGACCGCGGAAGTCACGAATGCGCGGGAGCGCAGTCGAGAGAAGGCGGTCCAGGAACTCCCACATGCGGTCACCACGGAGGGTGACGTATGCGCCAATAACCTGGCCTTCGCGCAGCTTGAACTGTGCGATGGACTTCTTCGCCTTGCTCGTCTGAGGCTTCTGACCGGTGATGGCGGTGAGGTCGCGGATCGCGCCCTCAAGTGCCTTCGAGTCACGGGCAGCCTCGCCGACACCCATGTTGACGACGATCTTGGTCAGACCGCCCACCTCCATGGGGTTTGCGTGCTTGAATTCAGCGCGCAGAGCATCGCGAATTTCGGAGTTGTACTTTTCCTTCAAACGCGGGGCCATAATCAGATCTCCTTGCCCTGCTCGATACCGCGACGGGCTCCGCCACGGGTGACGCGAACGCGAACGGTGCGCGTACGGCCGTCACGCTCAACGGTGTCCTCACGGAAGCCAACGCGAACGCGCTGCTTCGTCTCAGGATCAACCAGAGCAACCTTCGACAGCGAGATCGGAGCCTCGACGGTGATGATGCCACCGGCCTGGCCCTGGGTCTGTCCCTGACGCACGTGGCGGGTCTTCAGGTTGATGCCCTCAACGAGGACCTTCTCCTGAGCGGGGAATACGCGGATAACGCGACCCTGCTTGCCCTTGTCGCCAGGCTTGAGGGGCTCGAGGCCCTGCTCGGCACGGCGTGCGTTGCGCTTTGCGAGTTCCTTTTCGTCCGAGGTACGTCCGCGAACGACCTCGACCAAGTCACCTTTACGAATCTTCGCTGCCATCAGATCACCTCCGGTGCGAGAGAAACGATTCGCATGAACTTCTTTTCGCGCAGCTCGCGGCCCACGGGACCGAAGATACGCGTACCGCGGGGTTCACCGTCATTCTTCAGAATGACTGCCGCGTTTTCATCGAAACGGATGTAGGAACCGTCGGGGCGACGGGTCTCCTTGCGCGTACGCACGACGACCGCCTTAACGACGTCCCCCTTCTTAACATTTCCGCCGGGGATTGCATCCTTGACGGTGGCGACGATCACGTCGCCGATTCCGGCATAACGCCGACCAGATCCGCCGAGAACACGGATGGTGAGGATTTCCTTGGCACCTGTGTTGTCGGCGACCTTCAGTCGCGACTCCTGCTGGATCATTTTCTACTGACTCCTGTCGTCGAGCCGGTTCTCTGCCCCGGAGTTACCTCCGGGGCCGAGCCTTGCCGAACGGATTTCGGTCTGTTAGGCGAAGATTACTTCGCCTTTTCGAGAATCTCGACCACGCGCCACCGCTTGGTAGCGGAAAGCGGACGAGTCTCCATAATCAGGACGAGGTCGCCAACGGAGCACTCGTTGTGCTCGTCGTGAACCTTGACCTTCTTGCTCTTGCGCATAACCTTGCCGTAGAGGGCGTGCTTGACACGGTCCTCGATCTCGACGACAACGGTCTTGTCCATCTTGTCACTGGTGACGTATCCACGACGGACCTTGCGCTCGTTGCGCACAGTGGTTTCTGCCATGTTTGTCACTCCTCAGTGCCAGGTGCGGTGCGGTAGCCGAGCTCCCGTTCACGCGCGATGGTGTAAATGCGGGCAATATTGCGACGAACAGTCTTCATATGACCGTTGTCTTCAAGGGAGCCAACTGCCTGCGCGAAGCGGAGGTTGAAGAGCTCAGCCTTTGCCTTCTCAAGCTCCTTGGACAGCTGTGCATCGTCCATGGCATCGAGATCGGCGGTGGTCAGACCCTTATCTGCCATCAGTTGTCACCACCCTCGCGGACCACGAAACGGGTCTTCATCGGAAGCTTGTGCTGGGCGCGGCGCATTGCCTCGCGAGCAAGGCTCTCGGGCACACCGGCCAGCTCGAACATGATGCGTCCCGGCTTAACGGGAGCAACCCACCACTCGACGGCGCCCTTACCGGAACCCATACGAGTTTCGGCAGGCTTCTTGGTCAGCGGGCGATCCGGGAAGATGTTGATCCACACCTTGCCACCACGCTTGACGTGACGGGTCATTGCGATACGAGCAGCTTCGATCTGACGGTTGGTGACGTAGGCACCCTCGAGTGCCTGAATCCCGTAATCGCCAAATGCGAGCTCCGTGCCGCCGGTAGCAAAACCGGTGCGGTGCGGGCGGTGCTGCTTGCGCCACTTAGTACGACGGGGAATGAGCATTGGGCTCAGGCCTCCGTTCCGGTCTCGGTAGCGGCAGGTGCTTCAGCCTGAGCTGCCTGCTGCTGAGTGTTCTCGTGCTGCTGCTGGCCACGCTGTCCGCGACGGGGGTTGCGACGATCGCCGCGTCCACGTCCACCGCGGTTGGCCTGCTCAGCCTGCTGGCGGGCAAACTCACGCTCGGTGATATCGCCCTTGTAGATCCACACCTTGACACCGATGCGACCAAAGGTCGTACGGGCCTCGTGGAATCCAAAGTCGATGTTTGCACGCAGGGTCTGCAGCGGGACACGGCCTTCGCGGTAGAACTCGCTACGGCTCATTTCAGCGCCACCCAGACGGCCGGAGACCTGGACACGGATGCCCTTGGCTCCCGCACGCTGTGCGGACTGAATACCCTTACGCATTGCGCGACGGAAAGAGACACGAGCAGCGAGCTGCTCAGCAATTCCCTGTGCGACCAGCTGTGCATCCAGATCGGGGTTCTTGACCTCGAGGATGTTCAGCTGAACCTGCTTGCCGGTGAGCTTCTCCAGGTTCTGACGAAGACGATCTGCTTCTGCTCCGCGGCGACCAATAACGATACCGGGGCGAGCGGTGTGCAGATCAACGCGAACGCGGTCACGCGTACGCTCGATATCGACCTTTGCAATACCTGCGCGCTCAAGGTTCTCAGTCAGGTTCTTGCGGATTGCGACGTCCTCTGCAACGTAGTCAGCGTAGCGCTGACCTGCAGTCGTCGAATCGGAGAACCAGCGAGACCGGTGATCAGTTGTGATTCCCAGGCGGAACCCGGTGGGGTTAACCTTCTGGCCCATTTACCGGTCTCCCTTCTTCTGATCTTCCTTAGTGCCAACCACAACGGTGATGTGGCTGGTGCGCTTAAGAATGCGTCCTGCACGGCCCTGAGCGCGGGGGCGGAAGCGCTTCATCGTAGGACCTTCATCAACGTAGGCTTCGAGGATCAAAAGATCCGCCTCATTGAAGGTCTCCTTAGCGGCTTCAGCCTTAACCTTCGCGTTAGCGACTGCGCTCAAGAGCACCTTGCGGACATCGGTGGCGACGGCCTGCGGGGCGAACCGCAGAATGTCGGCTGCCTCCAAAGCAGCCTTGCCGCGAACCTCGTTCACGACACGGCGTGCCTTCTGGGGCGTGACGCGGACAAAACGCGCCTGCGCCTTGGCTTCCATGAAATCCTGCCTTTTCTTCGTTACGCAAGGCCGGCTCAGCGCCGACGTCCCTTGCGATCGTCCTTGTCGTGGCTACGGAAAGTACGCGTGGGAGCGAACTCTCCGAGCTTGTGGCCCACCATCGACTCAGTGACGAAAACGGGCACGTGCTTACGACCGTCGTGCACGGCAATGGTCAGACCCAGGAAATCCGGGGTGATGACCGAACGGCGCGACCAAGTCTTGATAACGTTCTTAGAGCCGGATTCGACCGCGGCGTCAACCTTCTTCATAAGGTGATCGTCGACGAAGGGGCCCTTCTTCAAACTACGAGGCATTCCCAGCTCCTACTCAGCGATTCTTGCCGGTCTTGCGACGACGCACGATCATGCGGTCGCTGGCCTTGTTCGGACGACGGGTGCGTCCCTCGGGCTTGCCCCAAGGCGACACGGGGTGACGACCACCAGAGGTACGGCCTTCACCACCACCGTGCGGGTGGTCAACCGGGTTCATAACAACACCACGGACGTGCGGGCGCTTGCCCTTCCAGCGCATACGGCCGGCCTTGCCCCAGTTGATGTTGGACTGCTCGGCGTTGCCGACCTCACCAATGGTGGCGCGGCAGGTGATTTCGACGTTGCGAATTTCACCGGAGGGCATACGCAGCTGAGCGAAGCGGCCTTCCTTTGCGACGAGCTGAACCGAGGTTCCAGCAGAGCGTGCAATCTTTGCGCCGCCACCGGGGTAAAGCTCCACAGCGTGGACAACAGTACCCAAGGGGATGTTGCGCAGGGGCAGGTTATTGCCGGGCTTAATATCGGCCGCGGGGCCGGACTCGACAAGGTCGCCCTGATTGAGCTTGGCAGGTGCCAGGATGTAACGCTTCTCGCCATCTGCGTAGTGCAGGAGGGCGATACGAGCGGTGCGGTTGGGGTCGTACTCGATGTGAGCGACCCGTGCGGGCACGCCATCCTTGTCGTGACGACGGAAGTCGATCACGCGGTAGGCGCGCTTGTGGCCGCCGCCACGGTGGCGAGCAGTCACACGGCCGTTGTTGTTACGGCCGCCAGTCTTGTGCAGCGGACGCACCAGCGACTTTTCGGGTTCGGAACGAGTAATCTCGACGAAGTCGGAGACGCTCGAACCACGACGACCCGGGGTCGTGGGCTTGTACTTGCGAATTCCCATGATTTTCCTCTAGTTCTCCGACGCTCAGGCCTGCTCGCCGAAGATGTCGATGGTGCCTTCACGCAGGGTCACGATGGCGCGCTTGACATCCTTGCGCGTACCGATTCCGTTGCGAGTGCGGTAAACCTTGCCCTTGCGGTTCTGCGTAGCCACGGAGGCAACCTTCACGCCGAAGATTGCTTCGACGGCCATCTTGATCTCGGTCTTGTTCGAACGAGGATCAACTTCGAAGGTGTACTTGCCCTGATCCATCAGGATCGAGGACTTTTCGGTGACAACCGGACGCAGAATGATATCGCGGGGGTTCTTAGCGGCTTCGATCGAGCTCACTTCGTTTCCTCCTTGGTGCCGAGGAATGCCTCGAGGGCGCCCTGGGTGAAGATGACATCTTCGTTGTCGAGGACGTCATAGGTGTTGAGCTGATCTGCCCACAGCACGTGAACCTCGCGAGCGTTGCGGAGCGACAGAGCCGAAAGCTCATCGCCGCGCTCGAGCACGACAAGTGCCGGACGGTCAGCAACGAGTGCGCGGACCGCGGCCAGTGCCTGCTTGGTCGAGGGCTTCTCGCCTTCGAACAGAGCGGTCACGACGTGAATGCGACCATTGCGTGCACGGTCAGAAAGAGCCGAACGCAGTGCGCCGACCTTCATCTTCTTGGGGGTGCGCTGCGAGTAATCGCGAGGCTGAGGACCGTGGACAATGCCACCGCCAGTGAAGTGAGGTGCACGGATGGAGCCCTGACGAGCGTTACCGGTGCCCTTCTGGCGGAACGGCTTCTTACCGCCACCGGAAACCATGCCGCGCGTCTTGGTTGCGTGCGTGCCCTGACGGCCTGCAGCAAGCTGAGCGACGACGACCTGGTGCATCAGCGGGATGTTGGTCTCAACGTCAAAGACCTCTGCGGGGAGGTCGACGGTGCCGGCCTTCTTACCCTTCAGGTCAAGAACATCGATGGTACGGATTTCAGACATGATCACGCACCCTTCACAGCGGAGCGAACCAGCACGATGCCGTTCTTAGGTCCGGGAATCGCACCCGAAATCAGGAGCAGACCCTTTTCCACGTCAACGGCCTGAACGTGCAGGTTCTGGACGGTACGACGGACACCACCCATACGGCCAGCCATACGCTGACCCTTGAAGATGCGACCGGGGGTTGCGCAAGCACCGATCGAACCGGGCTTACGGTGGTTACGGTGAGAACCGTGAGATGCGGACACGCCAGCGAAACCGTGACGCTTCATAACACCGGCAAATCCCTTGCCCTTGGTGTTACCCGAAACATCGACGCTCTGTCCAGCTTCAAAGATTGAGGCATCCAGTTCCTGGCCGAGCTCAAAGTTATCGGCCTCGGAGGTGCGGACCTCGGCGAGATGGCGGCGGGGAGCAACCCCGGCCTTTGCGAAGTGAGCAGCCAGGGGCTTGGTCACCTTGCGTGCATCGATATCGCCGAAGCCAAGCTGAATAGCGGTGTATCCGTCGGTTTCCTCAGTACGGAGCTGAGTAACAACGTTGGTGCCAACCTGCACGACAGTCAGGGGCACGAGGCGGCCGTCGGCGTCCCACACCTGGGTCATACCGAGCTTGCGGCCGAGCAGCGCCTTAACAGGCGCAGCAGCGTGCTGCTTATTCTTTGTCATTGCAGATGTCCTCAGAGCTTGATCTCGATGTTGACGTCCGCGGGCAGATCGAGGCGCATGAGCGAATCGACGGCCTTCGGAGTCGGGTCGATGATGTCGATGAGCCGCTTATGCGTACGCATTTCAAACTGTTCGCGGCTGTCCTTGTACTTATGGGGCGACCGAATCACGACAAACACGTTCTTTTCGGTCGGCAGCGGCACCGGGCCCACGACAGTGGCACCTGCTCGCTGCACGGTGTCCACGATCTTGCGCGCGGAGCTGTCGATGACCTCGTGGTCATACGACTTGAGCCGGATGCGGATCTTTTGTCCCGCCATGCCGTCTTACCTCTTCTCGTACAGATTCGGCGCCGGTACCCGTATCCGGGCGTGTCGCTCTTAGCGAGAGCGCCCAGTGCGGACCGGCGTCTTGTCCAAAGATCTTGGGCATTTTGCCCGATTAAGCAGTGATTGCACTGCCTAACCGCCCCACCTCTAGCGGGGCAACCCTTCTATTTTGGCAGAAATACGCAGGCTTCCTCAAGCTCGAGGCCAAGGAAACCCGTGTGAATCCACTGACATAGAAGACGTGCGCATGCATTGCTCCAATGGAGGTACGTTGCGCACCGGATACCTACACTACACCGCACTCGGGCGTGTCGCAAAGTCAGATCGGTCACCTTTGCATACGCCACTCCCCCACAATCGACAACAAAAGAGCAGGCCCGTTCAAAAGAACGGACCTGCTCTACTGAAGATTCAGCGATCGCTAGGCGATCAACAAAGTCACTTCAGGATCTTGGTCACACGACCGGAACCAACGGTGCGGCCACCTTCACGGATTGCGAAGCCGAGGCCGGGCTCCATGGCGATGGGCTGGATCAGCTGAACGGTGATCTCAGTGGTGTCGCCAGGCATGACCATGTCGGTGCCCTCGGGAAGGGTGATGACGCCGGTCACGTCGGTGGTACGGAAGTAGAACTGAGGACGGTAGTTGGAGAAGAACGGGTTGTGACGTCCGCCTTCTTCCTTCTTCAGGATGTAGACCTGGCCCTCGAACTCGGTGTGAGGCGTGATGGAGCCGGGGACTGCCACAACCTGGCCACGCTCGACCTCGTCGCGCTTGGTGCCACGGAGAAGCAGACCACAGTTCTCGCCTGCCCATGCTTCGTCCATCGACTTGTGGAACATTTCGATGCCGGTGACGGTGGTCTTCTGGGGCTCGCGGATACCGAGGATCTCAACTTCGGAGTTGATCGGCAGCTTGCCACGCTCGACACGACCGGTAACGACGGTGCCACGACCGGTGATCGTGAAGACGTCTTCGATCGGCATGAGGAAGGGCTTGTCCATGTCGCGCTCGGGGGTGGGAACGTAGTCGTCCACAGCGTCCATGAGCTCTTCGACCTTGGCGGTCCACTCGGGGTCACCCTCGAGGGCCTTCAGAGCCGAAACCTTGATGACGGGAGCGTTCTCGCCGTCGAAGCCCTGCGAGGACAGGAGGTCACGGACCTCTTCCTCAACGAGCTCCAGCATTTCTTCGTCATCAACCATGTCGGCCTTGTTCAGGGCGACGAGGATGGTGGGCACGCCGACCTGACGGGCGAGCAGAACGTGCTCGCGGGTCTGGGCCATGGGGCCGTCGGTGGCGGCGACAACGAGGATGGCGCCATCCATCTGTGCCGCACCGGTGATCATGTTCTTCACGTAGTCAGCGTGGCCGGGGGCGTCAACGTGTGCGTAGTGACGCTTCTCGGTCTGGTACTCAACGTGAGAGACGTTAATGGTAATACCGCGATCGCGCTCTTCAGGAGCGTTATCGACCTGATCGAAGGGGGTGAACTCGTTCAGATCCGGGTACTTGTCGTGCAGAACCTTGGTGATTGCTGCAGTCAGCGTGGTCTTGCCGTGGTCAACGTGACCGATGGTACCGATGTTGACGTGCGGCTTGGTGCGCTCGAACTTGGCCTTCGCCACTTGTGTCCTCCTGGACTCGGGTAGAAATTCTCAGCCTATGGCTAGGTGTCAGCATAACACCCAATGGGGCATGAGACCTACAGGTTTATTGATTCTTGTCAGGTCGGTCACAGCTCAGGAACAATTTTGGCTGTTCCTGAGCCGCATCCAACCCTGTGGGACTCACTCGCCCCGAGACTTTCCGATGATCTCATCCGCGACGTTACGCGGGACCTCGGCGTAGCTATCGAACTGCATAGAGTACACTGCGCGACCCTGCGTCTTGGAACGCAGATCACCAATGTAACCAAACATTTCTGACAGCGGAACCTGTGCGCGGACCACGCGCACACCGTGCTGCTCATCCATGGACTGGACTGCACCACGACGAGAGTTCAGGTCGCCGATGACGTCGCCCATGTATTCTTCGGGCGTACGGACCTCGACGGCCATGATCGGCTCGAGCAGAACCGGTGAAGCCTTCTTTGCGGCCTCGCGGAATGCCATCGAACCTGCGATCTTGAAGGCCATTTCCGAAGAGTCAACTTCGTGGTATGCACCATCAAGCAGAGTTGCCTTGACATCAACCATCGGGTAACCGGCAAGAACACCATTCTGCATGGCGTCCTGAATACCAGCGTCGACCGAGGGGATGTATTCGCGAGGAACGCGTCCACCTGTGACCTTGTCCTCGAAGATGTACTCTTTTTCGGATCCGGCCGGGATGGGCTCAAGCGCGATGATGACACGCGCGAACTGACCTGAACCACCGGTCTGCTTCTTGTGCGTGTACTCGAACTTTTCGACGTTCTTACGAATGGTTTCGCGGTAAGCAACCATGGGCTTACCAACGTTTGCCTCGACCTTGAATTCGCGACGCATACGGTCAACGATGATGTCGAGGTGAAGCTCACCCATACCGCCGATGACGGTCTGGCCGGTTTCGGGATCGAGCTCGACCGTGAAGGTCGGGTCTTCTTCAGCCAGCTTCTGGATGGCGACGCCCATCTTCTCCTGGTCAGCCTTCGACTTGGGCTCAACGGCCACGTGGATCACGGGCTTGGGGAAGGTCATGGACTCGAGAACAACCGGCTTGTCGATCGCGCAGAGCGTATCGCCAGTGGTGGTGTCCTTGAGGCCGATAACGGCGTAGATGTGGCCTGCATGTGCCTCTTCGACCGGGTTTTCCTTGTTGGAGTGCATCTGGAAGATCTTGCCGATGCGCTCCTTCTTGCCCTTGGTCGAGTTGAGGACCTGCGAGCCAGCTTCCAGCTTGCCGGAGTAGACACGGATGAAGGTCAGCTTGCCGTAGAAGGGGTGAGCTGCGATCTTGAAGGCCAGCGCTGCGAAGGGTTCCTTCTCCGAGGCCTCGCGGACCTCATTGCGCTCTTCTTCGTCGTGTCCGGGCTTGAAGCCGCGAACCGCGGGGATATCCAGCGGCGAGGGCAGGTAGTCGATAACCGCATCGAGCACGGGCTGAATACCCATGTTGCGCAGCGCGGTACCGCAGAAGACGGGGAATGCGCGACCGGAGATGGTCAGCGCACGAACGCCCTGCTTGATCTGCTCAACGGTCAGTTCGCCGTTCTCAAGGTAGGCCTCGGTCAGCTCGTCAGAGCCTTCCGCTGCAGCTTCCATGAGCGCCTCGCGGTACTCTTCTGCCTTCTCCTGGAGCTCTGCGGGGATCTCGCCGCGAACGACGAGGGCGCCAAGCGTGGGCTGGCCGTTCTCGTCCTTGGCGGGGTAACGCACGGACTCCATGGTGAGCAGGTCAACGGTTCCCTCGAAGTCATTCTCTGCGCCGATGGGCAGGTGCATGACGATCGGGGTTGCGTGAAGGCGGTCGCGAATGGTCTGGACCGAGAAGTAGAAGTCTGCGCCCATCTTGTCCATCTTGTTGATGAAGCAGATACGGGGGACGTCGTACTTGTCAGCCTGACGCCACACGGTCTCAGACTGGGGCTCGACACCTTCCTTACCGTCGAACACGGCAACTGCACCGTCGAGGACGCGCAGCGAGCGCTCAACCTCAACCGTGAAGTCAACGTGACCGGGGGTGTCGATGATGTTGATTTGGTTACCGTTCCAGAAGGAGGTCACGGCTGCGGAGGTGATGGTAATACCACGCTCCTTTTCCTGCTCCATCCAGTCGGTGGTCGAGGCGCCATCGTGCGTCTCGCCAATCTTGTAGTTGATGCCCGTGTAGAACAGAATACGTTCGGTCACGGTGGTCTTGCCGGCATCGATGTGAGCCATGATGCCGATGTTGCGAACCTTATTGAGGTCAGTAAGCACCTCGTGTGCCACTACATCAGTCCTTCGTTTGAAGTGAGGGTGTTAAAACATCCTGCCCGCTCCGGATGGGGTCATCGCGAAGCGGGAGGGGTGATCACCAGCGGTAGTGAGCGAACGCGCGGTTCGACTCAGCCATCTTGTGCATGTCTTCACGACGCTTGACAGCGGCGCCAAGACCGTTGGAGGCATCGAGAATCTCGTTGGCGAGACGCTCGGTCATGGTCTTCTCACGACGCTGACGCGAGAAGTCCACGAGCCAACGCAGTGCGAGGGTGGTCGCACGTGCGGGGCGAACCTCAACCGGGACCTGGTAGGTCGCGCCACCAACACGGCGGGAGCGAACTTCAAGGGCCGGGCGAATGTTGTCCAGTGCGCGCTTGAGCACGGAAACAGGTTCCTGCTCGGTACGCTCACGAACCATTTCGAGTGCGCCGTAAACAATGCGCTCTGCAACGGTCTTCTTACCGTCGAGGAGCACGCGGTTCACGAGCTGGGTCACGATCTTTGAGCCGTATACCGGGTCGTCGACCAGGGGGCGCTTGGGAGCGGGGCCTTTACGAGGCATTACTTCTTCTCCTTCTTTGCGCCGTAACGGGAACGGGCCTGCTGGCGACCACGGACACCCTGGGTGTCGAGAGCGCCACGGACGATGCGGTAACGCACGCCGGGGAGGTCCTTCACACGACCGCCACGAACGAGGACGATCGAGTGTTCCTGCAGGTTGTGGCCTTCACCGGGAATGTACGCGGTGACCTCGATGCCAGACGAAAGGCGCACACGAGCGACCTTACGCAGAGCCGAGTTCGGCTTCTTAGGGGTTGTGGTGTACACACGGGTGCACACGCCGCGACGCTGGGGCGAGCCCTTAAGCGCGGGGGTCTTCACCTTCGCACGCTTGGAGCTGCGGCCCTTGCGGACGAGCTGCTGAATGGTAGGCACTGGTTCTCCAGTTCAATTCCGTCTACGGTTTAAGGATTCCCTTAAACCCATGTCTCAGTCTTCCGCGACTGCTTGAATCCCCCAGCGCGCACAGCGATCCGCCAGGGGCCGGCGTGCCATGATAACGAGGCTTAAGCCGCGTCAGAGAATGACACCCGGAGCTCCGACGGAGGGAGCCCGCGCGTTCCACATGTGGCTCATAGTCGCCGCGATAAACTCACGGAGAAGAACCGCTCGGGAACTGTCACACATAATGTGGACATAGGAAACCCGTACAGTCACGGGTACCGCGTTCAAGAATACTCAGTCTCACGCCGCGTAGTCAAAGGCAGATTGTTCACATTGCTTGTGGGACTGACCACTTCTGTCTTAGCTCGCCCATTCCTGATTTAGCTCGCTCACCTGCAGCCTTAGAACAGCAATATGCCCGGAATTAGTGAGCTAAACCAGGAGCACACCGCTCTAGAACAGAACCAGCACCGGGCGAAACCTCCCCATCGCACCGCTCTATCCCTCTTTCCACAGGAATACCCAAGAATCGGTGTTTTCCACAACAACACGATTCTGGGTTTCGAGGCCCTTTCCTTTAGAGACACTGACGAAATGAGTACCGTCACCATTGAGAACATTCAAACTCGACATAATACATTCCGTCATTTACGCGAAGATTCAGCAGTCTGTCGAATTCGACGCGGCTACTACGCGCGTTTTCATTCGTCAGACAAAGTTCCTCTCTGGGATTTGTGGCAGGCCGTTGCACTCTCCCGCGTATTCGCATCAGCTGCGCTCGCCCGGAGCGAACGCATATTTACCGGAAGATCCGCCCTGCTTCTTCATTCAATCCATACATGGGTGACGAATCCGAATGTTGAGTATTGGTGCGAAGACGGGGGTAGACGAACTATCCCCTTCGCCAGTGTGAAGTTTCAGAATATGTGCGTTCCTCCGTGTGCGATTACTCTTCGTTCTCACAAACCCCACACGGTGGTGCGGCTTCCCGACGGCCTCGCTGTTGAGTCTGTTGAAAGCGCAGTAGTTCGAATTGCACTCAAGGAAGAACCTCTTGAGGCCTTTGTAGCCGCGTGCATGGCGTTACATTCGCTTTCAGACTTTTCGCATTTTGCGCTGGAAATATCTAGAACTCGCGTTGAGATAGCAAGAGAAAGACTATTCGCCGTTTTAGACGATCAACTATCGCACCGGAATTATGCGATAGCGCATTCGATTCTCGCTTTTGCCGACGGTGGCTGCGATAACATTTTCGAGGCCGCGGTTCTTTGGGTAGTTCGCACTCTTTATTCCGGTGAAGTTGTAACACAATTTGAGATTTACGGCAGATATGGTCGCTATTTCGGCGACATTGTTATTCCCGCTCTCCAGTTGGTCATCGAGACAGACGGAGTGAGCAAACTTTCTCTTCCACGTTCAGACGGATTATCCGCAGAACACGCATGGATGCGTCGCCAGCAGGATCTCATTAATCTCGGATGGAAAATCTTCAGAGTTTCATGGGCAGACCTTGAAGACTTTCCAGCTTTACGTCGTGCCATTGCATCAAATTTGGGGGTGAAACGTCTTCCGCCGAGCTCGGAATGCGCACGAATATGGTCTATTCCCAGCGCCGAATGCGACGGACCAAAACGTCGCATCCACACAAATAGGCATCGCTCAACCGGATTTGTAGGCGCCGTTGACCAACCGGACCCCGGGTTTGGCTCACGCATTCCTGTTTTAGCTCACTCACCTGCGGCCTTAGAACAGCAATAGGCCCGGAACCAGTGAGCTAAACCAGGAGAGGACGGAGCGGGACGGCAGAGGACGGAATACGACCGGCGATAGGCGACGGACACTGGTTGCCTAGTGGTAATAGTGAAGGCCCGGTCTGCACAAGCAGACCGGGCCTTACGACCTCTAGAGCGTTACAGCGATCAGAACCATATGACCACAAAGCCACATGACCGTCAGAACCTAACGCCCGTCAAGGCTGAAGCTGTCCGATGCTCACCGGATTAACTCCAACAGGATTACTCCTTGAAGGTCATTCCGAAGTCGATCGCTCCAAGGGCATCCAGGAAGTCCGCGGACACCTGGCCATCTTGGAAATCGAGCTCGGAGTAGTTCGAGTTCGCCATTGCCTCGGGGGTGGGCTCAACCGTGACGTTGTTGTAACGGGACAGGCCGGTACCTGCCGGGATGAGTTTACCGAGAATGACGTTCTCCTTGAGGCCAAGAAGCTGATCCGACTTGCCGTTCATGGCGGCCTCGGTCAGAACCTTCGTGGTCTCCTGGAAGGACGCTGCGGACAACCAGGAGTCGGTTGCCAGCGAGGCCTTCGTGATGCCCATGAGCATCTGACGACCGGATGCAGGCTGGCCACCTTCAGCAGCAACCTTGCGGTTCTGTGCCAAGTAGGCCATGCGGTCGACAAGTTCGCCGGGCATGAAGGAGGTGTCGCCGGGCTCCAGGATGGTGACCTTGCGGAGCATCTGGCGGACAATAACCTCGATGTGCTTGGAGTGGATACCAACGCCCTGATCGCGGTAGACCTTCTGAACCTCGTCCACAAGCTGCTTCTGAGCGACGTTGCGGCCCATGATGCGCAGAACTTCCTTGGGATCCAGCTGACCTTCGGTCAGTGCGGTACCGGCATCGATGTGCTGGCCCTCTTCGACCAGAAGCTTCTGGCGACGAGAAACCTCGACGACCGAATCTTCCTTACCGTCATCACGGATGATGACGATGCGACGTACCGAAGGATCTTCATCGTCAATGTGAACGCGACCAGCGGCCTCGTTCATCTTGGCTTCGACCTTCGGGCTACGCGCCTCGAAGAGCTCCTGAACACGCGGCAGACCCTGGGTAATGTCGGCTGCCGAGGCCGCACCACCGGTGTGGAAGGTACGCATCGTCAGCTGAGTACCGGGTTCACCAATCGACTGGGCGGCGATAATACCGACGGCCTCGCCGATATCCACCTGCTTGCCAGTGGCCAGTGAACGACCGTAGCAGGTCGCACAGGTACCAACCTGAGACTCACAGGTCAGGACGGAGCGGCAGACAACTTCCTCAACTCCGGCTGCAACCAGCTCAGCGAGCTGTGCATCGCCGAGGTCATCGCCGGCGTGGGCAACAACAGTACCGTCTTCCGCAACCGCATCGCGGGCCAGAGTACGTGCGTAAGCAGTGGTCTCGATGGTGTCCATAGCTTCCCATTCACCCGCAGAGTTCTTCTGCGCGATCTTGATGCGCACGCCCTGACGAGTGCCACAGTCGGCCTCTCGGACGATGACGTCCTGTGAGACGTCGACAAGACGACGGGTCAGGTAGCCAGACTCCGCGGTACGAAGTGCGGTATCAGCCAGACCCTTACGAGCACCGTGGGTAGCGATGAAGTACTCGAGAACCGTCAGGCCCTCGCGGTAGTTCGCCTTAATGGGCTGCTCGATGAGCTTCTGCTTCGGGTCAGACACCAGACCACGCATACCAGCCAGCTGCTGAACCTGCGACCAGTTACCACGAGCACCGGATGAAACCATTCGGTACACGGTGTTACGTGCGGTGAAGTGATCGCGCATATCTTCTGCGACCTCTTCGGTGCACTTCAGCCACAGGTCAACCAGCTCTTCGTAGCGGGTTTCCTCAAGGATGATACCGGTCTCGAACTGATCCTGGATCTCAGCGGCCTTGGCCTCGTAACGAGCAAGGATTGCACGCTTGTTCGGCGATGCCTGAATATCCGAGAAGGCAATGGTGATGCCCGACCATGTCGACCAGTGGAAACCAGCGGACTTGAGTGCATCCAAGCAGTCAGCGACCAGAACATTCGGGTAACGCTCGGTCAGGGTGTTAACGATCTGGCCCAGCTGCTTCTTGCCGACAACTTCGTTGACGAAGGGGTAGTCGACAGGGAGCTGCTCGTTGAAGATCGCGCGGCCCAGCGAAGTTTCCAGAATGATGTCGTCGCCTTCGCTCCAGCCCTCGGGTGCTTCCCAATCCAGCGGCGGAACAATACCCGCGAAGCGGATACGTGCGCGCTGGTTCAGGTGAAGATCACCGTTGTCGAAGGCCATGCGTGCTTCGGCGACCGTAGAGTAGACGGGGATGATTTCCTCGCCGTTCTCATCACGAGCAACCGGAAGCGACGGATCGGGATCCGAAGTCAGGTGGAACAGACCGATGATCATGTCCTGTGAAGGCATGGCAACGGGGCGTCCATCAGAGGGCTTCAGAATGTTGTTGGTCGACAGCATGAGGATACGGGCCTCGGCCTGTGCCTCTGCACCAAGGGGCAGGTGAACTGCCATCTGGTCGCCGTCGAAGTCTGCGTTGAAGGCGCCACAAGCCAGCGGGTGCAGCTGGATTGCCTTACCTTCAATGAGCTGGGGCTCAAATGCCTGAATACCCAGGCGGTGCAGCGTAGGTGCACGGTTGAGCAGCACGGGGTGCTCGCGGATCACGTCGTCGAGGACGTCCCACACCTCGGGGCGCTGGCGTTCAACCTTGCGCTTTGCAGCCTTCACATTCTGGGCGAAGTTCTTCTCAACCAGGCGCTTCATGACGAAGGGCTTGAAGAGTTCCAGAGCCATCTGCTTGGGCAGACCACACTGGTGGAGCTTCAGCTGCGGGCCGACGACGATAACGGAACGACCCGAGTAGTCGACGCGCTTACCCAGAAGGTTCTGACGGAAACGACCCTGCTTACCCTTGAGCATGTCAGAGATCGACTTGAGCGGACGGTTACCGGGGCCTGCAACGGGGCGGCCGCGACGTCCGTTATCGAAGAGAGCGTCAACGGATTCCTGAAGCATGCGCTTCTCGTTGTTGACGATGATCTCAGGCGCGCCCAGCTCAAGCAGACGCTTGAGTCGGGTGTTGCGGTTGATCACGCGACGGTACAGGTCGTTCAGGTCAGAGGTCGCGAAACGGCCACCATCAAGCTGAACCATGGGGCGCAGGTCCGGCGGAATAACCGGAATCTTCGTCAGAACCATGGACTCGGGCTTGTTGCCGGTCGCAACGAAGGCGTTGATAACCTTCAAACGCTTGATGGCACGTGTCTTACGCGGGCCATTTTCGTTCTGAATGGTTGCACGAAGCTGTTCAACTTCGCTCTCCAGATCGAAGGTCTGCAGGCGCTTTTGGATGGCGGATGCACCCATGTCACCCTTGAAGTAGGTGCCATAGCGGGCAACCATCGCACGGTAGAGGCGCTCATCACCTTCGAGGTCACCGACCTTGAGGGACTTGAAGCGCTCCCACACCGTCTCCAGGCCTTCGATATCGCCCTCGTAACGACGACGGATCTTGGCCATATCGCGTTCGCCTGCCTTGCGGCGGCGCTCGATCTCGGTTGCGGATGCATCGCCTGCTTCGAGTTCAGCGATCTCTGCTTCCAGGCGCTCTGCAAATTCGTTGATCGCAGCATCGCGCTGGTTCTCGAGGTGGGTCTTTTCGACCTCGAGCTCAGAACGCAGATCCATCAGATCTTCGTCACGGCCCTTTTCGTCGACCTCGGTGATCATGTAGGCAGCGAAGTAAATGACCTTTTCCAGGTCCTTCGGAGCCAGATCCAGCACGTAGCCCAGGCGCGAGGGAACACCCTTGAAGTACCAGATGTGGGTGACGGGGGCGGCAAGGTCAATGTGACCCATACGCTCACGACGCACCTTGGAGCGCGTCACCTCAACACCACACTTTTCGCAGATGATGCCCTTGTAGCGCACGCGCTTGTACTTACCACACGCGCATTCCCAGTCGCGGGTGGGGCCGAAGATCTGCTCACCGAACAGACCGTCACGCTCGGGCTTGAGCGTACGGTAGTTGATGGTCTCCGGCTTCTTCACTTCACCGTGGCTCCACGAGGCGATATCGTCGCCCGTGGCCAGGGTGATCTTCAAACTGTCGAACGTCTTGGCGTCCAGCAAAGTCATTGCTCCTTATCAGATCGCATCGATGGTCGCCGCGGCGTTCGGACGCGCATCAAGAGTGATGCCCAGTTCCTCACGCGCATTGAAGTCGTCATCTTCTTCACGCAGGTCAATCACGTTGCCGGCTGCGTCGAGAGCTTCGACGTTCAGGCACAGCGAACGCATTTCCTGGATCAGAACACGGAAGGATTCGGGGATGCCGGGTTCGGGGATGTCCTCGCCCTTAACAATTGCCTCGTAAACCTTGACACGTCCGGTGGTGTCATCGGACTTGATGGTGAGCAGTTCCTGCAGTGCGTAGGCAGCGCCGTACGCCTCCAGGGCCCACACTTCCATTTCACCGAAGCGCTGGCCACCGAATTGAGCCTTACCACCCAGGGGCTGCTGCGTAATCATCGAGTACGGACCGGTCGAGCGAGCGTGAATCTTGTCGTCAACCAGGTGGTGCAGCTTGAGCATGTAGGCGTAGCCCACTGCGATCGGGTACGGGAAGGGTTCACCGGAACGACCGTCGAAGAGACGCGCCTTGCCCTCGGCGTTGGTGAGAACGTCACCATCGCGGTTGGGGTTGACGTTGCGCAGCAGACCTGCGAGCTCTTCGGCCTCGAGGCCATCGAAGACCGGGGTCGCGACGGGGGTCTCGGGGGCAACGGTAATGCCGTCCTTGGGAAGGTGCTTGGTCCACTCTTCGCCAGCCTTGACAGCTGCCGAGACGTCCCAACCCTGGTGGGCAAGCCAACCGAGGTGGAACTCAAGGACCTGACCGACGTTCATACGGCCGGGGACACCCAGCGGGTTGAGGATGATATCAACCGGGGTTCCGTCCTCGAGGAAGGGCATGTCTTCGACCGGGAGGATCTTGGAAACGACACCCTTGTTACCGTGACGGCCTGCCATCTTGTCACCAATGGTGATCTTGCGGCGCTGTGCGACATAGACGCGAACGGTCTGGCGCACGCCGGGGTTGAGATCGTCTTCGTCGTCGTTAAATTCACGAACGCCAATAACGATGCCCTCTTCACCGTGGGGAACACGCAGCGAGGTATCGCGAACCTCGCGGGCCTTCTCACCGAAGATTGCGCGCAGCAGGCGCTCTTCGGAGGTCAGCTCGGTTTCACCCTTCGGGGTGACCTTACCGACGAGGATGTCGCCAGCGGTGACCTCGGCGCCAATACGAATGATGCCGCGTTCGTCAAGATCAGCCAGCGACTCTTCCGAAACGTTCGGAATATCGCGGGTGATCTCTTCTTCACCGAGCTTGGTTTCGCGGGCGTCGACTTCATATTCTTCGATGTGAATCGAGGTCAGAACATCGTCTTCAACAACGCGACGGCTCAGGATGATGGCATCCTCGTAGTTGAGGCCTTCCCACGACATGTAAGCAACCAGCAGGTTCTTACCCAGTGCAACTTCACCGTTGTCGGTAGCGGGGCCGTCAGCGAGGACATCGCCGACCTCCACGCGCTGGCCTTCATCAACGATGACGCGCTGGTTGGTGCAGTTGCCGGGGTTCGAGCGCTCGAACTTTTCGAGGCGGTAGGTATCGCGTCCACCTTCGTCCGTGGTCACGACGACCAGGTCGGCGGAAACTTCGGTGACAACACCGGAGTGCTGAGCGATGACCATCTCACCGGAGTCATGTGCGGCACGCTGTTCCATACCGGTACCCACCAGCGGCGCTTCCGTGGTGAGCAAGGGAACAGCCTGACGCTGCATGTTCGCACCCATGAGGGCTCGGTTTGCATCGTCGTGCTCGAGGAAGGGAATGAACGCGGTTGCCACAGACACCATCTGGCGTGCGGAAACGTCCATGTAATCCACGCGATCACGGGCGATCAGCGTCGGATCCTCGCCTGCAACACGGCACAGAACCTGCTCATCAATGAAGTGGCCCTCATCATCGACAGGCGAAGAAGCCTGAGCGATGAAGTGTCCCTTTTCATCATCAGCGGTTAGATAGTTGACCTCATCGGTCACCTGTCCGTTGCGAACAATACGGTAGGGGGTCTCGATGAAACCGAAGGGGTTGATACGAGCAAAGGTTGCCAGCGAACCGATCAGACCAATGTTCGGGCCTTCAGGGGTTTCAATCGGGCACATACGTCCGTAGTGCGAGGGGTGAACGTCACGAACCTCCATGGAGGCGCGATCGCGAGACAGACCACCGGGGCCCAGTGCCGACAGACGGCGCTTGTGCGTCAGACCGGCCAGCGGGTTGTTCTGGTCCATGAACTGCGACAGCTGAGAGGTTCCGAAGAACTCCTTGATTGCCGCAACGACGGGACGAATGTTGATCAGGGATTGCGGAGTAATAGAGTCCGTTTCCTGAGTGGTCATACGTTCGCGGACGGTGCGCTCCATACGTGCAAGACCGGTGCGGACCTGAGCCTGGATCAGCTCACCCACAGCGCGAATACGACGGTTACCGAAGTGGTCGATGTCGTCGGACTCAACGCGGACCTCGACGGGCTCGCCGTGGCGGACGCCTGCGAAGGTCTTCTCACCTGCGTGCAGAGCAAGCAGGTACTTCACAGTTGCAACGATGTCGTTGATCGAGAGCACCAATTCAGAGGTGCCTTCGGGGGAATCAACCGCAAGCTTCTTGTTGATCTTGTAGCGGCCGACCTTTGCCAGGTCGTAGCGCTTGGGATCGAAGTAGAAGTTGTGCAGGAGCGCTTCAGCGGCCTCGACGTTTGCGGGCTCACCCGGGCGCAACTTGCGGTAGATATCGGTCAGTGCCTCTTCGCGGGTACGCGCGGTGTCCTTCTCAAGAGTCTCAAGAAGAATCGGGTACGCGGCGAACTGCTCGCGAATCTCACCTTCCGTCAGGCCAATTGCCTTCAGGAAGTGGGTTACCGACTGCTTACGCTTACGGTCGATACGCACGCCGACAGCGTCGCGCTTATCGATCTCGAACTCCAGCCATGCACCGCGGCTGGGGATGATCTTCGCGTTGAAGATTTCCTTGTCGGAACCGCGATCCGAGGTACGTTCAAAGTAGACACCGGGCGAACGAACCAGCTGAGAGACAACGACACGCTCGGTGCCGTTGATGATGAAGGTGCCACGGGGGGTCATGAGCGGGAAATCGCCCATGAACACGGTCTGGGACTTAATTTCACCCGTGTTGTAGTTCATGAACTCGGCGGTCACATACATGGGTGCCGAGTAGGTGTAATCCTTAGCTTTTGCTTCTTCAACCGAGTACTTCGGTCGCTCCAAGCGGTGATCACGGAACGACAGAGACATGGTGCGGGCCACGTCTTCAATCGGCGAGATCTCCTGGAAAATTTCTTCAAGGCCGGAAACATCCGGAACATCTACGCGTCCAGCAGCCTTTGCGGCATCCACGCGTGCTTTCCATGCATCGTTTCCCAGTAACCAGTCAAAGCTTTCGGTCTGCAGGCCGAGCAGGTTCGGTGCCTGCAGGGGCTCGCGGAGCTTAGCGAAAGAAATGCGGTTCTTGGGCTGGTTGGCAGTGTTGGTACTTGCAGCCAACGGGGGTCCTTCCCTGCGTTTTCATTGCGCGCACACGCCTTTTAGCCCATTAACTGACACCGTCCACATCCGCCCAGCGCCTATTACAGCGAATGGGTACGGGTCACCTCGGGCACAATAAAGCGCAAATACTCATAATAGGCACACGAATATAGGGGTGCAATGTACGGACGAGAATATGTCCAACCTCACGTTCAGCTGGCGCTCAGTCCAACTTCAGCCATTGAAGCTCTTCGCAGAACGTGGTCCGTGCCCCAAGTCGGGCTTGAACCGACGACCCACGGATTATGAGTCCGCTGCTCTGACCGACTGAGCTATTGGGGCTCTGAAAGTGTAACGCGAACTCTCACCTTCAGCGCAACACGAGCCTTGCTCAGTGGCTAATAAACGTTACTTCAGAACGACAACGACATCCGGGTCGCCGGTCTGCGTCTGTTGCACGCGGCTGATTCCAAGGACCTTCGCGACCTCTTCCGCAGTGGCCTTGAGGTTTGGATCCTCGTAGTAAACGGTCGTTACTTCGGTATCCCAACCGCGCGCGTTCGCTGCAGTGGCACCGTCAAAGCCTGCGGAGGAAAGCGCGGAAACCTTCTGCGCTGCCAGTCCCTGTGTTCCGGTTCCGTTCAGAACTGAAATCTTCGCGGAGTGACGCACTGGAATCGACGGCGAAGGAGAAGGAGTCTCACTGGTCGACGGGGCCGCGGAAGGAGTCTGAGTGGCCTCGGTAGTCGCAGAGGCGGCGGGGGCCTGGGTCGTTGCAGCGGTCGTGGAGACGCTTGTGGTCGGCTTCTGCTGAGCGCCGCCCGAAGTCAGGATGTGGCTGATCCCCCACGCGGCAGCGGGAACGATCACCAGCACTGCAAGGAAAGGCCATACGCTCTTCCATCGCGAGGGCTGCTGAAGGTGCATGCCCTGGGGCATGTCTTCGCCGGCGCGGTCAAATTCGTCCTTTGGATACTGTGAAGTCACGGCTTCAGAGTAGCGAAATACCCCCGCTCCCGCATAGTCCCTGCCCGCGTGCCTTAGATTTCCCTGAACGCCTCCCATTGTCGAGGCCGTGGCTGGGCACGCCTGAGGTTACAGTAGGTGCGTGGAATCTTTGGACACCGTTATCGATCCCTCTTGGGCACGCGCGCTGGCACCGGTTGAGGGAAAAATCCATGAATTGGGAGCTCAGTTGCGCCGCGAGATCGAGGCCGGACACGGCTATCTTCCCGCCGGTAGCGATGTCTTGAGAGCCTTTACCTATCCTCTTGACCAGGTGAAGGTCCTCATTGTCGGGCAGGACCCCTACCCCACTCCCGGCCACGCCATTGGGCTGAGTTTCTCAGTCGCACCGGGGATTCCTTTCCCGGCCTCGCTGCGCAATATTTTCAAGGAGCTCACCACCGATGTTGGCATTCCCATGCCAACCAGCGGCGATCTGCGACCGTGGTCTCGTCAGGGAGTATGCCTACTCAACAGAGTACTGACAGTCAGGCCCGGACAAGCCGGTTCCCATCGAAAGATGGGGTGGGAGGAAGTTACCTCCTGCGCAATTGATGCTTTGGTGAACCGGAGGGATGCATCCGGGAACCCGCTACCCCTGGTCGCAATTTTGTGGGGACGCGACGCGCAATCTCTGCGCGAGCAATTGGGATCCACGCCAGTCATCGAGTCGGCACACCCCTCTCCCCTGTCAGCGCGCCGCGGCTTCTTCGGCTCGAGGCCCTTCTCTCGTGCGAATACTCTCCTTGAGAAGCAGGGAGCAACGCCGGTGGACTGGAGATTGCCGTAGGCCTCGGCGTCAGGGATACGTACAACAAACAGGGGTGCGCTCGCGCATAGTGACGCGAACGCACCCCCATATTTTGGCTGCGAAGCTGACTACTTCAGGAAATCAAAGCGCTGGGCCGAACTTCCATTGTCCTGATAGAGGTGAACCGTTGTTTCGTTCTGACTACGCCCGCCTTCAAGATCGAGGACCAGCATGGGTGAGAGTGCCGAAACAAGAACCTTATGGCCGCCTCGCTCTTGGATGACCCACTTTTGAGCTGCGGAGGAGTTCGAGGGCTGCTGATTGACCCGAGCCGGCCAATTCTTCCACGCCGCGAAGACATCCAAGACTTTCCCAGAAGCCACGTTGGTCAAGGTCACGTAGCCCTTGTCGTCGTGACTGATACGCCACTTCTGTGCCGCACTTCCGTTGGACTGGTAAGACCAGACGCGAGCTCCCGCGTCCCGAGATGCCCATTGGACCTCGACACGATTATTCGGGGCCACAACCGGACGGATCTGATACTCACCATCAGGAACCAAGTTGCGGTTCTCCTTCGCCCACTGGTCCAGGATCTCTTGGGGACCTTGAACCGGGTTCAGACGCCACTGCTGAGAGGTTGTTCCATTGGCCAGGTAGCCATCAATAGCCATACCATTACGCGCTTGTCCCCAGCGAAGATTGACAACCAGACCGGTCCCGACGTTGCGGAGCATATACGCCCCTCCCGTCACCGAGAAGATTGCCCACTTCTGGTTCGCATTTGACATGTCCGTGTCCCACAGCTGGAGCTCGGTACCGGGAATCGGAGTGCCATCAGTGGAATCCAAGGACTTATTCGACCAGGTATTCACCAATCGGTAGAAGCCATCAGATTCACGGCTAATTTTCCAGATCTGATTATCGGTCTTGCTTGAGCCCCACAGCTGAAGCCGAGCTCCGTTGTTCATCGCGAAGTCTTTCAGATCGATCGCCTTCGTGGGATCAACGACGCTTGCCAGTTCGTAGTAACCGGGGGTGATATCTGCCTGCCCCGCGGAGGAAACCTTGGGCTGAGTCGGAATGAATGAAAATGCCTGAGCATCAGAGCCATTTGCATTCCACAGGCCAACATTTGCTCCCGCTGAGGCATTGGCTGCCGCAATATCCAGAACAATTGCGGGATCCAAAGCGGAGACGATCTTCACTCGGCCCTGATCGTCCGAAGTGATGCGCCACTTCTGCGCGCGCGTGCCATTCGAACTCCACTGATCAACGTTTGTCCCAGGACGCGAGGAACCCCATTGGGCATCAAGCACCTTACCCGAGGCCACATTGGTGATGGTCGCAAGTCCTTGCGAATCATAAGAAACACGCCACTTCTGGGCATCGCTTCGATTAGCGTCCCACAGCTGGACATTCGCACCATCATCGCGGCTAGCACCGGGAACATCCAGAACCAGGTGATCCGCGAGCGCTGACTTAATGAAGTACTCCCCCGGCTCTACCGAGGACTTTTCACCAATCGCATCTTGACTGCGGACCTTCTCGAAACGATCCCCCTGTTTCTTGTAGTAGACGATGACCGAATCAGTGGCATCCCACAGCGCGTGTGTATAACCTTCGCGCGCGGCGATCTCATCAGAGAACTCCACCTGGTAGCAGCTGTGTCCACCCGGGCACAAGCGCTTCAGCTGGTCCCAGGCCCGATCGATCGGGACAATCCAGAAGTCAAGGTCACGGTAGGGCGAATCGGCCTTCGCCATAGCTTCACCCTTGGTGTAGTTAAACACGCCCTTCGAGCGCCCGGGCTGGGTCGACTCAAAAGTTGAGGACTGATAACCGGCAATATCAATTCCCGGGTTAAAGAACAGAATCAATTCCGCCGCAATGGAGGCATCGACATCTTCCATTCCTAGGCGCTTGAGTTGTTCTTGCTTGGGAATTGACATTTCCGTGGGCGTCGCTGGGTGCCCCTTGTAGTAGTAGGCGTAACGATCCCCGTAGTAGCTCTTCGTAAAGCGGGCGTAGTCCTCGAAGCCCTGCTCATTGGGATGAATCGTTCCAAGAAGCAGAAGGACATCCTTGCCCTCATGTTCCGCGGCACTGAAGTACCCATCGTTGAAGTTATAGAGAGCCTTAAACTGCTCCGTCGCTTCCTTCGAGGGCTTGATATTCGCACTCAGCAGTTGAGAGATATTAATTCCGCGAACCTTAGGGGACTTTTGAACCTGGGTCGCGAAGGCATTCCCATCTCCAGAAGTACTCAGAAGCTTCGGGCGAGCCAGCCACCAGTGCGCATTCGGCTCAGAATCAACCAGTGCCCACAAATAGTCAACAGTACTCCCCTGATCGGATGCCTTCGTATCAGCACGCCCATTGGCATAGGCGTGTTCCTTCATTTCTTTCCACTCACGGACCAAGCGACCATGCGTCCCCTTGGGATTTGATCCCTGATAGAGATCAGCAAACTTCACATAGGAATACGCGCCATCAGTGATGAGATTGATCGTGTAGTGATCTTGAGGAATCCGGTTCGCGTAGATGACCTTCTGGACCATATTGGGGAACATATCAACCGAGTAAAGATGGAATGCTGAAGAAGGATCCAACTCACGCAGGTCGCGCACATAGTCGGCAACGATATCGATGCAATTACGGAACTGCTGCGAGGCCTCGTCAAAGCCACCGGGCTGGAACGCGTTCTCACGCTCGGTCAGGTAAGGAAGCGCGTAGACTCCATACTCTGGACCTGCTGGACCGGGCAAGGCGCCCCAGTCGTAGGCGTTGGGACGCTCAAACATCGCGATCACGGGACCCGTTTTACGAACCGAGTTTTCTCCCCACAGGTTCAGCGAGAACATCGCGACGGGAAGTGTCGCACTGACCGGTGCAATATTGTAGCTATCCGCAGTTACGCCAACTGTCTGCTTCGGGAATCGTCGAACAAGCGAACCGTTTTTCTCGGTCGAAAGTTCGACAGTGAATTTTCCGAAGGTTCCAAAGTCGAGAAAGTAGTTTCCCTCCTGCACCTGCGCAAGGGGAATCTTCTTGTCGATCTCGCGAGTGACTTTTCCGCGGTAGTTCATCGTCGCCTGAACGTGAACAGTATCGATTGTGTCTGCGATATCGGCTGCGGCGTCATCGCCGAGGCGCACTCGCACCTGGGTGGTGTTCCTTTGCGGCTCAAGAAGGATTTCCGAGGCGGCAGTTGAGCGAGCGACGCGCCTGCTTTGGGTGGAAGGCGCAGTGCCTTCTTCTTGTGAGGGTGAAGCACTGACTTCAGGAGTGGCAGCCGACGAGGCTTCAGAGGGAACTGAAGGCGTCTGCGTCGCATGTGGTGCCGTTGGTGTTGCCTCAGTGGAGGGAGCCGTAGGAGCGGCCTGTGCAGGAAGTACGGAGGTTCCAACTCCAAGCGCGGTTGACAACAGTGTTGAAATGAAAATGCGTCGGAGGGTGCGCTGGCGCATCGAAGGATATACACGGTGCATGAGAAGTAAACCCATCTGTCGTGAAAAGCTCAGGCGCGAATTGGGGGGGGCGCACCTTTGCGTAGGCTGGATGGACAGTTGTGAGTTTACCGAGCGAGCGGAGTATTTGTTGCTGCGACAACCTAAATTTATGAGATTTAAAAATGTTTTGAAAGCTTGAAAACACAGGAAAACAGGGGTCGGTTTCCCGGATAAAAAATGGATACCTCGCTATCCAATCGGTACACCAGTAGCGCCCTGCATAGTGTGTAACCGTGTGGCGGTCGGCTGTGATCACCTCGATCACGTCAGGGCAGGCGTCTTCACGGGAGCTGTCCTGGCCGAACAATACGATGACACCACTCCACAGGACTTAACCGCGCACGCGGATAGGCTATTCGAGCGGTAAATACTTCCGCATGCGGCACGCGTGGACGAGGGGGCCAACGCAGTGAGCAGCGAAACCGAGCAAGTCCACGACCTCAAGGAGGTGACGATGCGGCGTATGTTTAGCGAGTACTTCATCTACATTGCTGTCCAGTCAATCCTGTTGATCTGTGGTGACACGGTGTACGTGCACGCCTACTCTGAGATGCAGCACCTTTTGGTCGGTAGCACCAAGGAAGAACCATCCCAAAGAACGAAACCCTGGTGAGTACTCGATATCGAAAACCGTGACCTAGTGGAGGAAGTCATTGCGATCAGCCTGCCACTGACGCCTGTGCGGGTGAAAGAGAATGCCAACGGACCAAAACAACCTACTGCTGGTAAAATCTTGGGATGAAAAATTGGATTGGCTAGGAAAGGAGGCAGATATGTCTTCATTGAATATCTATTGTGACGAAAGCACTCATCTGCCTAACGACCAGAAGCCTTTTATGGTTTTAGGTGCGATTACCTGTCCAACTGAGCGTTCACGGGAAGTGGCAGTTCAACTTCGTAAGATAAGAGCCAAACACCACATTCCAAGTGAATTTGAGATCAAATGGACTAAAGTTTCTCCTGCGAAAGTAGATTTCTACCTAGATGTTATTGACTATTTTTTCGATGACGACGACCTCAATTTTAGGGCGGTAATTGCGTCAAAACAGAATCTTGATCATGGTCGTTTTAACCAGACTCATGATGACTGGTATTACAAGATGATGTTTTATCTTCTCCGCAACGTCCTTCCCCCACAAGAACAGGCGTTCATATACCTAGACAAAAAGGATACGAACGGTAAGCAGAAGATTGACAAACTTCGAACCGTCATAGCGAACGCTGAGTATGACTTTGATCGACGTAACATTCGACGCTTGCAGATCGTAGAGTCCCACCATGTCGGATTGCTTCAGCTGGCTGATCTGATCATTGGTGCAATTAACTATGCGAACCGTGGCGAGGTTGGAAACCCTGCAAAAATGAGGCTTATTGAAAGGATTCGGGAGCGTTCTGGTTTAAGCCTGACTTGCACGACCCTTCTTTCTGAAATGAAGATGAACCTCTTTCACTGGAAGGCACAGGAATGACATCTTGCCCGCCTTTCCCTATTGAATCTGAATACGATCCAAATTCATCTTCTTGCGACGAATACATAGACCACATTTATCAAATCTTTTTGAAAGACTTAATCAAAAGCCCCCTATGTTGGAAAAACAAAAATACTCACGTAAGTCTTCGTAGAAACCCCGAGGTTGATGGCCGACATCGAGTGTTTTGGCATGTCATTTCTGGAGGCAGCAATACTGAAGAAAACCGCCAAATTGATTTCGAACGATGCCGAAGGATCCGCTGGATCCGCATTATAATCGAATTGTTCAACAACGACTTCCCAGCCGAAACTGACATCTGCTGGTGGATCGACCAAAAGCGTGCGCACCGTGACCGCTATGTCATTACGAGGTCAGAATTTGACTACATTGTCGTTATTGAAGAGTGCAATGGCTATGCTCTCCTCGTCACGGCCTACTATGTAGAATACGAACACCGAAGGCGAAAGCTGAGGCGTGAGCACGACGAATACTGGCGAAAGCAAGAGCCGCTCACTTAGTGAACGGCTCCAGATACTCCTTCAACACCTGGTTGATGAGCTACCTATAGTCTAGCAGGAGAACCGAATCGGTAGCTAATTGAATGGTTGCGTCTCACATCTTCATTTAGCAGTAACTCGGTAACCGTCCACATCCCAACGGCACTCCAGATGCTCATCGCGGCGCCTCCCACATGGCCGTCGTAACTTGCTCAACCGTCACTGAATTCTTGGGGACTTCGATGATGAGCTCGTTGTGAACATGCATGCCTGCCGGCCACCCCTTTGGCCTCCACAGCGTGAATGGCATGGGCCAACAAATCCCGCGCGGTTGCCCGGGCGACGTTTTCCACTGGTTTCGGTCCACGGGTCTCAATCGAATCCCAACGTTTAGCAGCGCTCTACCCTTGACAGCTAATGACTTGCACCCAAACCTGCCGATAGGCGATCTTAAGACCGTATACCTTGTGCCATCCACATGCTGTGGAGGTAAGTCGCTACGATTCCTCAATTCGTCGATAATCGATGCCTCCCCACCCAAATAGTCGACCACATACTATAACTCAGGCGATATTTTATTTTTCTTGCCGTTACAGGCCTCCACCAAGACGGATGTAAATCCCATTCCTGTTGCGACATCCCACGCATTTCGGATATTTCCAAGAGGAATCCATACTCGATGAAAATCATCGGTCGATAAATTTATCTCAGTGAGTCTCAACAGAACGCGGGTTACGGATCATCCTGACTGCATTCTTTACAGCTAGGAGATTTACACCGACAAAGGGATGGGAATCGAGACTTGAGGACTAGGCTCCGGCGCACCAGCTGACGTGATATCAATATCTTTCAATCGCATGTTGATTGCATAATCACGCTTCAGGCATCGCAAACCTTTCGGAGCATCACTCAATGCTCTGACCAAACTTTCATACTGTTGAAGATCGGGGGTCGCACTTCTTAGTAAGAAAATCTGCAGGACATTCTTCAAACCTCTCTTTAACTCTCCCACGTATTAAGTACTGCCTTCCGCAAATCCAACAATTGATTGCGAGATGCAGATACGATGACCGAATTCATTATTTCCTTAATTCTTTCGGAGACCTCACTGCTTCTACTCCGGCTTTTGCGATGGATCAGAGTTACAGCTCGCCATGTATATCCATATAATTCCGACGAGACTTTGCGCGCTAAACACACCTACCGGAATGAGCGGAGAAATGATCTCGCGATAGATTCCTTGAATAATGAAGAGTAAACTTGAATCTACATAAGCAACCGCTAAGCAAATGAGTGGGACTAAACCTGCTCGTTGAACCTGATACCAGGACGACTCCGACTCTGATGCCGCCTTCGCCCTGATTCCCGCCCACATATTCGGAGGCAACTTGTCAGTTCGCATCGCTCGCGCTAGACCAGCCAAGCAGGATGCGGCAACAAACGTTAAGAGTCTAGACCAAATGAGATGAGTCCATCCATCTCTCTCCTGTCAACTAGGCGCACCTTAGCGTAGGCTGGATGGACAGTTGTGAGCTTACCGAGCTGACGGAGTATTTATTGCTTCGACAACCTAAATCTATGAGATTCAAAAATGTTTTAAAAGCTTGAAAACACAGGGAAAACCAGAAGTCGGGATTCCGGATAAAAATGGAGCCACCTGTCGGACTCGAACCGACGACCGTCCGCTTACAAGGCGGGTGCTCTACCAACTGAGCTAAGGTGGCAACCCACATAGTGTGCCATGACTGAGGGCGCAAAGACGAATTAAAAATCGCAATGTGGCTCACACGCTACTGTTAGGCCCTCAAAACAGGCTGCACATCACGGCAAAAACGCTACGCTCCAGCAGCCCCCACAGCTACAAAGAAAGGGCGCGCACGCGACCACGTCACGCACGCGCCCTCACACTTCGAGTTCCAAAGCGCAATTACCCTAGGGGATCACATTGCCCCTTACTTCGAAGCGGATGCCGTTCCCGCGGTAGCAAGCTGCTGCTGAATTACCGGGTACACACCATCAACCGTGGTCACGCCAAACTTCGAGAAGTCCAGAGCAGTCTTGTCATTGATGACAAACTCGGGAGTACCCAAGGAATTGGGACTGCGCCCCTCGTAGGTGGCATTTGCCCACGCCTGAGTGGTCTTAGTCAGGTATTCATCAACACCATTCTCGGGGAAGGAATTCACCACATCCTCGGGAATTCCAACCTGCGAGGCAATGGTCTTGACCTGCTTAGCTGACTTCGACAGGTCCTGAACAACTGAGCCGTTACCCGAGGTGTAGGCCTCGTTGAAGTAGGCAAGAAGTGCATTATGGAACTTGCCCCAGGTCTGTGCATCAACCTTTTGCGCTGCAATCAAAGAAGCGGTGGTTGCGGCGTACTGATAAGGCGCCTTCACCGTATTGACTGGCTGGTACTTGATATTGAATTTGCCATCGAGAGCATCTTGAGTGGCCTGTTCACCGAAGGCAACGTCATAGGCTGCGCAGACGTGGCAGGAGTAATCAAAGTATTCCGTCAGCGTCGGAAGGGACTCGTCGACCTTGCCAATACCCAGGTGAGAAACCACAATCGGCGCGCCGTCCCCGTAGGTACCGATAGCAGCGGTCGCAGCTTGGCTGTCCTGAGCCTTCTTGTGGTTCGACTGAATGATCACCGCAGCGATCGCGCCAATGATCACAACAAGAATCAGTACGACCAGTCCGATGATGATGTTTCGGGTTCGACGATCCGCACGTGCCTGTTGCTCACGCAGTTGCTGAGCTTTCTCACGCACTTCCTGCGAGCGAGACGGCTTTGCCATTATCTGGGCCTTTCTGTTGATGTGCATCCAAGCCTAGCGAGCATTACCCACCGACGCACACTACCAACGCTGATGCTACGCGTTTCATTCCTCAGGGCCACTGACGCAAGCATCCACCACAGAGGGTATGCGTTCACTCGGTCAGAAATTCCCCGCGAGAATAACACCGATAGCAAGTACACCAATCAGCCCAAGAATGACCTGCATCCACACTCGCGGCGCGCAGACCCGTACCGCTACGCTCAGGCCAGTGCGAAGCGGCCGCCCCGTTGGCATTACCCACATTCCCCACAGGGAAATCGTTGTCAGCACCCACGTCAGCAGAACCCAGGATGGATTCATTGCTAGCCAGGAATCAGACTGAATGGGTGTTTGTCCTGTTAGGACCAGAGGGAACCACGAAATGCCAGGATTACCCAACCTAGTTGCAAAAAAGCCCGAGTAAATTGACCAGCCAATCTCTGCGTAGAAATCACACGAGAAGAGAACCCACTGACCCCACGCCAAAGCCGTTCCTGGGAAAAGGCCAATTGCCGTCGACAGTATTGCTCCCAGTCCCGTAAAGGGAAGCATTCCCAGAGCTGCCCAGTTGTCACTGGAACGAACCTCTTGATGGCGGATCCGGCGGTTTTCTCGCCATCTGTACGCACCGCCCAGCACCGCGAAAATAGCAGTGATCACGCCGACAAAGATAAGCCCGCCCATCCCCATATATATAGGTGCAAGAGCAAGCGCAGCCAGCGCGATAAGTCCAATGAAATTCGCAGTTTTCAGGTGCTGCCACTCGTAATGACGCTGTTCCGTCACGAACTCGACATTCGGAGGAATTGCCGCCTGACGGTATCCGTCCTCTGCGGGAAGATAGCTTGTTCCCATTGACGAGGCCGTTGGAGCAACGGGAGGCAAATAAGCAGTTTCCCCTCCCCCGCCTCTGCCTTCCCAGCCTCGAGGCTCAGTAGCGGTCTGGGGATAAACCTGCGTGGCCTCGGGATCAACATAGGAGGGATCCTCAGCAAAACCGCTCTCCATTACGCGAGTTGCATCCGCGTCTGCGGGCTCAAGGAGCGAAGTATGCTCTTGGTCAGCGACAAAGCGCTCTTCGTCTTCATCGCCCTCACTCAAGCCGGCCACCACAGTGGGAGCCTGTGAGGAAGTTGCAGGTGCAAGAAGACGGGCCCAATTGAGGCCTTCCCACGCCATAGAGCCGCCATAGACCGCCATGTCGCTCAGGCGGAACCTACCCCACTGCGCGAGCTCTCGAACAACCTGATCCGGGCTTGGACGCACATGAGCGTCTGGATGCAGAGCCATGCGTATGAGCGAAGCAACTCGCGGATCAAGTCCTCGCGTATCAGGTTCACCTTTAAGGACTCGGTCCAAAATCCCTTCTGTGGCGCCTTCTCCGTAGGGTGGGCGCCCGGTGAGCGCAGTCAGCAGAGTTGCCGTCCAGCCCCACCAGTCCGTAGCCGCCGAGGCGCGCCCTCCCCTGAGCAATTCGGGTGCGGTATAGCCCGCGGTACCGGAAACGAGGCCGGTTTGGGTGAGTCGAGCCTCGTCCTGTCCCATCGCGATACCGAAGTCAATGAGTACGGGACCGCGGGGTGAACAAATGACATTGGAGGCTTTGACGTCGCGATGAATAATCCGGCGCGCATGAACATCTTCAAGGGTTTGAGCAAGAGCGCCGCCGATCGCGGCTACACCACCGATGTTCAATGCCCCTCTGGCAAGAAGTTCGGACAGAGTCGGGCCGGGAATGTATTCACTAACGACGAAGGGTTGGGTGGCATCGATCTCAATATCTAAGATGTGCGCAACCCCTCCACCGCGGATCGAGTTAACCGTCCGAGCTTCACGTAAGAGGCGCTCACGATAGCCCTCATCGGCAGCCAAGGCGGGGTGAAGAATTTTTAACGCAACACGCTCTCCGGCCTCGTCACAGGCAAGCCACACGGTGGCAGCGCCTCCCGCGCCCAGGCGCTTGAGAAGGCGGTACCCACCAATCATGTCTTGCTCACGCATCACCCCAAGCCTAGCGAATGGTTGACGATTTTCAGGCCTCAAGTGCGCTGTCGATAACAAATAGGGCTGGAATTTGTTCGACAAGCGGTGCTATGGTGAGCGAGTGCGAACTTCACATCTGATGTGGGGCAAGCGCGGCGGCAGTGAAGACGCTGTCGTCTGGTCTCTACAAAGGATCGTCCGGCACGTACCGCCGGTGGAGGTTCAATATGGCAACTGTAACTTTCGACAAGGCGACCCGCATCTATCCCGGGTCTGACAAGCCAGCAGTCGATCAGCTCGATCTTAAGATCGAGGATGGCGAATTCCTGGTTCTCGTCGGTCCTTCCGGTTGTGGCAAGTCCACGTCCCTGCGAATGCTCGCAGGTCTTGAAGACGTGAACTCCGGCCGCATCTTCATTGGCGATAAGGACGTCACCGACGTACAGCCGAAGAACCGCGACATCGCAATGGTCTTCCAGAACTACGCTCTGTACCCGCACATGACTGTTCGCGAGAACATGGGCTTCGCACTGAAGATTGCAGGCACCCCCAAGGCTGAGATTGCTCAGCGCGTTGAGGAAGCAGCACGCATCCTCGACCTGGAGCCCTACTTGGATCGTAAGCCGAAGGCACTTTCCGGTGGTCAGCGTCAGCGTGTGGCAATGGGCCGCGCAATCGTCCGTAAGCCTCAGGTCTTCCTCATGGATGAGCCTCTGTCCAACTTGGACGCCAAGCTGCGTGTCCAGACCCGTACCCAGATTGCTTCGCTGCAGCGCGAGCTGGGCGTCACCACTGTGTACGTGACCCACGACCAGACCGAAGCTCTGACCATGGGTGACCGCATTGCGGTTCTGAACAACGGCCTGCTCCAGCAGGTTGGAACTCCCCGGGAAATGTACGAGCACCCGGCCAACGAATTCGTTGCAGGCTTCATCGGCTCCCCCGCCATGAACCTGGGCAAGTTCAAGGTCGAGGGCAACGTTGCAAAGCTCGGCACCGCAGAGGTGCCGCTGTCGCAGGCAACCTTGGATGCCATGGTTCCCGAAGACGAAGGCAAGATCACAATCGGCTTCCGTCCCGAGGGCCTCGAGGTTGTTTCTGAGGACACCGAGAACACCATTCCGATCGAAGTTGAATTCGTTGAGGAACTGGGTTCGGACGCCTACATCTACGGTCACCTTGCAGGCGCAGACTCCGGCCACGGCCTGGGTTCGGGCACCGAAGGAAAGGGCGAGCAGCTGATCGTCCGCGTTCCTCCGCGTACCGCTCCGAAGCCCGGCGGCGTGATCCACACTCGCATCAAGGCTGGACAGCAGCACAACTTCTCTGCATCCACGGGCGATCGTCTGCCTGAGTGATCAAAGGTTTCTGATCACTAAAACGGCTCATGCGGGGCCCGCAACCACACGGTTGCGGGCCCCGTGCCCTATCGTGCAATGAATGAGACAATAGAGCCATGCCCATTCCCTCAACGCTTGAGATCACGGCAGCAACGGTTGATCCTGCACTGCTGGATTTGCCTTGGGATCTTCCCCTTGAAGACTGGCCTACGGAAATCCTTGCCGCACTTCCCCGCGGCATTTCACGCCACGTCGTTCGCTTCGTCAATCTTTCCGACAGGGTGATCGCAGTCAAAGAGATCGGGGAAAGCGTCGCGTACAAAGAGTACGAACTCCTTCGCGACCTCTCACGAATGGGAGCCCCCTCGGTGATCCCCACAGCGGTCGTCAGCGGCCGACGGGATGCCTTTGGCGAGGAGCTCGCAGCCGTATTGGTGACTGAACACCTACAGTTCTCCCTTCCCTACCGTGCAGTCTTCTCGCAGCATATGTCCCCCGACACCGCGGGACGCTTGATTGATGCTTTGGCCGTCCTTCTTGTTCGCCTCCATCTTCTGGGCTTCTATTGGGGCGATGTTTCACTGTCAAACACCTTGTTCAGGCGCGATGCCGGATCATTTTCTGCCTACCTCGTCGACGCAGAAACAGGCGAGATTCACCCTTCACTCACCGAAGGGCAACGCTTGTACGACGTCGATCTTGCACGCACCAACATCATCGGTGAGCTCATGGACTTGCAGGCCGGCTCTTTCTTCCCCAGCGAAGAAGACCCCATCGCAGTCGGCGACCGTATTCGTTCACGCTACCTCGAGCTCTGGAACGAACTCACGGGCCCTGAAGTCATCGAAACCAACCAAAAATGGCGTGTTGCTCAGCGCATCCGCCGCCTCAATGACCTGGGCTTTGAGGTCGGAGAACTTCAGATGTCCTCGGATCTTGATGGCACTCACATGATCATCACTCCGAAGGTCGTCGACGCTGGACATCATCATCGAAAGCTCATGCGCTTGACCGGTATGGATGTCGGCGAAAATCAGGCACAGCGAATGCTCAACGACATCGAGACCTACCGTGCGATGACTGGGAAGAACAAGATCCCCCTGGAAATCGTTGCGCACGAATGGATGAACGAAGTCTTCGAACCCGTCATCAGCGCTGTTCCCGCAGAATTTGCTGCAAAGCTTGAACCCGCACAGATTTTCCACGAATTCCTTGAGCACCGCTGGTATTTGGCCGAAGAAGCCGGGCGCGATATCCCTCAAGATGAGGCAATTGAGTCTTACGTGAAGAGCATTCTTCCGACCAAACGTGACGAAGCGATGCTACTGGATCCGGCGCTGATGACCCAACCTGACGAAGGCGTGGCCTCGGAGATGGAAACGCTCACTGAAGAAGAGGGTTTCAGCCGCCAAGAAGAGCGCGCGGGAATTGACGGAATGCATGGGAAAGCTGATGAGACCGAAGAGAATCCCGGTCGCCCAAAGATGCAATTCGTCCCGGGGATTGGATTAATTCCCGTCGACGATTACTTCTAGACCCAACTGAGATGGCTACCGGCACCTGTTGTGAAGAAATGAAGGATACACAATGAGCGAATTCCCAAAGATCATTGCCCATCGCGGCGCATCGACTCTTGCACCCGAGAATACGATCGCGGCCTTCGCCAAGGCCTCGGAAATTGGCGCGCGCTGGTGTGAATGCGATGTGGGCGTCATGGCTGATGGGACACTGCTGGTGATCCACGATGACACGGTCGACCGCACAACGAATTCTTCAGGTTCTTGGGAGTCCTGGGGCTACGGGGAACTACGCCGACTTGATGCGGGTGCATGGTTTTCTCCGACCTACCGTTTTGAGCGCATTCCTGAGCTGGCCGATGTGGTGTCTTTTGCGAATGCGACGCAGACATCCTTCAATATTGAGCTGAAGCCGCGAGCCGAGGGAAAACGCCGCGATACATTGGTTGAAAACCTTCAGGTCGCACTGCAGTCCTTCAAAAATAAGGGCGGCCTGCTGATTTCTTCCTTTGACCACGAGCTGCTCGGCGCTGTCCGCCGGGCAATGCCCGAGCTGGCGCTGGCGTGGCTGTGCCGTCGCGATGAAGTCACTGCTGGTTCCTGGCGTCAGGCTGCCGATCTTGGATGCAGCGCCATCCATCCCGCTTGGGAAGGGCTGACCGAGGCCGAGGTGAACGAGATGCTCAGCGCGGGCTTCGAAGTGAATGCCTGGACCGTCAATTCCCTTGAGGATGCGCGCACGGCCGCACAATGGGGCGTCAACGGGATCTTTACCGACCGCGTACAAGATTTTCCCGCCGAGGCCCTGGCTCGCGCTTAAGAGTGCTGAATCACCCACGCCCACATGGCGATTGCCGCGGCGTGGCCCACGTTCATCGAGCGAGTCGAACCCCGCTGCGTGATGTGAAGGATCTCGCTGCACTGCGCGCGCATTTCTTCACTCAACCCACTGGATTCTTCCCCGAATATCAGGCATGCCTGAGCGGGAAGCTGGTGACCTTCCAGCGGAATTGAGCCTGGCACATTGTCAATGCCGACCAGCGATAATCCCCGCTGACGCACCGAATCAGCGAATTCCGTGACATCAGCGTGGTGGACAACATCCAAGTATCGGTCCGTGACCATCGCGCCACGCCGATTCCATCGGCGTCTTCCAACAATATGTACGCGGCTGACTCCCAGAGCATTCGCGCTACGAACGATTGAGCCGATATTGAAGTCGTGGCCCAGATTTTCAATGGCAATCTCAAAGGGCAGTGCGTGGGCAGCGATGTCGGCGATGATCGCCTCCATTTTCCAATAGCGGTAGCGGTCCTCGACATTTCGCCGATCACCATCGGCAAGGAGCTGAGGATCATAGACATCATCGTTCGGCCAGTTTTCGGGGCCGCCAGGCCAGGGGCCAACGCCCACTTCTGGCTGAGAATTTGTGTCCATCATCGCCTTCTTCCTACCGAATGAACCCACAAACAGATACATTAGATGCATGACGAATTCACTTTCCACCGCACTGTCGGATATGCCCCCAATTAGCGCATGGCTGTCAGATATGGACGGCGTTCTTGTAAAAGAGAATCGCGCTCTTCCCGGTGCTCAAGACTTCATCTCGGCGTTGGAAGAAAATGGGATCCCTTTCCTGGTTCTCACAAACAATTCGATCTTCACAAACCGTGACCTTTCTGCTCGGCTTGCGAACTCGGGCCTGAAGGTCCCCGAGGAACACATTTGGACCTCTGCCAATGCGACTGCCGCGTTCCTTTCCCAGCAATCCCCCAACTCCACGGCGTATGTCATCGGCGAGGCGGGGCTGACGACGGCCCTCCACACCGCGGGCTACGTGATGACCGACCAGGACCCCGAATACGTCGTTCTTGGAGAGACCCGCTTCTATGACTTTTACGCACTCACCACTGCAATCCGCCTGATCGAACGCGGCGCAAAGTTTATTGCAACCAACCCGGATGTTTCGGGCCCTTCCGATGAAGGAACCCTACCCGCAGCGGGCTCCATCGCAGCAATGATCCAGGCAGCGACCGGCAAGGCTCCCTATTTCGTCGGTAAGCCAAACCCCGTCATGATTCGCGCCGGCCTCAACAAGATCGGTGCCCACTCCGAACAAGCTGCAATGGTTGGCGACCGCATGGATACGGATGTCCGCGCAGGTGTCGAGGCCGGCATGAGGACCTTCTTGGTGCTCTCGGGTTCGACGCACTCTGATGACGTGGCAAACTTCCCCTACCGCCCCTTCCGTATCTACAACGGAATTGGTGACCTGATCCGTTACGTCCAGCCCGCATCCAACTGAATGGGAACAATGATCACTCACGATCCTCAGCTCCTTGCCCTACGCAGCCTCACTGCACCGATACTGGATACCGAAGAACCACTTGCGCACCTCAATGAGATTTCCTTGAGCGCTCAAGGTGCGGCTGTTTGCGGTCACGTCCTCATTGATCTTCTCGAGGAAAATGACCTCGCAATCGGTGACTACGAATTGGTGATCGCACCCGAAGGTGACGGCGCACTTGCTGCCGCGATGATTCACGCAGCGGGAGGGCGAGGGCTGGATCTGGATGCCGCACTTCTACGTCCGACTCAGGCGACAGCCTCGGACGCGTCTTTCACCGGCGCACCCATCCACGGGCGTCCGGCGGTCCTTCTAGCAAACTCTTCTTTGGCGGACACCGGCGCACTTCGCGAAGCTGTAGAAGCTGCGGGCGCCACGGTGGTCGGAATTGTTTCCCTTCTCCCCGACCCTTTGACGCGGGATTTCGCAGGCAAAGCCGGACTCACCTACTGCGCCCCATCACTTGCTGATTGATCATCAAAATGGTCATCACCACGTGATGTATGACATATAATTATGCGTACTCATTCCGTGAAGACAACGAGGTCTGCCCATGGTACGCCGCAACCGCAGTACTGCATCTGTATCTATTAACCCACGCTCCGCGCAGAACATGTCGACCCGACCGGCCGACTTTACTGCGACCAAGCAACGCCTGAGTCCCTTCAAGGTGTTTGGAGCTGTGGGCGCGCTGATATCGATCATCACCTGCCTGCTCATCCAGCTGCCCGGCCTCGATGCCTCGGGAACCCGAATGTTTGGGATCTTCTTAGCGGCAATTCTCCTGTGGGTCACCGAGGCTGTCCCACTTGCGGGTACCGCGGTCCTGGTGATTTTCCTCGAGGTCCTCTTCATCTCTGACCATGCCCTTTTGAGCATCCCCGAGAAAGCCCCCGCCTACACAAAGTTCTTCGGAGCTCTGGCAAATCCCGTCATCATCCTCTTCTTGGGCGGATTCATGGTTGCCGATGGAGCTGCGAAGTACAAGGTCGACCGTGCACTCTCCGCAGTGCTGCTGAAACCATTCATTGGCAAGCCGCGACTGACCGTCATGGGCGTCATGCTCATTACCGCAATCATGAGCATGTTCATGTCAAACACCGCAACGACGGCGACCATGTTCGCTGTCATGATGCCGGTCATCATGGCGCTCCCCGAAGGTAAAGCGCGAACTGGCATCGCCTTATCGATCCCGGTTGCTGCGAATGTTGGTGGCATGGGAACACCTGTCGGCACTCCCCCTAACGCCATCGCCCTGGGCGCCCTGGAGAACGCGGGCATCAAGGTCACCTTCTTCCAATGGATGCTGGCAGCTGTCCCGCTCATGCTGGTTCTGCTGGCACTGTCATGGGCATTCATCGCGTGGCGCTACATTCCGTCCAATGCAAAGTTTGACATTGACACCTCTGCGCGATTCGAGAAGTCAAAGAGCGCCATCATTTTCTACGCAGTCGCGGGAGTAACGATTCTCCTGTGGATGACAGAATCCCTCCACCACATCTCCTCCAATATCGTTGGCTTCCTTCCCGTCGTCATTCTGCTCATGACAAAGGTGATGAGCGGTGATGACCTTCGTGCATTGGATTGGCCTGTTCTGTGGCTCGTTGCCGGAGGCATCGCGCTTGGTTCCGGCGTTAGCGCGACCGGCTTGGACAAATGGATGCTCGGTTCAATCAAGTGGGCCTCAATCCCCGGCGCACTGCTGATTCTGGTTCTGGCGCTGGTCGGCTGGGTCACCTCAAACGTCATCTCGCACTCGGCCTCGGCGAACCTGCTGGTCCCCATGGGTATGGGCCTTGCAGCCACGGTATCGACGGGTGCCGCAGAGATCGCCATGGTCATTGCCCTCGGCTGCTCGCTGGGCATGTGCCTACCGATTTCGACCCCTCCGAACGCAATCGCCTACTCGACAGGAACCACCCCGACAAAGGAAATGGCCATTGTCGGTGTCATCGTCGGCGTCATCGGCATCATCCTCCTGTCCTTCGTCGCGCCTTTGACCTGGGGTGCGATCGGGGTGATGTAGGTGTCCTTTCCCCCAGCCGAGGCCTCTTCCGCGAGCGCACCTGGGCTTGCCCACGGGTGGACGCAAGGCCCTGCGCAAGGAGATGCTCAGGTTCTTGAACGAACCGATGTCCGCAGCGGTGGGCACCGGGCGGGCTATCACATTCATGTCCTCGTCGTTGGAGATAATTCCCGCCAAATTGCCGGTCCTCTCACGCGTGATCTCACGCAGTCTTTCCCAAACCTCTGCTTCGACCGAATCAAGGATCTCAATGATCTAGGCGTCTTCCTCGAGGACCTCGGGGACGATGACCACGTGGTCTTGGGAGTTGCAACCAGCGAGGTCCCCAACGTCGATGCCCTGATTGAATCCGCACGTGCGTCCTCGCTCATGGCGTCGACTCAGTGGATGCTGGTGACCGACCAGGAAATTCATACTGATCTCGCGATATGTACTGAATCTGGGCACTTAGCCTCGGTCGTGCGCTCCCCGTGGACAGTCCCCTTGCTATCCGGCCAAGCGTATTCAAGCATGCGCCGCTACCTCGAGGAATGCGGATACTGCGGAGGAGAGATCCTCGCTCTCATCCAGGGTGCGCCTTCTTTCGCGGTTCAGGGACCAATCCTCGAAGGCCTCGACCTCAATGAAGCTCAGGTTGTCCACGAATTGCTTGAAGGTGTCGAGAGGGTCCTGGGGCCTCGGCCTCGGATCATTCTTCCGCGGGGAACTCACCTGCTGACGCAGGGCCACAGAGTCGAAGCAGTTCACTTGGTCCTTGAGGGGACAGTTTCGCTCCACCGCGATTCGCGCCACGGCGAGGTCCTCGCCCACCTTGCGACCTCGGGCCCGCTCATTGGTCTTATTTCGCTTGCGCGAGGCGAGAGTGCCTTTTTCACCGCGCTGACGACAAGCGAAGCAACAGTGGTGCGTCTAACCACCGAACAGCTTCAGATCGCTTTGACGGAAGATCAATCAATTTCAACGGTTTTAACTGCCTTGGCAATTCGTTCACTGACGCGACGTCTCATGCGAGCCGAGGACCTTCATGTTGAAAATGCGATGTTGGCTGAAGACTTGGAGCGCCAAAAAGAAGAACTGGCGGCGACCTTGGAGGACCTGCGTGCAACGCGCGCAAAGCTTGTCGAAGGCGCTCGTTTTGCCATGCTCGGCGAACTCAGCGCTGGAATTGCCCACGAACTCAATAACCCCGTCACCGCCCTTTTGAGGGCGGCCGGGCATCTTCGCGAAGATACCAAGGATGTAGTCAGTTCACCCGAACCGGAGGCATGTCTCAAGGCGCTCAATTCTGCGATGGACCTTCCACCCCTTTCAACCGCTCGCGAAAGGGAATTACAAAAGGAGTTCTTGCCAATCCTTCACGATCGCAGCGTTATTCGGCAGCTGATCCGCGCAGGGCTGAGCGACCGCGAGCAGGCGCAAAAGCTCGCAGATGATCCCAAGCAGCTGCTTGCCTTCCAGGCAGGAGCTCGATTAGGAAGCTCCCTTCGATCAGTCCTGGCATCTGGCGAGCGCATCATCGCACTCACGCAGTCATTAAAGGGCTATGCGCGCCCTGATGCCGATGAGCGCAAAGAGGTCGATGTTCGGCGCGGGATCGATGATGTGCTGCGATTAACCTCGCATCGGGTTCACGGGATCGATGTCGTGTGCGAATACGAGGATGTGGAACCGGTCCTCGCCCACCCCAGCAAATTGCAGCAGGTCTGGACCAATCTCATTGTGAACGCGGCTGAAGCAATCGAAGATGAGGCCGCAGACCTCAAGGCGTGCACGGAGGTCAGCCCGGCCTCGGGAATTCACCTTCCCGCGCGCGGCCATGACGAAGCGCGAATTACCATCCGGGTAGCAATGGATGGAGATCGAGTCGAGGTCCAGATCTGCGATAACGGCCCCGGTATTGCACCCGAAGTTTTGGACCGTATTATGGAACCACATTTCACCACGAAGGCTGGCCGCGTGCGCTTCGGCTTGGGAATGGGCATGTCCATCGTCCACTCGATCATTGCTGATTTGGATGGGCGACTACTCATTGACTCTCACCCGGGATCCACTACGATGCGGATCCTTATTCCAGCACACCATGTTCACGAGGAGGAATCATGACGCTGACCATTTTGTCCCTCGAAGACGAGGCCGAGGTTCGTCAGGCGCTAGAACGTGACCTTGAGGAATTCGACGGTCGCGTCCGTTTGGAATTGGCAGAAGACGCCTCCGATGCGTGGAGCGTTGTCGACGAAATCGAGTCGGATGGGGATGAGCTTGCGCTGGTCCTCTCCGATCATCGTCTACCGGGAAAGTCGGGTGTCGATTTCCTTGTTGAGCTGACTGCAGACCCACGGTTTAGTTCAACTCGCACGGTGTTGGTCACAGGACAGGCCGATCAAAGCGACACCATCAAGGCACTGAATCAGGCCGGTTTGGATTACTACGTTGCCAAGCCTTGGGATCCACACACGCTTCGAAACGTTGTCCGCGAGCAGCTGACGGACTATGTGCTTGAGACCGGAATCGACCCTCTTCCCTACATGCCCGTACTCGATGGAGTCCGAATCATGGAGTCAATTCGGTAGCAAAATACACTGAAGTGCCCCGGTTGGAGATGTGAACTGCGCCCCGAAACTTGGACGCGTTTAATGGTAGCCGTTATGCGGCTTCCCGTAGGGCCTGATCCCGGTATTCTGCCGGGGTCAGGCCCTTGA